>JAODNA010000013.1 GCA_025465135.1 Frankiales bacterium | reverse complement strand
GTCAGCTACGAGAGCGACCGGCACACCGAGTTCGCACCGCGGCTGCAGGCGACCTACGACTGCCCCGAGGGCCATGCCACGGTGATGCCGTTCGCGGCCGAGGCCGACGTCCCGCCGCGCTGGGAGTGCCGCGTCTGCGGCGCCGCAGCCCTGCTGCGCGACGGCGAGCAGCCTGAGGCCAAGCCGGTCAAGCACGTCCGCACGCACTGGGACATGCTGCTCGAGCGGCGCAGCGTCGCCGAGCTCGAGGAGGTCCTGTCCGAGCGCCTCGCCGTCCTCCACGAGTACCAGGGCCGGGTCAAGGCCGCCGCGAAGTCCGAGAGCCGCGGCAAGAAGAGCGCGTAGCTCAACCGCCGCTAGGGCCGTCTCCCGCGGGGAGGCGGCCCTTCGTGCGTCTGCCCCTGCCCGCTCGGGCCGTCGACGACCTCCCCGTCGATGACGTCGTACGACGCGGGCCGGCTCCGCGCCCCCCGCCGGGCGCTGAGTCCCGCGACGCCCAGGCGCCGGGCCACGACCCGGGTCAGCATCGGGCGAAGGAGCGAGCGGGTCGGCGGCAGCAGGCAGAGCACACCGACGATGTCGGACAAGAACCCCGGCGTCAGCAGCAGCGTGCCGCCGACGAGCACCAGGGCGCCGTCGGCAACCTCCTTCGCCGGCAGCCTGCGCTCCTCGAGGGCGAGGCGGAAGGCACGCCAGGTCCGCCGCCCCTGACGCCGCAGGAGGGCGGCGCCGAGGATTGAGTCGAGGACGAGCAGCAGCAGCGTCTGCCAGCCGCCGATGGCGTGGCCGACCTGGATCAGCAGCCAGATCTCGACGATCTGCACGAGCACGAAGAGCCCGACGAGCGCCGGCACGGCGTCAGCCCGCGTCCAGGCCGGCCGCGCCCTTGGACCGGCCGCTGCGCAGGCCCCACAGCGTCACCCGCCACAGCGCTTCGACAACGATCTTGCGGCTCATCTTCGACTCGCCCCGCTCGCGCTCCACGAAGGTGATGGGCACCTCGACGACCCGGTAGCCCTGCTGCCACGTCTGCCAGGCGAGATCGACCTGGAAGCAGTAGCCCTGCGACGAGATCTCGCCGAGGGGCAGCGTGTCGAGGACGGACCGGCGGTAGGCGCGGTAACCACCGGTGGCGTCCTGCAGCGGCAGCCGGAGGAGCATCCGGGTGTAGAGGTTGCCGCCGCGCGAGAGCAGCTCGCGCGACCGCGGCCAGTTGACCACCGAGCCGCCAGGGACGTAGCGACTGCCGAGGACGAGGTCGGCGTTCTCGAGCGCGGCGAGGAGCCGGGGCAGCTGCTCGGGTGCGTGCGAACCGTCGGCGTCCATCTCGACGACGACGTCGTAGTCGTGCTCGCGGGCCCAGGCGAAGCCGGCGACGTAGGCCGCCCCGAGGCCGCTCTTGGCATCGCGGTGCAGCACGTGCACGTGGTCGTCGCGGTCGGCCAGCTCGTCGGCGAGCTTGCCGGTCCCGTCCGGGCTGTTGTCGTCGACGACCAGCAGGTGCGCGTCGGGGACGGCGGACCGCAGGCGCTGCGCGATGATCTCCAGGTTGTCCCGTTCGTTGAACGTCGGTACGACGACCAGGACGCGGCCGAGCGTCATCGGCGCACCGTCGTGCGCAGCAGGGCCGCGCCCAGAGACAGCCCGGCGACCGCCGCGAGCAGCAGCTCGGGCAGGACGCCGAGGCGCGTGGCGAGTGTCGACCCGCTGCGCAAGGCGACGCGCTGGACGAGGATATCGCGCCGGAACACGGCCGTGCGCGCAGCGAGCCGTCCATCCGGCGCGATCACCGCGCTGACGCCACTGGTCGCCGCCACGATGACTGTCCGGCCGTGCTCGACCGCACGCAGCCGTCCCATCGCCAGCTGCTGGTAGGTCTCGCCGGTGCGACCGAAGGTCGCGTTGTTGGTCTGCACGACCAACAGCCTGCCGCCTGCACGAACGGCGTCGCGCACCACCCCGTCGTACGCGACCTCGAAGCAGATGACGTCGGCCAGGCGGGCCGGGCCGACGTCCAGGGCACCGGGCTTGCTGCCGCGGGCGAAGTCGCGCGGTACCAGGTCGACCTTGCTGCTGATGCGTCGGGCGAGGGACCGGAACGGCATGTACTCCCCGAACGGCACCGGGTGCCGCTTGACGTAGAGCTGGCCGGGCCCGGTCGTCGGGTCCCAGACGATGCCGGCGTTGCGCACCTTGTCGCCCGGTCCGTCGAGGACCGCGCCGACCAGGACCGGGACGCCGATGTCGCGCACGGCGGACTCGATCGTCGCGGCGGCTCCGGGATCGGTGTAGGGGTCGAGGTCGGAGGCGTTCTCGGGCCAGATGACGAGGTCCGGCCGGGGCTGTCGACCGGCGTGGACCGCCGCGGCCAGGTCGTGCGTCGCGCTGGCGTGGTTGTCGAGCACCGCGGCCCGCTGCGCGAACGCGTCGAGCCCGAGGCGCGGCACGTTGCCCTGCACGACGGCGATCGTGACCTCATGCCCCGACGTCGGCGTCGGCACGAAGGGCGCGACGACGAGCACGAGGCCGGCGCCAGCCAGGGCGGCGCGTAGGCCGGAGCGCACGGCGACCGCGGCCATCGCGCTGCCGACCATTGCGACGGCGAAGGTGACCAGCGGGGCGCCGCCGATGGCCGCGAGCGGGGTCACCCAGGTGTCCGCCTGGCTGAAGGCGAGCCGGCCCCACGGGAAGCCGCCGAACGGCAGCCGGTCGCGCAGCGCCTCCTCGCCGACCCAGGCGGCGGCCGCCCAGACCGGCCAGCCGGGCAGCCGGGTGACGACGGCCAGGGCCGCGCCGAGAAGCGCGACGAACCCTGCTTCCAGCAGGGCGAGCGCCAGCCACGCGCCGGCACCGGCGATCGTGCCGGTCCAGACGAGGAGCGCGGCGAAGAAGGCCGATCCGGTCGCCAGCCCGAGCAACGCGCCGCGGCGAGCCGTGACGCCGCGGCAGACGGCCGTGAGCGCCGCGACGGGCAACGGCGCCAGCCACCAGAGGTCGTGCGGTGGGAACGCGAGGTCGAGCAGCAGGCCGGCGATCGCGGCGATCGCCAGTCGCAGGACCGGCTGCGGGGAACGCACCCGCGCGGGTGACGTGGCGGCCGGGTGCGCGCGGGTCACTGCGGCCGATGTCACAGGAGCATTCTCGCGCATCGGCGCGGTGCGCCGGACAGGCAAAAACCCGGTGGCCCTTCGGACCGACCTGCCGGCGGATGGGTGCCGCCGGCCTGCCGTTGTCTACTGGGCCACCGGGCTCTGGCCCGGGATCTCTCCCCCCACGTCCGTTGCTCCGACCGGCTCGCTCCCCCGCATCCTGACGCTGGAGCCCAGCACGCCGAAGTGGTGACTTCGCGTGTTGGATGCCCAGGACCAGAGGTGGCAGAAACCGGGCGGATCACGGCCCGTCCTGTGCTGACGGCGGGACACTACTCAGTAGTACCCCCGCGCTGTCAACCGCCCTCTGACCTGGGCTTTTGCGCGTTTGTGCAGGTCAGCGCGGCGGTTCGTCGAGGCACCTCGACGGGTGAAAACCGCGGTTAACCTCGCCGGAAGGCCGTGACGCCCCGCACGACCGTCCGCAGGCAGGTCGGATCCGGTCCGTCAAGGGCCGGCAGGGCCCCCGGACGGACGGTTCCCGCGTCCCAGACCGCGAAGGTCGCGGCGGCTCCGGGCTCGAGGTCGCCGGTCGCGGCGTCGCCCGCGGCCCATCGTCCGCCGGTCGTGTGCGCGGCGAAAGCAGCCTCGGCGGACAGCCCGCTGCTGGGCGTGCGGTGCCGCACGGCGGCGCGGATGGTGCCCCAGGGGTCCAGCGGGGTGACGGGGCTGTCGGACCCGAGGGCGAGGACCACCCCGCGCGCGGCCAGCGCCCCGAAGGGGTTCATGGATGCCGCCCGCGCGGCACCGAGCCGCTCGGCGTACATGCCGGCCGGCCCGCCCCATCGCGCGTCGAAGCCCGGCTGCACGCTCGCCACGACGCCGTACGACGACAGCGCCTCGACGTGCCGTTGCGTCAGCAGCTCCGCGTGCTCGACGCGGTGACGACGCGCCCGGACAGCCGCGGCGCCGAGCTCGTCGACGACGCGCGCGATGCCGTCGACGACAGCGTCGAGAGCCGCGTCGCCGATCGCGTGGAACCCGGCCTGCAGGCCGGCGCGGGTGCAGGCGGTGACGTGGCGGTGGACGGCAGCGGCATCGACGTACTGGGCACCGGTGGAGTCGAGGTCGGCGTAGGGCGCGCACAGGGCGGCCGTGTGGCTGCCGAGCGAGCCGTCGACGAACAGGTCGCCCGCGGCTCCGCGCGCGCCGAGGTCGAGGGCCCGCTCGATCCCGTCGAGCTCACCCCAGTAGCCGACCACCTCCACCGGGTGGTCGAGTGCGAGCACGTCCCGGAAGTCGTCCTCGCCGGCGATGTCGGGGCCGCCGCACTCGTGCACGCAGCCGATCCCCAGCTGGGCGGCGCGCTGCAGCGTGTGCTCCTGAGCGCGCCTGCGCTGCGCCGGTGTCACCGCGGCGTACGCCGCGCGCCGAACGACGTGGTGGGCGGCCTGCCGCACCAGGCCGTCGGGCAGGAACCCTTGCGCGGCAGCGGCTTCGGGGGCCGTCGCCAGGAGAGCGCTCGAGGCGACCGCCGAGTGCACGTCGGTGCGGGCGAGGTAGACCACGCCGCCGTAGGACGCGCGGTCGAGCTCGGCGGAGGTCGGCGCGCGCCGCTCCGGCCAGCGGGTGTCGTCCCAGCCGGTTCCGAGCACCGCTCCCCCGCGCGCGGCCCGGGCGGCCTGCTCGACCCGGCTGAGCGCCACGGCCAACGACGGCGCGTCGGTCAGGTCCAGCCCGGTCAGGGCCAACCCGGTACTGGTGGCGTGGACGTGCGCGTCGACGAAAGCGGGTGCGACCCAGGCGCCGTCGAGGTCCACCACCTCGTCGGCATGCGGGGCGCTCCTCTGCGCGCCGACCCAGACGACAGCGCTCCCCTCCGTGAGGAGGGCGTCGGCGTGGGGGTCCGTGGGCGTCCTGACCCGGCCGCACCGCCACAGGGTCGTGGGCACCGCCCGACGCTAGCCCGCCCGCTGAGGCCGGGAAGATGGCCCGTCGAGATGCTAGGAGACAGGAAGATGTCCCGCTACCCTTACCCCATGACGATGACCGTCCCTTCGCAGCTGCAGCCGGCGGGTGTCCACCGCTCACTGGCCCGGCACCTGCTCGTCGACGGGTTCGACTTCGTGCTCGACCTCGAGGCGAGCGTCGGCTCGCGCCTGGTCGACGCCCGCGATGGTTCGTCGTACCTCGACCTGTTCACGTTCTTCGCCTCGAGCGCGCTCGGGATGAACCACCCGGCGCTGGTGGACGACGCGGTCTTCCGCGCCGACCTGCTGTGCGCGGCGATGAACAAGCCGAGCAACTCCGACGTCTACTCGGTCGCGATGGCACGGTTCGTCGACACGTTCGCGCGGGTGCTCGGGGATCCGGCCCTGCCGCACCTGTTCTTCGTCGAAGGCGGTGCGCTCGCGGTCGAGAACGCGCTGAAGGTGGCGTTCGACTGGAAGAGTCGCTGGAACGAGGCGCACGGCCTCGACCCTGACCTGGGCACGAAGGTGCTGCACCTCGAGCACGCCTTCCACGGGCGCAGCGGCTACACGCTGTCCCTGACCAACACCGACCCGGTGAAGGTGGCGCGGTTCCCGAAGTTCGACTGGCCCCGGATCCCGGCCCCGTACCTCGCCGCCGGTCGTGATGTCGCAGCTGCCGAACGGGTCACCCTGGCAGCGGCGCGGGCCGCTTTCGAGAGGCACCGCCACGACATCGCGTGCTTCGTGCTCGAACCCATCCAGGGCGAAGGCGGGGACCACCACTTCCGGCCGGAGTTCCTGCAGGCGATGCAGGAGCTGTGCCGCGAGTTCGACGCGCTGCTCGTCCTCGACGAGGTCCAGACAGGCTGCGGCCTGACCGGTACGGCCTGGGCCTACCAGCAGCTGGGCGTGCAGCCCGACGTCGTCGCCTTCGGCAAGAAGACGCAGGTGTGCGGCGTCATGGCCGGCGGCCGGGTCGACGAGGTCGCAGACAACGTGTTCGCTCTCGGCTCGCGGATCAACTCCACGTGGGGCGGCAGCCTCACCGACATGGTCCGGGCCCGACGGATCCTGGAGGTCATCGAGAGCGACGGCCTCATCGAGCGGGCCGCGATGGCCGGCGAGCGGCTGCGGCTGCTCCTCGACGAGCTCGCGGGCAAGCACCCCGCCGTCACCGACGTCCGCGGGCGCGGTCTGATGTGCGCCTTCTCGCTGCCCGACGCCGAGCTGCGAAGCCGGGTGCTCACCGCGCTCCGTGAGGAAGAAAGAGTGCTGCTGCTCGGCTGTGGAGGGAGAAGCATCCGCTTCCGCCCCGCCCTCACCGTCTCGCCCGCCGACCTCGAGGCCGGCGTCTCCGCGCTCGACCGCGTTCTGTCCAAGGAGCTCCCGTCTTGAGCAAGCCCAGCATCAACTCCCACGTCGACGGCAGGCCGATGAAGGGCGACGCCGGCACCCTCACGACGACGAACCCCGCCCGCCTGGATGACGTCATCGCCGAGGTGTCCCTCGCGTCGGCCGGACAGATCGTCGAGGCCTTTCGCGTCGCGACGGCCGCCCAGAAGGGGTGGGCGGCAACACCCGCTCCCATCCGCGGCAAGGTCATCGCGGCGATCGGCCGCCTCGTCGAGAGCAACAAGGACGCCCTGGCGGACCTCGTCGTGCGCGAGGTCGGCAAGCCGAAGGCGGAGGCGCTCGGCGAGGTGCAGGAGATCATCGACACCTGCGACTTCTTCCTCGGTGAGGGGCGACGGCTCTACGGCCACACGGTGCCGTCGGAGATGCGGGACAAGCAGCTGTTCACGTTCCGCGTCCCGGTGGGTGTCGCCGGGATCATCACCGCCGGCAACTTCCCGGTGGCCGTGCCCTCGTGGTACCTCGTGCCCGCGCTGCTCTGCGGCAACACCGTCGTCTGGAAGCCGGCGGAGTACGCCGCCGCGCTCGGCGACGCGCTGACCAAGCTCTTCGTCGCGGGGGGCCTTCCTGCCGGCGTCCTCAACACCGTCCACGCCGACGGTCCGACGACGTACGACGGCCTGTCCCAGGCGCTGTCGCTCGGTCTCGTGCAGAAGATCGGCTTCACCGGCTCGTCCGAGGTGGGGGTGCGGATCGGCGAGCTGGCCGGGCGTCACCTGCAGAACCCGTGCCTGGAGCTGGGCGGGAAGAACCCGCTCGTCGTGATGCCCGACGCGGACCTGGACCTCGCGGCCGAAGGTGCCTTGTTCTCGGGCTTCGGCACCGCGGGCCAGCGCTGCACGTCGCTGGGCATCGCGATCGTCCACGACGACGTCTACGACGCGTTCCTCGAGCGGTTCGTGCAGCGGACCGAGACAGCCGCTGTCGGCGATCCCACCGGCGATGTGCTCTACGGCCCGATGCTGTCGGAGCGGTTCCTGCAGGGCTTCGAGAAGTGGCTCGGCGAGGTGCAGCCGCACCACGAGCTGCACGGCTCGACGGGCACTGGGCGGATCACGAGGTCCAACCCCCGCAGGGGGTTTGTCGGCGATCCGGAGGCCGGTGTGTACGCGCACCCGACGATCGTCACCGGCGTGCGTCCCGACGACGCCTTCTACCGCAACGAGACGTTCGGCCCGCTCGTGTCGGTGATGCGGTTCTCGTCGTTCGACGAAGCGGTCGAGCTGTCCAATGGGCACGGCTACGGCCTGTCGTCCGCCATCTACACGAGCAACCCCCTGCACGCGTTCCGCTTCCGGGAGCGCGTCAGCGCCGGGATGCTCTCGGTCAACAACTCCACGTCGGGCGCCGAAGCGCACCTGCCCTTCGGCGGCAACGGCAAGTCCGGCAACGGGTCGCGGCAGAGCGGTGTGTGGGTGCTCGACCAGTTCACCCGCTGGCAGTCGATGAACTGGGACTACGCCGGCAAGCTGCAGAAGGCGCAGATGGACACCGAGGAGACGACCGCCGACCTCGGGTTCCAGCTCTGAGCCATCGCTAGGGTTGGCCGGTGACGACGCCGAGCCGAGCCGCGCGCATCGCAACTGCGGTGCGCCGCGCGGACCAGGGTCCAGGGCTCGTCGCGGCACTGCGCCGGGTCCGGCAGGCGCTGCCCGGCGATGCCGGTTTCGGCGACCCGCTGTCGGCGGCCGGCTCCGACGGCGCCAGCGTCGTCGCTCGCGTGGCGGACCGGCTCTTCGACGAGCAGCCCCGGGCCTCGAAGGAGCTCGGGCTCGGTGCGCTGCAGGTCTGGCAGTCGTTCCTGGAGCGGACCGGACGGGGCCGTGGCGACCGCGAGCTGACGCTCGTCTTCACCGACCTGGTCGGCTTCTCCACGTGGGCGGTGCACGCCGGCGACGAGGACGCCCTCGTGCTGCTGCGCGCGGTCGCGCGAGCCGTCGAACCGGCGCTGCTCGCGCACCGCGGCATGGTCGTCAAGCGGCTCGGTGACGGCGTCATGGCGACGTTCCCCTCGCCGCAGCTGGCGTTCGACGCCGTGGTCGAGGCGCGTGGCCTCGTCGGGGGCCTCGAGGTCGCGGGGTACCGGCCGCGGCTGCGCGCGGGGATCCACACCGGCGCGCCGCGGGCGATCGGCGGCGACTACCTCGGCGTCGACGTCAACGTCGCCGCCCGCCTCGTCGAGAAGGCAGGACCGGACGAGATCCTGGTCTCCGACCGGACCCTTGCGGGACTGGACCCCGAGCGGGTCTCGACCCGGCGCAAGAAGACGTTCCTCCTCGGCCGCGTCAAGGGCGTGCCGGACGACGTCGTCGTGTACGTCGCGTCGCCGAGCTGAGCGCAGGGGGCTAGAGGCCGGGGAGCTTCACGCGGCCCTCGATCGGCTCGTGTCCCAGCGGTCCGGCCGGGTAGGCGGGCGTCATCCGCTGTGCTGCCGACAGCGGCAGCGCGACCTCCTCGAGCGACTTGCCCTCGGCTGCCACGCCGAGGATCGCGGCGATGACCCCGCCGATCATCATCACGGCGGCGCCGAGCAGGTAGCCGAGGAACAGCCGGCTGTTGTCCTTGCCGTCGCCGATGAGCGAGCCGTAGATGACCGGGCCGAGGGCACCGAAGCCTTGCGCGATCGCGAAGAAGACGGCGATCGCCTTGGCCCGGACCTCGATCGGGAAGATCTCGCTGACGGTGAGGTAGGCCGCGCTGGCGCCTGCAGAGGCGAAGAAGAAGATGACCGACCACGCGATCGTCTGTGTCAGGGCTGTCAGCGCGTGGGCCTGGAAGAGGATGGCGGTGACGGTCAGCAGGACGCCTGACAGGAGGTAGGTCCCGGAGATCATCTTGCGGCGCCCGACCGTGTCGAAGAGGTGCCCCAGCAGCAGCGGGCCCGCGAGGTTGCCGATCGCAAAAGCGATGAAGTAGTAGGGCAGGCGGCCGTCCGGCACCTTGTAGAACTGCTTCAGCACCAGGCCGTAGGTGAAGAAGATGGCGTTGTAGAGGAACGACTGGGTGATCATCAGTGTCGCGCCGAGAACCGACCGCCGAGGCATCTGCTGGAACAGCACCTTCAGGAGCGCGCCGTAACCCATGTCGGTCGTCGGCTTGATCTCGATCGCCTTGGCCTCGTCGACCTCGGGCAGCTCGCCGTCCTGGCTCTCCTTGACCCAGGACTCCATCCGGTGGATCTGCGCCTCGGCCTCGTCCTGCCGGCCCTTCATGATGAGCCAGCGCGGGCTCTCGGGCAGGCTCTTGCGGACGAACAGGATCACGAGCCCGAGCACCGGGCCGATGAGGAAGCCGATGCGCCAGGCCGTGCCCTTCCCGATGTTGTTGAAGATGATGAGCTGGGCGACGGTGGCGATGAGCGCACCGGCCCAGTAGGTCCCGTTGACCGCGATGTCGACGCGACCGCGGAAGCGGGCGGGCATCATCTCGTCGATCGCGGAGTTGATGGCGGCGTACTCACCGCCGATGCCGACACCGGCCAGGAAGCGCGTGGCGTAGAGGAACGCGACCCAGCCCGCGCTGCTGCCGAGAGTGAACGCCGTGAGGCCGCTGCCGACGAGGTAGATGCCGAGCGTCACCATGAACAGGTTGCGGCGCCCGAGCCGGTCCGAGAGCTTGCCGAACACCAGCGCGCCGACGACCTCGCCGAGCAGGTAGACGGAGGCGACCGCACCGACCGCGCCGCTCGACAGCCCGAGCGCGGACTTGTCGGTGAGTGTCGGGATGACGGTGGCGGCGATGGTGATCTCGAGCCCGTCGAGGATCCACGCGACACCCAGTGCCATGACCATGCGGGTGAAGAACGGCGACCACGGGAGCCGGTCGATGCGGGCCGGGATCAGGGAGCGGATCGTGCCGCCGCCTGAGGTCACAGTCGCCGTTGACATGTGCGCGCCTTTCCTCGGAGTCGGGCGATCACGTACCCGCTCTGTTGCGCGCTAGTCCTGGCTGTGTGGCGGCGGCGTCCTTCCTTCCCAGGGGGTGCTGAGCACGACGGTGGTCCGGGTGCGGACCTGCGCCGCGGCCCGGATGTCCTGCAGCAGGGTCTCCAGCGCCGCGGGGTCGCTGACCCGCACCTTGAGGATGTAGCTCTCGTCGCCCGCCACGCTGTGGCACGCCTCGATGGCGGGCAGGTGCGCGAGCCGCTCCGGTGCGTCGTCCGGGGCGGCGGGGTCGATCGGGGTGACCGACACGAAGGCGGTGAGCGGCAGGCCCGCGGTGAGAGGGTCGATCTGCGCCGCATAGCCCGTGATGGCGCCGCGCTGCTCGAGCCGCCGGACGCGCTGGTGCACCGCGCTGGTGGACAGGCCCGTGTCCTTGGCGAGGTCGGTGTAGCTGCGGCGGCCGTCCTCGGCGAGCAGGCGCAGGACGTGCCGGTCGACGTCGTCCAGGTCGGCCGTCATGGGCCGGTCAACGACCTGCCGATGACGATGCGCTGGACCTGGTTGGTGCCCTCGACGATCTGCAGGACCTTCGCCTCGCGCAGGTAGCGCTCGGCGGGGAAGTCCTCGACGTAGCCGTAGCCGCCGAGGGCCTGGACGGCGTCCGTCGCGACCCGCATGGCGGTGTCGGTGCAGAAGAGCTTGGACATCGCCGCCTGCGGGCCGAAGGGCCGGCCGGCGTCGCGGAGGCGTGCGGCCGTGAGGTACAGCGCGCGCGCCGCCTCGACCTGCGTCGCCATGTCGGCCAGCAGGAAGGAGAGCCCTTGGAAGTCCGCGATCCGCTGCCCGAACTGCTTGCGCTCCCTGGTGTAGGAGACCGCTGTGTCTAGGGCCGCCTGCGCGACGCCGACGGCGCAGGCGCTGATCCCGAGGCGTCCTCCGTCGAGGGCGCTCATGGCGATGCGGAAGCCCTGGCCCTCGTCGCCAAGCAGACGATCCGCGGGGATGCGGGCGCCGTCGAGCTGGATGGCGGCGGTGTGGGACGAGCGCATGCCCATCTTCCGCTCCGGCGGCTGCGGCTGCAGCCCTGCCGTGTCCTTGTCGGCCAGCAGGCACGAGATGCCCTTGGCTCCTTCTCCTCCGGTCCGCACCATGAGGTTGTAGAAGTCGGCCTGTCCGCCGTGCGTGACCCAGGCCTTCGCGCCGTCGACGACGTAGTCGCTCCCGTCGCGCACGGCCCTGGTCTTCAGGGCCGCAGCGTCCGAACCGCTCTCGGCCTCCGAGAGGCAGTAGGCGCCGAGCAGCTCACCGCCGAGCATGTGGGGAAGCCAGCGGTCCTTCTGCTCAGCCGTGCCGAACGCGGCCAGGGGGTAGCAGGAGAGGGTGTGGACGCTGGTGCCGAGCCCCACAGCCAGCCAGGCCCTACTGAGCTCCTCGAGGACCTGCAGGTAGACCTCGTAGGGCTGACCGCCCCCGCCGTGCTCCTCGCCGTAGGCGAGCCCCAGCAGGCCGGCCTTGCCGAGGGTGCGGAAGACCTCGCGGGGGAACTCCGAACGCGCTTCCATCTCCGCGGCCCGCGGTGCCAGCTCGTTGTCAGCGAGGTCGCGCGCGAGCTCGAGCAGCGCCTCGGCATCGGCCGAGGGCAGGCTGCGAACGACGGGCGGCACGTCTCCTCCTGCGCTGGGCTGCTGAGGGTGAGGCTACTGCCGCGCAGCGCGGCGCGATCCCGCCCCGACCCTAGGCACCCCGGCCTATGTCGAACTGCTGTCAACGGGACAGCAGGGCGGGAGCCGACGCGAGCCCCGGCGCCGCTTGCACTGTGACAGCAGTTCGACACGCCGCGCGATCCACATCCTGCTCCGAGGCGCTCCGCCGGGTGCAACACCTGCCGGACGCTGCCCGGATGGAACCGAGTCACGTCCTGCGGGCCGCGCGCCGACGATCCGGTCTCGACCAGCGCTCCTTCGCGGCTGCCGTCGGCGTCCCCACCGGCACCTGGGCCTCGTGGGAGTCCGGCCGCCGACGGCCGGCCGCCAGCGCCCTCGACGCGGCCCTGGCGGCAGTCGGACTGGATCTCGCGCTGGTCCCCCGGTTGCAGCCGGGCGACTCCGCCGCGTTGCGACGGCACCTGCACCTGTCGCTGACCCAGCGGCTGCGGCTGGCACTCGGCGAGTCGCCGGCACTGTCCTGTCCCGCGCGGACCCCGGCCTGGCTGGAGCTCGGCTGGCTCGCGCGTCGTGGGCAGGTCGTGCTCGAGGGGCAGCTCGCGCGTGCTCTGTGGCTGCCGCTCGGTGGCGTGACGAGGCCCGCCGTGAGCCTCTTCCACGCCAGGGTCGACAGCCCTGCCCGCGGTCACGTCGACGTGCGAGTTCGTGGCGGTGCGGCGCCTCGGCCGGCCGTCCCCTTCATGATGGAGACGGGCGAACGCCTCTGGGTGCTTCCACCTGGCGAGCTCGCGCTGCCGGACGAGCTCGACGCGCAGCTGCGGCGGGCGGATGAGCTGCTCCACGCGTATGCGCCGCTCGACGACGCCGCTCGACGACGTCCGGCGCACCGTCATCCCGACGAGCCCGATGAGGACCGGCGCATGCTGCGGACGAAGGGCGTCCGCGATCGCCCCGACATGCGCGACGGGCGCGGCTGGCGACTGGGTGCACCGGCCAGCCTGGCGCAGCAGCTACGGCAGCAGTGACAGGCTCCCCGTGTGACCGGACAGCTGACGATCGTGGACGCACCCTCGCTCTGGTACCGCGCGTTCCATGGCGTCCCGGAGTCCGTGACGGCCCCGGACGGCACACCGGTCAACGCGGTGCGCGGGTTCCTCGACCTGGTCGGCCGCGTCGTGCGCGAGACGAAGCCGGCCCGACTCGTCTGCTGCCTCGACCTCGACTGGCGGCCCGCGTTTCGGGTGGCTGCCGTTCCGTCGTACAAGTCCCATCGGCTCACCGAGAACGGCGCCGAGGCCGAGCCGGAGTCCCTCGCTCCGCAGGTCGCGATCCTGCTGGAGGTGCTCGACGCGCTGGGGGTCGCCGTCGCCGGCGTCGAGGGCTACGAGGCCGACGACGTGCTGGGCACACTGGCCACCCGCGAGTCCGGCCCGGTGGATGTCGTGACCGGAGACCGCGACCTGTTCCAGCTGGTCGACGACAGCAAACCGGTACGCGTGCTCTACACGGTCGAGAAGATGAGGCCGTACGACGAGGGCGACGTGGCCGCGCGCTACGGGATCCCCGGGCGGGCCTACGCGGACTTCGCCGTGCTCCGCGGCGATCCGAGCGACGGACTGCCCGGGGTCAAGGGCGTCGGCGAGAAGACAGCCGCCGCGCTCGTGACCCGGTTCGGCACGATCGAGCAGATCGTCGCTGCCGTCGATGCCGGGACGACCGACGGCTTCCCGGCCGGGGCCCGGGCCAAGCTCGAGGCGGCCAGGGACTACCTGACCGCCGCGCCCGCCGTGACGCGGGTCGCCTGCGACCTCCCCGTCCCCCGGTTGGAGGACGCCCTGCGGCCCGGACCGCGCGATCCTGCCGCGCTGCTGGAGCTCTCCGACCGCTGGGGCCTCGAGTCGCCCCTCAACCGCTTCCTGTCTGCTGTCGAAACAGCCCTCAGCGCCTGAGTGTCGAATGCGCGGATCGGTGGCAGAATCCTACTCGTGGGTAACAAGCCGTTCTCGGTGCGCACCCGGGCCGCCGACCTCGCCGACGCAGCCGCCGGCGGTGTCGACGTGCTCGTCGTCGGGATGGGCGCCACCGGGGCCGGGGTCGCCCTCGACGCCGCGTCGCGTGGTCTGCGGGTCGCCGTCATCGACAAGGGCGACCTCGCGAGCGGTACGAGCAGCAAGAGCAGCAAGCTGGTGCACGGCGGGCTGCGCTACCTCGAGAACTACGAGTTCGGTCTCGTCCGCGAGGGGGTGCAGGAGCGCCAGCTCCTGATGCGGCTCGCGCCGCACCTGGTGCGGCCCATGGACTTCCTCTACCCCGTCTGGCCCGACACCGCGAAGCGCCGTCTGCTCGGCATCGGGCTGACGACCTACGACGTCTTCGCGTTCGCGGCGCTGGGCATCCGCAGCGGCGACCTTCGCCGGCACGAGCGCATCAGCGCCGAGGAAGCCATCGAGCTCGCCCCGGCGCTGTCCGACAGCGAGCTGGCCTACGCCTACCGCTACGGCGACTGCGCGACCGACGACGCACGGCTCGTGCTCTCGGTGGTCCAGGCCGCTCGCCGCTTCGGCGCCCTGGCGATCCCCTACGCCGAGGCAACCGGCCTGATCAAGGACGACGACGGCCGCATCACCGGTGCCCTTCTCGCCGACGGGCTTGCCGGTGGCGTCGTCGAGGTCCGCGCCCGGCACGTGGTCAACGCCACGGGCGTCTGGGTGGACCGCCTGCAGGGCCTCGAGGAGCCGGGCCGGCCCGCCGTCGTGCAGCCGAGCAAGGGCGTCCATGTCGTCGTCCCGCGCGAGCGGCTGCCGCTGATCGGCGCGAGCATCCTGCTGCCGTCGAAGCAGGGCGACGGCCGTTCCATGTTCGCGATCCCCTGGGGCCGGCAGACGATCCTGGGCACGACCGACACGCCGTACGACGGCTCGGTCGAGGAGCTCGCCCTCACCGGGCCCGATCTCGACTATGTGCTTGCCGCGGGCAACGCGGTGTTCCGCGGCTCGTTGACTGCCGGCGACGTGCTGGGCGCCTGGGCCGGCGTACGGCCCCTGATCCGTGAGGCCGGGACGACCGGCTCGCCGGAGCGGATGTCCGACATCAGCCGGCGGCACACCCTCGTCGAGGGCAGCGGCGGACTGCTCACGATCACCGGCGGGAAGCTCACGACCTACCGCCGCATGGCGAAGGACGTCGTCGACCGGATCGTCGAGCGTGACGGCCGCAAGGCGCGGTGCAGGACCGACGAGATCTCGCTGACCGGCACGCGGTCCTACGCCGACCTGCTGGCCGAGACGACCGGCACGGCCGCGGGGCTCGGCCTCGACGGTGACGTCGCCGCCACCCTGGTCCGGCAGTCGGGCGAAGCGGCGTCCGACATCCTGTCGCTCGTCGCCGCCGACCACGACCTCGGCCGGACGCTCTCGCCGTCCGCGCCGCACATCGCGGCCGAGATCGTGCAGGCCGCGCGGTGCGAGGGTGCCGTGACGCTCGATGACGTGTTCAGCCGTCGGTTCCGCCTGTCGTTGCGGGCCAAGGACGCGGGGCTGCCGGCGGCGCCGGATGCGGCGCGACTGCTGGCCGCGGAGACCGGCCGGGATGATGCCTGGGCTGCCGCGCAGGTGCGGCACTACGCAGACGTCGTACGCCGCGAGCGCGGCGTGCTCGGGCTGGACGAGCCGGGCCTCGCAGCCGCCGGCTGACGTCAGCCGACGGCGACCGGCCGGTGGTCCCGCCGCACGAGCCGCGGGAACCGCGGCCACACCAGGAAGGCCTCCGCCTCGAGTGCCGCGATGGCGACGCGCGGCAGGTCACGGGCCGTCGGGTAGCAGACGAAGCGCGGCTCCCAGACCGGACGGAACTTCGCGTTGAAGCGGTAGAGCGACTCGATCTGGAACCAGCGTGACGCGAACAGCAGGACGGCCCGCCATGCCCTGAGGAAGGGACCAGCGCCGAGCCGCTCACCGCGCTCGAGCGAGGAGCGGAAGACCGCGAAGTTCAAGGAGAGCCGTCGTACGCCGAGAGTCTGCGCGGCCTCGATCGTGCGCACGATGAGCAGCTCGTTGAGCCCGTTGTCCGCCGTGCGGTCGCGCCGCATCAGGTCGAGTGACAGCCCGTCGGGGCCCCACGGCACGAAGTGGAGGAAGGCCCGCAGCGCTCCGTCGTGCTCGGCGATCACCGCGACGCAGTCGGGGTCCTGCCGGTCGCCGAAGCGGCCCAGCGCCATCGAGAACCCCCGCTCGGTCTCCGCACCGCGCCACGCCTCTGCCTGCCGCCGGAGCGACGCGCCCTCCTCGGGCGGGATGTCGCGGACCCGTCGCACCGCGCACGTGTAGCCGGCGCGCTCGACCCGAGCCACTGCCTGCCGGACGTTGCGCATCGCCCGGCCCTCGAGGCTGAAGGCGTCGACGTCGACCACCGCCTCGTCGCCGATCTCGAGAGCGGACAGGCCGGCGCGGGACCATGCGGTGCCGGCCTGCTCGCTGCAGCCCATCACAGCGGGAACCCATGCGTGCTCGGCCGCCATCTCGAGGAACGCGGCGATCGCACCCGGCCATGCCTCAGGATCGCCGAGCGGGTCTCCGCTCGCGAGCATCACGCCCGAGACGACGCGGTAGGCGACGCAGGCCTTGCCGGTCGGCGACCACAGCACGCTCTTGTCGCGGCGCAGCGCGAAGTAGCCGAGCGAGTCGCGGCTGCCGTGGCGGGTCAGCAGCTCCCGCATGCGCGACTCGTCCGCCGGCGAGAGCAGGCACTGCGGCTCTGCGGGGCGCAGCACCAGGTAGGCGGTCGTGACTGCCGTGAAGACGCCGAGCGCGAGCAGCGCATCGCCGACCAGGTCGTCGGCCGACCGGCCGCTGGCGTCGCTCTCCCAGCGCAGCGGGCCCTCGACGCCGACCAGCCCGAGCGCCACCTGCTCGAGAGCGGTCCCGAACCGGAACGGCTTCGCCAGCTCGTCGTGGCGGAGTCCGACGAGCATCATGCCGAGAGCGAGACTCGCCGCGAGCAGACCCAGGAAGGCAGCGACCGCCCGCCACCGCGTCCGGGGGTCGCCCTTCGCCTGGAACTCGCGACGCCAGACGACCAGCGCGATCAGCAGCGCGCCGGCGAGGACGGCCTCCTCGACGTCCAGGCCCTTGAGCAGGTGCAGGGCCACACTGCCGGCGAGCAGGGCGACGACCGCCCGCCAGGCACGCCGCTTGCGTCGTCTCAAGGCCCGCGCCAGCAGCAGCAGCAGGATCCCGGTGACGAGCGTCGCCGCCGCGCTGGCATTGGTCAGCGCGCCGGGCACCACCATGGTCAAGGTGTGCAGGCGTGCTCTGTTGGCGTGTGACAGGGCGCTCGCGAGGTCGACGATCCCGACCAGCCCGCAGAGCAGCCCGGCGACCGTGGGAACCCATCGGCTGTCGCGGTCAGCGGTCATACGAAGGAGCTGTAGGCGACGACGCCGCGGCGGACCGCGTCGATGGCCTGCCGGCTCGTGCGGCGCACGGGCGAGCCGGCAGCGGCGACGAGTGCGATCTGGCTGAGCAGGTCGACCAGCTGCTTGCACCACCGGACGAAGTCCCCAGCGGTCATGTCGGGGTCGTCATCGAGCACCTGCTCGAGCCGGGCCCCGGACGCCCAGCGCCAGGCCGCCCAGGTGAAGCCCGCATCAGGCTCGCGCAGGAAGGACAGCCGCTCGCGCGACTCGGCCTCGGTGAGCCGTGCCCAGACCCGGCTCATCTCGGCAAGTGCCGACTGCACCGCGCCCGAGGGGACCCGCGGGACGGACTCGTCGGGGCGCCTGTTCTCGTAGACCAGCGTGGAAGCCACCGCTGCGAGCTCTGCCGCCGTGAGGTCGTCCCACGCTCCCGAACGCAGGCACTCGACGACGAGCAGGTCTGCCTCGCTGTAGACACGGGCGAGCTGCTTCCCTGTCTCGGTCACGACCTCGCCGTCGAGGTAGCCGAGTGAGGTCAGCACGTCGCACACGCTGTCGAAGGTGCGCGCGATCGAGGACGTCTTGCCCGCGACCCGGCGCTCCAAGGCATCCGTGTCCGTGCGAAGACGCTGCCAGCGCTCGGACCACCGCATGTGCTGCTCGCGGTCGTCACAGCCGTGCACCGGGTGCCGCCGCAGGTCGGCGCGCAGCCGCACGAGGACGTCGTCGTCCCCCGCCGACGACCTCTGGCGGCCCGACCTGGCGGCCGGCGCCAGGCCCAAGGCGCGCAATGTCGAGGCCATGTCGCGCCGAGCCTGCGGTGTCCGGTGGTTGAAGCTGCGGGGCACCTTCACGTGCGCGACTGCCTCGACGGCGGCCGGGAAGTCGGTCAGGGAGAGTCGGCCCGCCCACCGGTCCTCGGTGACGACAAGGGGGTGTGCGTCGCCGTTCATGCCGACCCCCGGGTCGAGGACGACGGCGAGCCCGGAGCGACGGCCGCTCGGCACGCGGATGACGTCTCCGACCTTCAGCTTCTCCAGCGACTGCGCCGCGGCAGCGCGCCGTTGCGTCGCACCTGACTTCGCCAGCTCCGTCTCGCGTCGCTTCACGGCGGCCCGCAGGGCGCCGTACTCCTGCGCGTCGCCGAGATGACAGGTCATCGCCTCGCGGTAGCCCTCGAGGGCTTCGAGGTTCTTCGCGATCTGCCTGGCCAGGCCGACGACCGACTTGTCGGCCTGGAACTGCGCGAAGCTCGACTCCAGCAGCGCGCGGGCCGGATCGCGTCCGACGCTGCCGACCAGGTTGACGGCCATGTTGTACGACGGCCGGAAGCTCGACCGCAGTGGATACGTCCGGGTGGAGGCGAGCCCCGCGACCGACTTCGGGTCGATGCCCTGCTGCCACAGGACGACGGCGTGCCCCTCGACGTCGATGCCGCGCCTCCCCGCCCGGCCGGTCAGCTGGGTGTACTCCCCGGGCGTGACGTCGACGTGTGCGTCACCGTTCCACTTCGTCAGCTTCTCGAGCACGACCGAGCGCGCCGGCATGTTGATGCCGAGTGCGAGAGTCTCGGTCGCGAACACCGCCTTCACGAGCCCGGCCAGGAACAGCTCCTCGACGACCTCCTTGAACGTCGGCAGCATCCCGGCGTGGTGAGCCGCGATCCCGCGCTGCAGACCGTCGAGCCACTCCCAGTAGCCGAGCACCCGCAGGTCCTCACGCGGGATCGACGCCGTACGCGCCTCGACGGTCTGGCGGACCCGGCCGGCTTCGTCCTCGGTGTTGAGCCGCAGACCCGACCGCAGGCACTGCTCCACCGCTGCGGCACAGCCGGCCCGGCTGAAGATGAAGGTGATCGCCGGGAGCAAGCCCTCGCGGTCGAGCCGCTCGATGACCTCAGGGCGCTTCGCGACGGGCCGCCGCACCGGCCGGCCCTGCCGGTCGCGGGGCGACCACCGGGACTCCTCGCGCGCGAGCCGCAGCAGCTCGGGGTTGACCTCCTCTTGCGCGTCGTCGACGAACAGGTCGTAGAGCCGGGTGCCCACCATGACGTGCTGCCAGAGCGGGACAGGCCGGTGCTCCTCGACCACGACCTCGGTGTCGCCGCGCACGGTGACCAGCCAGTCGGCGAACTCCTCAGCGTTGCTCACGGTCGCCGAGAGCGAGACCAGCGCGACGTCCTCGGGCAGGTGGATGATCACCTCTTCCCAGACCGCGCCGCGGGAGCGGTCGGCGAGGTAGTGCACCTCGTCCATGACGACGTGCGACAGGCCGCGAAGGGCGTCGCTGCCGGCGTACAGCATGTTGCGCAGGACCTCGGTCGTCATGACGACCACGTCGGCATCGCCGTTGATGGCGTTGTCGCCGGTGAGGAGCCCGACCCGCTCCGCCCCGTGCCGCTGCACGAGGTCGTTGTACTTCTGGTTCGACAGCGCCTTGATGGGCGTCGTGTAGAAGCACTTGCGGCCGGCCCGAAGGGCCAGGTGCACGGCGAACTCACCGACGACGGTCTTGCCGGCGCCGGTCGGCGCCGCGACGAGAACCCCGCGGCCGTCCTCCAGCGCGATGCAGGCAGTGCGTTGGAAGGCGTCGAGCCCGAACGGGTAGCCGGTCTCGAAATCGGTGAGGGCCGGCCCGCCCTGATGTCGGCGGAACGCCGCGTAGCGCTCCGCGGGCGTCCCACCGGTCGCTGCGCCGGTCACCCCTGCAGGTTACGTGCCCGGAGGAACGCCGATGACCCGCAGCGCGCCCGGCACTACGGTTGATGTCAGGGGCAGCCGACCCATCGGCTCGCCGTCGGCATAGGCGGAGGCGGTCGCGGGCCCGTCGAGAGAGACCTCGCGAGCGCGCTGCACGGTCACCGAGGGGTCGGTGACGTGGGTGCCGGCGAAGACGCGGGGAAAGAGCCGCAGGAAGCGCCGACGGCTGAGCGGGCCCACGACCACGACGTCGAGCAGCCCGTCGTCGAGCCGGGCGCCGGGACACACCCTCATGCCACCGCCGTACGACGGCGCGTTGCCGAGCGCGACCAGCATTGCGTCCACCTCGGTGCGGATCCCGTCAGCGACAAGGACGAACCGACCGGGCCGGTAGCTCCGCAGCTCGGCCACGATCGCGAGGTCGTAGCGCCGTCTCCCTCTCGGCCAGCGCATCCGGTTGGCCCGGTCGTTGACGGCCGCATCGAAGCCGGTCCCCAGCACGCAGGCCCACCACCGGTCGCCCGACCGGACGGCGTCGACCTGGCGCGTGGCCCCCCGCACGATCAGGTCGGCCGAGCCGGCCGCATCACCGATGGGCAGCTGCAGGGCCCGTGCGAGGTCGTTGCCGGTCCCCGTCGGGACGACTCCCAGAGCCGTCGGTGTGCCGGCGCAGGCCTGCAGCGCCAGGTGCACCATCCCGTCACCCCCGACTGCCACGAGCGCGTCGATGCCCTCCGCGACCGCGGCGCGGCAGAGCGACTCCGCGTCGGAGCCGTCCCGGCCCTGCAGCCTTCGCACACCGACGCCGGCCGCGACCAGCCGCTCCTGCGTGACGTCGGCGGCAGCCGCGGCCCGGCCACGACCGGATGTCGGGTTGACGACGAGCGCGACCCGGCGGGGCGTCACAGAGACGACGGTCGCGGATCGACGTAGGACGGGGTGTCCGGGTCGAGCGACGCGAGCGGGTCGTTCGCTTCGAGCCGCCGCCGGCTGCGCTCACGGAGTCGCGCGATGACGATGCAGACCTCGTAGAGCACGCAGAGCGGGATCGCCATGGCGAGGAAGGTGAACGGGTCCTGCGTCGGGGTGATCAACGCGCTCGCGACGAAGATGCCGAAGATCATGCCGCGGCGCCACTCGCGCATGCGGGCAGCGGAGAGCACGCCGACGACGTTGAGGAAGAGGATGACGACAGGGAACTCGAAGGCGATGCCGAAGGCCAGCAGCATCAGCGTGACGAACGACAGGTAGGCCTGGATGGACAGGATCACGGCGATGTGGCTGCCGCCGAGAGTGAGGAAGAACTGCAGCCCGCGGCTGATGCTCAGGTAGGCCAGGACCGTCCCGGCGAGGAACAGCAGCAGCGCCGAGACCAGGAAGCCCGCGGCGTACCTCCGCTCCTTCTTGTGCAGGGCCGGGGTGATGAAGGCGCCGAGCTCGTAGAGCCAGATCGGGGAGGCGAGGATGGTGCCGCCGATGAAGGCCACCCGCAGGCGCACCTTGAACTGGTCGAAGATGCCCAGCGCGTAGAGGTTGCAGCCCTTGCCGCTCTGCGACGTACGGCAGTACGGCTCGCGCAGGAAGTCGTAGATCGGCTGCCAGAGGTAGTAGGCGACAACCACCCCGACGGCGATGGCGACCAGCGAGATGGCGAGGCGGTTGCGCAGCTCGCGCAGGTGCTCGACGAGGGCCATCCGGCCGTCGGGCGGACGCCGGCTCCGCGGATCGGCCGTGGACAGCAGGGTCACTACTGGTGCAGCGGCGGAGCCTGCTGGTCCTGAACCGCGGGCGGTACGGCGGCGACCGGCATCGTGCCCGGGGCGCCCGCGGTCGGCAGTGCGGTCGTGGCAGCGGTCGGGGTGGGCGGGACGACGGCAGCGTCGTCATCGCTGCGCAGGCCCTTGGTCTCCGCCTTGAAGATGCGCATCGACTGGCCGAGGGACCGGGCGGCGCCGGGGAGGCGCTTCGCGCCGAAGAGCACGAGGATCACGAGGAGCAGGATCACGATCTCGGGCTTGCCCAGGAAATCCATGGTGGGACCTCACGCGGTGTTGGTGGACCTTCGTTGGAGAGTCAGCCTACGCGCGAGGGGGCAGCTGAGCCTGCAGGTCGGCGAGGTCCTCGGTGGCGCGGCCGATGGCGTCGCCCGCCCGGCCGACCTCGCGGCCGAGGTCCTTGACCTTGCGCCACAGCCCGAGAACGACCAGGCCCAGCCCGGCGAGCGCAAGCAGCGCGAGAAGGATGTCGAGGAGGACCCAGAGCACCGGGTCAAACTAGCGGGGTTGCGTCAGGCGCGGACGGGTGAGGCAGCGGCGGCGGACAGCAGGTCCGTGGAGCCGAGCTCGAGCGCGAAGTCCAGCAGGTCGTCGTAGGTGAGCACCGGGCCGGCCTTGGCCTCGAGCACCTCGGCGGGCAGCTCCCAGACCTGGGCGGGGACGCCACCGGAGACCAGCAGCGAGACGACGTGGTCGTCGGCCGGCTTGCGGACCTCGTCGGTGCAGGTGGGGCAGCAGAACGAGTAGTAGGACATCGGGGCGTGGCTGCAGACCATCAGCGACACGTCGCCGGGGGTGAGCTCCACCTCCCCGCAGGTGGGGCAGGACGCCTTGATCGTGGTCATGGCCTCGGGTCCCTTTCGGTTGCTGCTGGTCACCTGTTCTCGGCGACAACAGCGGCATCGGCACGCTGAGTGACCGGCTTGATGGACGACCGGCTGCTTCTTGCGCTCTTGATGCAGACGGACTATCCGGCGTACGCCAGGAGTGCGTCGGATGCGGCCGTTCGGACCTGCGCTGCGAGTGCCGCGGGTTCGACGACTCGGGCCGTCGCGCCCAAGCGCAGCGCGAGCCTGACGACCCAGCTCGTGTCCGGGGTGCGCAGGCGGGCGACCAGGGTCCCGTCGCCGAGGTCCTCGACCGACTCGCAGGGGTAGTAGTCAGCGACCCAGTGGGCCCCCGGTCCGAGCGCGAGCGCGACGAGCACGTCGTCGGCGGAGGGCTGGAACAGGCCGTGCGAGATGTCACGCTCCGTAGCCGCCGGCGGCAGCTCGGCCGGGATGTCGAGCAGCGTGATCGCCACAACCCGGTCCAACCGGAACAACCGGACGGCCTCGACCCGTCGGCACCAGCCCTCCAGGTAGCTGCGGCCCTCGACGAGGAGCAGCCGCATTGGGTCGACGTCGCGCTCGGTCGTCTCGTCGCGGCCCGGCACGTAGTAGGCCAGGTGCAGTCGGCGCGTGCGCTCCAGCGCCTCGCGCACGATCGGCAGGACCCGCTCCTCGCCCTCGAGCGCCACCTCCACCCGCTGTGACCTGTCCCCCGCCGCCCCCGCGGCCTCCTCGATCTTGGCCAGCGTGCGGTCGACGACGTCGCGGTCCGCCAGGCCCGGCGTCTCGGCCAGGGTCCGCAGCGCCACGAGCAGCGCGAGTGCCTCGTCGACCGCGAGGCGCAGCGGGCGGGTCACGCCTGCCGGCTCGAACAGGGTGATGGTGTCGCCCTCGAACTCGAGGTCGATCAGGTCACCCGGCCCGTGGCCGGGCAGGCCGCAGACCCAGAGCAGGTTGAGGTCGCGGCGCAGCTGCTCCTCGCTCACCCCGAACAGCGCGGCCGCCTCGGCGGTCTGCACGCCGGGGTGCTGGAGCAGGTAGGGCACCAGGGCGAGCAGCCGGGGCAGCTGCGCGAGAGAGCCGCTCATCGCGCCTCCACGGCAAGCGCCTGCAGGCGTCGTACGACGGCGTCGCGGGCCTCGTCGGGGCCGGTGACGACCGCATCCGCGCCGTAGCCGGTGACCCGGTCCGCGAACCGCTCCGGGTCGGAGTAGCCGAGCTCGAGCCGGTCCCAGCCGTCCCCGTCCGGTGTGCACGCGGTCGCCTCGCGGCGCAGGGCCCAGGCGGCGCCGGCGCGGACGCGGACGGTCGCGGTGCGGCCGGGCTCGTCCCCGGCCATCCGGGCGACCAGCGCACGCAGGTCGGTGTCGGCCGGCACCTTGACCGTGCCCGGCTCCCCCACCGCTGCCGCCGGGCCGACGATCCGGGAGAGCCGGAAGACGCGCACGGCGTCACGGGCCGCGTCATGGCCGACGACGTACCAGCGCCCGTGCCACCAGACGACGCCCCACGGGTCGACCGTGCGCTCCTCGGGGCTGGGCCGGCCGGTCGCCCGGTAGCTGAAACGCAGGCTTCGGCCGTCGGTGACGGCGGCGAGGCAGGCCTCGAAGGCGGGCTCGCCGGCCCCGACCCGCGGTTCCAGGGCGCCGCTCGACTCCGGGGCGTCGACGCCAGCGGCGCGCAGTTTCAGCAGGGCGGTGCCGGTTGCCCCGGCCAGCGGTGCCGACTGCCAGAGCCGGGCCGCCAGGCCGAGTGCCGCGGCCTCGTCCGGCTCCAGCGCGATGGGCGGCAGCTCGTAGTCGCGGCGGGCGATCCGGTAGCCGAGCTCGTCGTCGTGCGCCGCGGTGTCGCTGCCCGTCTCGAGCGGGATGCCCAGGTCCCGGAGCTCCTCCTTGTCGCGCTCGAACATGCGGCGGAAGGCCTCTTCGCTGTCCTGGGCGTAGCCGGGGACGAGCTCGCGGATCTCCTGGACGGACAGGTGACGACGGGTGTGCAGCAGGCAGATCACGAGGTTGAGCAGCCGCTCCGTCTTCTTCGCCGACACGAGACCGGACGTTAGCCTCCCTCCCATGATCTCGTGGCGCCGCGGGACGGTCGTGTCGCTCGGCCGCGAGTGGCGCGGAGCCCTCGAGCTCGACGTCGCCGTGGAGGGGACGAGCGTGCGTGCGCTGGCGCATCCCGACCTCGTCGGGCGCCCGATGGCAGGCGACGACGTGCTGCTCAACGTCACGACGGTCGAGCTCGGGCTCGGGACCGGCGGCTACGCGCTCGTCGTAGCCCTCCCGGACCGGTTGCCCCCGGACCGGCCGGGGCCGGGCCATCTGGTGAAGGCGCGCTACACGCCGCTGCAGACCGTCGTCCTGGGCGCGGACGAGCAGGAGGCGCCGACGCACGGGCAGCTGGCCAGCGACGCGCCGCTGCCGGGCCCGGGCATGCCGGTCGTCGTGGCCGACCTGCACTCGTCCCTGCCGGCTGTGGTTGCGGGCGTCCTCGCGGACCGACCGGCTGCGCGGATCGCCTACGTCATGACCGACGGCGGAGCCCTGCCGATCTGGTTCTCGCGGACCGTCGCCGCCCTCGCCGAGGTGCTCTGCGGGACGGTAACGGTCGGCCAGGCCTTCGGTGGCGACCTGGAGGCCGTGACGGCGCACTCGGGGCTGCTCGCCGCGGCCCGCGTCCTGCGCGCCGACGTCACCGTCCTGACACAAGGGCCGGGCAACCTCGGCACCGGCACGCCCTGGGGGTTCTCGGGGGTTGCGGCCGGCGAGGCGATCAACGCGGCCGCCGCCGTCGGAGCCCGGCCCGTCGCGACGCTGCGGATGTCCTCGGTCGATCCGCGTCCGCGGCACCGTGGCGTCAGTCACCACTCGACGACCGCCTACGGGCGCGTCGCGCTGGCGGCCGCGGACGTCGTGGTGCCGTCGTCGTACGCCGACCTTGTCGACCCGGGCGCGTTCTCGCGGCACAACGTCGTCACCGTCGACGACACCGGGTTGCTCGACGCTCTGCGTGCCTCCCCCGCCGAGCTCGCAACCATGGGGCGCGGGCTCGACGAGGACCCGGTGTCCTTCCTGGCTGCCGCCGCGGCCGGTCGTCATGCCGCGGCACTGCTGTGACCGGGGCTGAGCTGTCCCGTCGTACGACGAAGCGACTGACCCCGGCGATCGTGCTGTCCAACATCGGTGGCGCCGTAGACGTCTTCTTCTTCACCGCCTTCCTGCTGCCGATCCAGGGCGAGGCGGACCCGTCCCGGCAGCGCCTCGTCAACGGTGTCGTCCTGGTGCTGTTCCTGACCGTCGCGGTCGTCGTGGGTCGCCGGGTCGGCATCCGCATCGCGCAGCCGGTGACGTCGTGGCTCGAGTCCGAGCAGCCGCCGACGGAGACGATTCGTCGGTCTGTTCTACGTCAGCCGCTGTGGCAGATGTACGTCAACGGGAGCATCTGGATGTCGGGTGCCGTCGTCTTCGGGCTGCTGAACCTCACGACGTCCGCCCGTGTCGGCTTCGACATCGCGCTGACCATCGTGCTGGGCGGGTTCACGACCTGCACGATCTCGTACCTGCTCGCGGAGCGCATCCTGCGACCCGTGGTGAGCCGGGCCATGGACGGCGCGACCGAGCCGCCGCCGGTGCTGCTCGGCGTCAAGCCGCGACTGCTGCTGGCCTGGGGGGTGGGCAGCGGCATACCGCTCGTCGGGATCGGGATGAGCCTGTTCAGCCCGGCCGGCGGCCCGACCCTCGGCCGCTTCGGGCTGCTGTTCCTCGTCGTGGTCGGGATCACCGTCGGCTTCCTCTGCATCACGGCTGCGGCCGGCGCGGTGAGCGACCCCGTCCGCTCCGTCGCGGCAGCCCTGCGCGAGGTCGGCCAGGGGCAGCTCGATGCCGTCGTCCCGGTCTACGACGCGTCGGAGGTGGGCCGGCTGCAGAGCGGCTTCAACGCGATGGTCGAGGGGTTGCGCGAGCGGGAGAAGCTGCGTGACCTGTTCGGCCGCCAGGTCGGCGGTGACGTGGCGCGGCTGGCTCTGGAGCGTGGCACCGAGCTCGGCGGTGAGCTGCGCGAGGTAGCGGTCCTCTTCGTCGACATCGTCGGGTCGACCGAGCTCGCCGTGACCGTCGACCCGCAGGAGGTCGTACGCCGGCTCAACGCGTTCTTCGGCGTCGTGATCGACGTGGTGCAGGAGCACGGCGGCTGGGTCAACAAGTTCGAGGGAGACGCGGCGCTGTGCATCTTCGGTGCCCCCGTCGAGCTTCCTGACGCGGGAACCTGCGCCCTCGCTGCGGCCCGGTCACTCGCGTGCCGGCTGGAGGGGCTCGAGGTCGACGCGGCGATCGGTGTCTGCGCCGGACCCGTGGTCGCCGGCCACGTCGGCGCCGAGAGCCGGTTCGAGTACACCGTCATCGGAGACCCGGTCAACGCGGCGGCCCGGCTGACCGAGCTGGCCAAGACCGCCGACGGCTGCGTCCTCGCCGATGCTGCCGTGCTCACACCCGGCTCGGCAGAGGCAGGGCACTGGTCGGTCGGCGAGTCGGTCGTCCTCCGCGGCCGCACCGCCCCGACGACGCTCGCCCGCCCCCGCTCCCCCGCCTGACCTCCTCCGCCTAAGAGTGGTGACCTGAGCGGGCGACACACCGGCGCGTCGGCCGCACAGGTCGCCACAGAAGGGCGAGCTAGTGGCCGAGGGCTCCGCGGGCCGCGGTGAGGCGGAGGTCCTCCAGCTCGGCTGCCTGCCGCTCGGCGCGCGCGAGGAGGCCGTCCAGGGCGAGCTTGTCGAGTCGCGGCTCGCTTTCGGCGAGGGTGCGGAGCAGTCGCCAGCAGGCGCTCTTGCCGAGCACGCCGAGGTGCAGGCCCTCCAGCTCGATGACCGAGCTGAGCGGCGACCGCGACAGCAGCCGGCCGTTCAGCTTCAGCCGGCCCGCCTTCTCCGCGGCCCAGCCGGCGATCACCTTGTACTGCCGCACCGGGAACCCGAGGGCCCGCAGGATCGCGAGCAGGGCGTCACGGTCGTCCTCGACCTCGGCCGTCAACCGCTTCAGGGCGTCACCTGCCGGCGTACCGGCATGGCTGCCGGTCGCCCGGCGGAACAGCTCGAGGCCGCCGGTGGCGCCGGCGAGGTGGTCGTTCAGGTAGATCCCGAGCAGGGTCGGGTCGGCGTCAGTCATGCGCTCTCCCTGCCCAGCGGAGCGGGTCAGCGAACGCCGAGGAGGTCGACGACGAACACGAGCGTCTCGCCCGGCTTGATGGCGCTGCCGGCGCCGCGCGAGCCGTAGCCGAGCTCCGGGGGGATGGTGAGCCGGCGGCGCCCGCCGACCTTCATGCCTGCGACGCCCTGGTCCCAGCCGCCGATGACCTGGCCGGCGCCGAGCTGGAACGAGAACGGCTCGCCGCGGTCCCAGGACGCGTCGAACTGCGACTTGGTGGACCAGCCGTGCCCGACGTACTGCATCGTGCAGTGCTTTCCGGACACCGCCTCGGGTCCGTCACCGAGGGCGAGGTCCTCGATCTCGAGGGAGGTGGGCGGGTCGCCGTCGGGGATCTCGACGACGGGCTTGTCGGACAACGTCTCTCCTTGGGTCACATCGAGGCGATGAGCTTGTCGACGCGGTCGTCGACGGAGCGGAAGGGGTCCTTGCACAGCACGGTGCGCTGGGCCTGGTCGTTGAGCTTGAGGTGCACCCAGTCGACCGTGAAGTCGCGGCGCTTCTCCTGTGCCCGCTTGATGAACTCGCCACGCAGCTTCGCGCGGGTGGTCTGCGGCGGCACGGACTTGGCCTCGAAGACGGCGAGATCGGTCGTTGCGCGCTCGACGGCGTTCTTGCGCTCGAGCAGGTAGTACAGGCCGCGGTTGCGGTTGACGTCGTGGTAGGCGAGGTCGAGCTGGGCGATGCGCGGCGACG
>JAODNA010000161.1 GCA_025465135.1 Frankiales bacterium | reverse complement strand
CCGCGGGCACGTCGACCAGCCGAGCCCCGTGCAGCCGGGCGCCGAAGGCCTGCCGGAGCTGCGCCACGTCCTCGTCGCTCACGACCGTCGGCAGCTCCAGGACGCGCTGCTCCACGCGCCCCGTGTCCATGATGGTGACGAGCAGGAGCCGGTTGGGCGCGAGGTGGACGATCTCGAGGTGGCGGACCGCGCTGCGCGACAGGCTGGGGTACTGCACCACCGCGACCTGCCGCGTCAGCTGCGCGAGCAGCCGCACCGATCGGCGTACGACGTCGTCGAGGTCGACGGCGCCCTCGAGGAAGCTCTGGATGGCCCGCTTCTCCGCACCGGACAGCGGCTTGACCGACGACAGGCGGTCGACGAAGAGCCGGTAGCCCTTGTCGGTCGGGATCCGGCCGGCGCTCGTGTGGGGATGCGTGATGAAGCCCTCGTCCTCGAGGGCGGCCATGTCGTTGCGCACCGTCGCAGGGCTCACGCCGAGCGAGTGGCGCTCCGCGAGGCTCTTCGACCCGACCGGCTCGTTGGTGGAGACGAAGTCCTCGACGATGGCGCGCAGCACCTCGAGCTTGCGGTCGTCGAGCACGTGGATCTGCACCTCCTGGCACTCCGGTCCTACGAGTGCCAAGTGTACGGCGGCGGGCCGGTGCGGGTCAGGTGAAGAGACCCGCCAGAGCCATGATCTCGTCGGTCGTCGAGCCCGGGACGATGTAGCCGTCCTGGCCGTCGATCTGCGCGAAGTGCTCGGCGATGTCCTCGGCTGCCGGGTGCGCGTCCTTGCCCGCGAACCAGCCCTGCCCGAGGCCCCAGAACACCCGGGCGTAGCGCCCGCCGGCAGCGGAGTAGGCGCCGTGCGTGGTCGTGCACTTCTCGCTGCACAGGTAGGCGACCATCGGGGTGACGAGCTCTGGCGCGAGCTTGTCGGCGAACGCCCCGAGCAGCTCCTCGGTCATCCGCGTCTTGGCCACCGGCATGATGACGTTGGACAGGATGCCGTTGCGCGCGCCCTCGACGGCGATGGTGTTTGACAGGCCCACCAGGGCCATCTTCGCGGCCGCGTAGTTGGTCTGGCCGAAGTTGCCGAAGGTGGCGTTGGACGCGGTGAAGACGAAGCGCCCGTAGTTGTTCTCCTTCATCACCTTGAAGGCGGGCTGGCTGACGTAGAACGCGCCCTTGAGGTGCACGTCGAGCACCGCGTCGAGGTCGGCCCACTCGAGCTTGGTGAAGCTCTTGTCGCGCAGGATGCCGGCGTTGTTGATGACGACATCGACCTTGCCGAACGCGTCGACAGCGGTCTTGACGATGCTTTCGCCGCCCTCGGGGGTGGACACGGAGTCGTAGCTGGGCACGGCCTGCCCGCCCTTGGCGGTGATCTCGTCGACGACCTTCTGCGCGGCGCTGTCGTCGCCGCCCTTGCCGTCGACGCTGCCGCCGAGGTCGTTGACGACGACAGCGGCACCGCGGGATGCCAGGTCGAGGGCATAGGTGCGGCCGAGACCGCCGCCCGCGCCGGTCACGATCGCTACGCGGCCGTCGAAGTCGATGTCCATGCTGAGGAGTCCTCCGGGTGCTGACTGTGTGGGGTCCCCGTGATCATCCCAAACGGTCACGGCCTCGCCGCGAGGGGGCATAGGGTCCGGCCATGCGCGCGGGGGGACGCACCAGCGACGTCTACCTGATGCTTGCCATGCTCGCCGCCGCCGCGACCGGCCGGTTCCTCGATGCGGCCGCCCTGCTGCCCGGCGTCGCCGAAGCGGCCAAGGTCCGGGGCGGGGGCACGGCGTGGCTGACGTGCCTGGTCTCGGCGGCGTGCATCGGAGCCGCCGCGTCGGCCCGCTGGACCGCCACCCGGAGCATCCGCTCGACCGCGCGCCTCGTCGTTCCCGGCCAGGTCGTCGGCTTCTTCGCGGCAGAGGCAGCCGTCCGGGTCAGCAACGGCCTGGGACCGATCGACCCGGACGGCATCGCCGGCGCGCTGCTCCAGGCCGGGCTCGCGATGGTCCTGCTGCTGGCAGTGACCGCGGCCTGGGCCGTCGCTCTCAGAGCCGCACCACTGAGCGTCGGCGTTCCGGACCCGCCGGGCGACCTCAGGCCCACGTCCCCGACGACCTGCCCGTCGTCCTTTGCGGGACTGTCCGTTCTTGCTCGGGGACCACCGAGGGCCGCAGGCACCTGACGCCCTGCTGTGTGGTCCATCGAGAGGAACCCTGATCTGTCATGAGCAACCCATGAAACGCCTGACCAGCCTGCTCGTCGGCGTCGTCGTACTCGCTCTCGTCGCCTTCGTCGGCTGGCGCGTGTTCGAGCACTTCGACCAGCAGGACAAGATCAAGAACGCCAACAAGTCCTGCGACACCTTCGACGTCGTGAAGGGCACGCCGACGCTGCCGAGCGGGTTCACCCTGCCGAGCGGTCAGAAGCTGCTCAACGTCCAGACGACGGGCAAGACCAGCGTCATCTTCGCGAGCCTGCCCGGCTCACGAGACGACCTGGTGTCCATCCGTGACAGCGTCGAGCACGCGCTCGTCGCCAACGGCTACAAGGTCACGGGCGGCGACCAGGAGCCCACGTTCGAGGCCGATGGGACCGTCAGCAAGAACGGCGTGGACGACACGATCAACGTCCGTCCGCTGTGCAGCGGACGAGCTGTCGTCCGCTACACCGTTCACTGATGCTCGACCGCGCCGGCGTGCTCTGCATGCCGGCGCGGTCCGGCGGGGCTAGCTGGCGCGGCGAGGCGCGGACGTGCGTCCCTGTACGGCGGGGCGGGCAGGACGGGCCCCGCCGCGGCCACCGGACCCGCCGGAGGACGACGCCGGCCGGTAGGAACGCCCATGGGACGGTCGCCGGCTCGCGCTGCTGCTCGTCGGAGCGGTCCACTGCGGCGCCGGCTGAACGACGATCTGCTCGCCGGACTCGGCGAGCTCGCGCACGGCCGGGTGGCCCGGGGTCACGGTCTGCGCGTTGGCCTCGATGCCGGCGCGCTCGCGCATCCGCTGGTGCTCGCGGACCTGGTCCGACAGCAGCAGCGAGAGCACGGTGCCACTGGCCCCGGCCCGCGCCGTACGTCCGGAGCGGTGCAGGTAGTCCTTGTGGTCGGCCGGCGGGTCGTAGTGCACGACCAGGTCGACGTCGTCGACGTGGATGCCACGCGCCGCGACATCGGTCGCGACGAGGACGCGGGCCTGGCCGCGGGAGAAGTTGTCGAGTGCCTTCTTGCGGGCGTTCTGCGTGAGGTTGCCGTGGATGGCGCCGGCCTCGACGCCGGTGCGGCGCAGCTGCAGCGCGAGCCGGTCGGCTCCGTGCTTGGTGCGTACGAAGATGAGCGTCCGGCCCGGACGGGCCGCGATCTCCGCGGCGATCTCGACCTTGCTGTCGTGGGCCACGGCGAAGACGCGGTGGTCCATCAGCTCGACGTGCGAGGTATCACTCGCCACCGCATGCATCGCCGGGTCGGACAGGAACTGCCGGACCAGCTTGTCGACGCCGCGGTCGAGCGTGGCCGAGAAGAGCAGGCGCTGACCGTCGGGCGGCGTCATACCGAGCAGGGCGGTGACGACGGGGAGGAAGCCGAGGTCGGCCATGTGGTCGGCCTCGTCGAGGACGGCGATCTGGACCTCCGCGAGCGAGCACTCGCCCTGCTCGATGAGGTCCTGCAGCCGGCCCGGGGTCGCGACGACGATGTCGACGGCGCGACGGAGCTGGTCGATCTGCCGGCCCATGGACGCGCCGCCGTAGACGGCGCAGAGCTTGACGTCGAGCCCCTGCGCGAGCGGCTGCAGCGCGTCGTGCACCTGCTGCGCGAGCTCGCGGGTCGGGACGAGCACGAGCCCGCGCGGACGGCCACCGCGGCGCTGCCCGCCGGCGAGTCGGGCCAGCAGCGGGAGGCCGAAGGCGAGGGTCTTGCCGGAGCCGGTCTGCGCACGGCCGAGCACGTCGCGGCCGGTGAGCGCGTCAGGGATGGCGCGGGTCTGGATGGCGAACGGCGCGGTCATGCCGCGGCGCTCGAGCGCGGTGACGAGCTTCTGCGGGAGACCGATCGACGCGAAGGTCGCGTCGGCCTGCGGGTCGGCTGCGGCCACCTCGGCGGCCGCGTCGAGCGCGACCTCGAGGTCGGACTTCACCGGCGCGGGCGGTGGCGTCGCGGCGCGCGCCGGGCGACGGGACTGCGTCGACGGCTTGCCACGGCGCGACGGGGAGCCGCCACTTCGGGACGAGGGCGTGCGGGAACTGCTCGGTGCGGGGGACATGAACGTGGTGCTCCGTTGCTGTGGATCCGGGGCCGCATTGCGTGAGCTGCGGCGCGGACCGGTCCGGCCGAAAGGCGACCGGGGAACGAAGCACGACACACCAGCGACCGTGCGGACGGCTCGTCCGCAGGAGGTGGGACCCGCTCGATCAGCGGGGTCTTACAGGCAAGAACCTACAGGTCAGCGGCAGGATTCCCCCCGTTCGCACCTTGTCGGGTGCGTCACAGAGGGTCACAGTTGTCTCCCAGGCTGCTGCTGAAGGAGGTTCGGTATGGAATCCACCGCTTCGCACACCCTCGACACCGACCACGCGCTGGCGCTCGCCACGCTCACGCTCGGCGCCGCGGCTCTCGTGCTGCTCGGTGTCTCGCACGCCGCTGCCGCATGGGTCGGACTGCTCGTCGTGTTCCTCGGTGCGTGGTCGCAGCTCGTGTCCCGCACGCGACCCGAGCGCTTCGAGAACATCGTCGGCGCGACCGCGGGCGCGTTGGCGCTGGCGATCGGCCTGGCGCAGGGCGGTCTGCTCTAGCCTGCGCGCCATGACGACGCCTGGCTGGGACGCGCCACCACCACCACCGCAGGGCTGGGGCACACCACCACCGCAGGGCTGGGGCCCACCACCACCACAAGGCTGGGGCCCACCACCTCAGGGCTGGGGCCCGCCGCAGCAGGAGGACACCGTGTGGGCGGTCCTCGCCCACCTGTCCATCTTCGCGTTCGCCCTGATCGCGCCGCTCGTGATCTACCTCGTGAAGAAGGACCAGTCACCGTTCACGCGGCAGCACGCCGCCGAGGCGCTCAACTTCCACATCACCCTGGCCATCGCGGGCGTCGTCTCCTTCGTCCTGATCTTCGTCGTGATCGGGATCGTCCTGCTGCCGATCGTCATCATCGGCGGAATGGTGCTCGGCGTTCTCGCCGCGCTCGCCGCCGGCCGTCGCGAGCCTTACCGCTACCCGCTCACGATCCGCTTCGTGAGCTAGTCCACCAAGCCGCGGACGACGGCGTCGGCGAGCAGCCGGCCCTTCGTCGTCAGGGTCGCCCGGTCTGCGTCGATCGTCAGCAGCCCGTCGCCGTCGTACCGCCGTGCGGCCTCGAGGCCGCGGGGCGTGAGGAGTACGAGCGGGACCCCTGCGCGGAGCCGCACCTCGAGCAGGATCCGCTCCACCCTGCGGTCCTCGTCGGTGAGGAGCTCGCGGCCGGCGCCAGGTGACGTGCCCGCAGCGAGCTTGGCGGCGTAGGACGCGGGGTGCTTGGCGTTCCACCACCGCACGCCGCCGACGTGGGAGTGCGCGCCGGGGCCGATGCCCCACCAGTCGGCGCCGGTCCAGTAGCCCACGTTGTGCCGGCACGGCTCGCCCCAGTTGCTGACCTCGTACCAGCCGAGGTGCTGCAGCGCCTCGTCCGCCATCAGGTAGCGGTCGGCGAGCACGTCGTCGTCAGGCGCCGGCAGCTCAGCGCGGGCAACCTGGCGACCGAGCCGGGTTCCCTCCTCGACGATGAGCGCGTACGCCGAGACGTGCGTCGGCCCCGCCTCCGTCGCGGCGCGCAGGCTCGTCGCCCAGTCGTCGTCCGACTCCCCCGGCGTGCCGTAGATCAGGTCGAGGGACACCTGCGCGAAGCCCGCGGCCTTCGCCTCGTGCACAGCCTCCTCCGGCCGGCCGGCCGTGTGGGTCCGGTCGAGAACCGCGAGCACGTGCGGCACTGCCGACTGCATGCCGAACGAGATCCGCGTGAACCCCTCATCGCGAAGCCGCTTCAGCGCGTCGGCGTCGACCGAGTCGGGGTTGGCCTCGGTCGTGACCTCCGCATCCGGAGCGAGGCCGAGCTCGTCGTCGATCGCGCGCAGGATCGCGCCGAGATCCTCGGGTGGCAGCAGCGTCGGCGTACCGCCGCCGACGAAGACCGTGTCGACCAGCGGCGCACGGTCGCCGAGGACGCGTTTCGCAAGGCGCACCTCCGCGATCGCGGTCTGCGCGTAGCTGCCCTGCAGGCCGCCGAGGTCGGTGTAGGTGTTGAAGTCGCAGTAGCCGCAGCGGGTGACGCAGAACGGCACGTGCACGTAGACGCCGAACGGCCGCCGCCCGAGCTCACCGACCGCCGTCGCAGGCAGCTCTCCCGATGCGGGGACCGGCTCGCCGTCCGGATGCGCTCCTGCCATGGCTCCAGTGTCGCCGCAGCCGGCGCTAGCGTGCGTTCTCGTGGAGATCGTTCTCGTCCGGCATGCGCTGCCCGTGCGCATCGACGCGACACCCGACGGCACCCCCGCCGACCCGGGGCTGGCCGAGCTCGGCGTCGCGCAGGCGAGCCGCGTGGCGGCGGCTCTCGAGAGCGACAGGATCGACGCGCTCTACACGTCGCCGTCCCGCCGCGCAGTCGAGACGGCCGCGCCGCTGGCCGCCGCGCTGGGACTGGGGGCGGTTCTCGAGCCGGGGATCGCGGAGTTCGATGCCGCCGACCCGTCGTACGTGCCGGTCGAGGAGCTGCGCGCCAGCGGCGACCCGCGGTGGCAGCGGCTGGTGGCGGGCGACCTCTACAGCGTCGGCGTCGACCCGCATGAGTTCCGCGCCCGCGTCGTCGAGGCCGTCGAGCGGATCGCTGCCGCGCACCCGGGCGGGCGGGCCGTCCTGGTCAGCCACTCCGGCAGCATCAACGCCTACGCGGGTCACGTCGTCGGGCAGGAGCGGGCCATCTGGTTCGCGCCGGCGTACTGCTCCCTCACGCGCATCGCGATCGCGCGCACCGGACGGACCGGCATCGTCAGCCTCAACGAGACCGGGCACGTGCGAGACCTGCTCTGACGCTGTCCCTCATCGCAGCAGCTCATCGACCGACTCCGGCTGGTCCAGCACGTGAACTCCGAGGAACGACAGCACGGTGCGGTACCAGATCGCCGCGTGCTGCGGCGTCAGGACCCAGTGGTTCTCGTCGGGGAAGTACAGGAAGCGGTGTGGTGAAGCGGCAGGATCGGTCACGCGCGCGTTGAGGTCCCACCACAGCCGCAGCGCCTCACCGATCGGCACGCGGTAGTCCTTGTCGCCGTGGATGACGAGCATCGGCGTGGAGATCGCGTCGGCGTGCGCGCTCGGGTTGTTGGCCTCGGCCATCTCCTTCGTCATCTCCCGACCCCAGTAGTAGGCGACGTCGGTCGTCGGGCCGAACTGGTCGAGGTTCCACAGGCTCGCGTGCGTGACGATCGCGCGGAACCGGTCGGTGTGCCCGGCGATCCAGTTGGCCATGTAGCCGCCGAACGACCCGCCCATCGCCGCGGTGCGCGACGCATCGAGGTCGTCGCGCTGGAGGGCGGCATCGGTGATCTGCATGAGGTCGTCATAGGGCTCCGCACCCCAGGCGCCCCAGCCCCGACGCACCATGTCCAGGCCGTAGCCGGTGGACAGCGCGGGGTCAGGCAGCAGCACCGCGTAGCCCTGGGCCGCCATGAGCCACGGGTTCCAGCGCCACGACCAGGAGTTCCACGACCCGATCGGGCCGCCATGGACCCACAGCAGCAGCGGCGCAGGTCCCTCGGCGCCCTCGGGCAGCACCAGCCAGGCATGAAGGGCCGTGCCGTCCGCCGCGGTCGCCGTGACCTCGGTCAGCGTGCCGGGCAGGGCGAGCTCGTCGAGTGGGCCCTGCAGCAGCACCGGCTGCTGATCCGGCGCAGCGGCGTCGAGCCGGACCGGGGCCGGTGCGGCGTCGATGGCTGCGCGCAGCGCGTAGACGTGGCGGCCGTCGGGGCTGACGCACAGGTCGGTGTAGGCGCCGTGGTCGGCAGTGAGCCGTACGACGGTGCCCGTGCTCACGTCGATGCGGAACACCGGGCTGCTGCCGCCCTCGTCCGCCGTGACCAGGAGCGCCGAGCCGTCGGGCGTCCACCTGCGGTCGTTGGCCCAGCGATCCCAGCTGGGAGCAACATCGCGCGGCTCTCCAGAACCGTCGACCGGTACGACGACGAGGCGTGCGTCCTCCGGCTCGTGCGGAGTGCTTCGGCTCGACCGCGTGCAGGCGACGAGGGTCCCGTCGGGCGAGAGGACGGGCGAGCTGTACTCGTGGGCGTCGTCGCCGAGAAGCTCGACCCTCTGACCGTCGCGCAGGACGACCAGGGTCGACCGGTGCTCGCCGCGCGGCTCCGCGGCTCGCCACGTGGTGACGATCGTGGCGCCGTCGGCCGAGACGTCGTACTCGGCGTGGTCGAGGGCTCGCCCGGGGGCGGGAGTCAGCTCCCGCCAGTCCAGCCGCTCGTCGGCCTCGACCGTGCCCGTGACCAGCCGGGGCTCGTCGGGGCCGAGGTCGTGGTCCCAGTAGCGCACCGGGTAGCCCGTGTGCAGGATCGCGCTGACCTTCTTGTCCTTGCGCGCCTTGCGCCGCTCCTCGTCCTCGTCGCTGCCGGCCGCGCCCGGCAGGGTCGGGCTGGACACGAGGACCGTTCCCGACTCCCGCGCGACGACGATGCCGTTGATGCCACCGGCCCTGGTCGCCACGATGCTCGCCTCGCCGCCGTCAACGGGCAGCAGCCACAGCGCGGTCGGTGCGTCGTCCTTGGGCTCCTTGGCGTCAGGATCGGGACGGGCCGAGGTGAAGAGCACCGAGCCGTCGGGCAGGAACGCCGGCGACGTCTCGCCCTTGCGACTGCGCGTCAGTCGCGCCGCGGGGGCCCCTCCGGTGGGATCGACCTGCCACACGGCCGTGGTCCAGCGCACGCTCTCGGGGTCGAGCGTCGCGACGGTGGTCACGAGACGAGTGCCGTCAGGGCTGAGGGCGAGCTCGGACACGCGCGGGAGCGCGAGGTAGGCGTCGAGGTCAGAGAACGGGGTCTGCTCCGGCATCCCTCGTGCCTACCACCTCAGGCCGTGAAGATCCTGGCCTCAGCGTCGACACCGAAGGGGTCTCCGAGCACCGGTCCTTCGTCGTACGGGACAAGGATGGTCACCGGCTGGTGGTCCGGTGCCTCGAGCTCGACCCGGATCGCGTCCTGGTCGCCCGCGTCGGACGCCAGCGTCACGTCGCTGCAGAGGGCAGCGGCACGGATGGTGTCGCGGCCGTCGCGCAGCGCCTCGATCAGCAGGTCGACGACGTCCTCGGCGTCCGGCTGCTCGGTGCCGGGATCCACGGCCGGCGAGACGAGCTCGCCGCTGTGGGTCAGTGCGACGGCGAACGGGTAGAACTCACCGTCGACCGACAGCAGCGAGCTCGCTGCTTCGATGGCGGCACTGAGCAGCTGGTCCAGGTCGCCGGGCTCGGGCTCTGTCGCTGGGGTCTCCGTCATGCGCTCATCCTGCCGTGAGCACCGCCGGGCGGTTGCGCTCGGCCCACGCCGAGACGGGTCTCATCGCCGCACCCGACCCGAGGAACAGCCCCGCGAGCAGCACCCAGCCGGCGGTGCCGTGCTCGATCGCGGTCGACGTGATCACGATCGGCCCGAGCATCTGCGCAGCAGCCATGCCGGTGCCGAACAGGCCCTGGTACTGGCCTTGCGCGTGCTCGGGCGCCAGACCGAAGCCGAGTCCCCACGAGCCGGAGGCCTGCAGGAGCTCACCCCCCACGTTGACGAGCGCGGCGACGACCAGCACCCCCACCGCGATGAGCGCAGACCGGTGCGCCGACGCGGCGAAGACCAGGCACGAGGCTGCGATGAGCAGCGAGCCGTTGCGCACGGCCAGCGCCGAGGACGGGATGTCCGAAGAGCTGCGGGACGCCCTCACCTGGAAGAGCACGCAGCACACGGTGTTGACGACGTACAGCAAGGCGACGGTCCAGCGCGGCGCGTCGGTGGCGCGCGTCACCCACAACGGAACGGCCACCTCGAGCACCACGTAGTGCATCGACAGGACACCGTTCAGCACGGTGACCGCGAGGAACGGCCGGTCTCGCAGCGCAACCAGCATCCCCCCGACAGACGGCGTGGTCGGGCGCACGCTGCGCGGCAGCCGGAGCAGTACGACGGCGGCGAGCCCGAAGGTCACGGCGTCGCCCAGCACGAGCGACACATAAGCCGCGCGCGTGTCGAGCTGCAGGGCCAGGCCCGCCGACGCAGCGCCGAGGGCCAGGCCGAGGTTGGTCACCGATCGCAGGTAGGCGCGCCCGGTCACGCGCTCGGCGGGTGCGTACGCCGACGCGATCAGACCCTGGCGCACACCGTTGGCGCCGCGGTCGAGCACGGTGTAGGCCGACGCCACGACGAGGAACGGGCCGAAGGAGTGAACCAGCGCGAGGCACGCCACCGCGGCGCCCTCTCCGACCATGAGGGCGACCAGGATCTCCCTCGCACCACGGCGATCACCCAGGTGGCCGAACGGGATGCCCGCGAGCAGCCCGGCCGCTCCGGCAAGCGTGAGGCCGAGCCCGACCTGCCCGGGCGAGAGGCCGACGCTGCGGGTGAAGAACAGCACGCTGCCGGTGTAGAACAGGCCGTTGCCGAGCGTGTTGACGAACGTCGCCAGTGCCAGCAGCCGGGACGGCCCCGGCGGTGGGATCAGCGCCACTACTTCTTGGCGGTCTCTTCGCCGGTCGACAGCGCGGCGATGAAGGCCTCCTGCGGGACCTCGACGCGGCCGACCATCTTCATGCGCTTCTTGCCCTCCTTCTGCTTCTCGAGCAGCTTGCGCTTCCGGGTGATGTCGCCGCCGTAGCACTTCGCGAGGACGTCCTTGCGGATCGCGCGGATGTTCTCGCGGGCGATGACGCGCGCGCCGATGGCTGCCTGGATGGGCACCTCGAAATTCTGTCGCGGGATCAGCCCGCGCAGCTTGGTCGTCATGTTCGTGCCGTACGCGAACGCCTTGTCCTTGTGCACGATCGCGCTGAACGCGTCCACCGGCTCGCCCTGCAGCAGGATGTCGACCTTTACCAGGTCGGCGACCTGCTCCCCCGCGACCTCGTAGTCGAGGCTGGCGTAGCCCTTGGTCCGCGACTTCAGCTGGTCGAAGAAGTCGAAGATGATCTCGCCCATCGGCAGCGTGTAGCGCAGCTCGACGCGGTCCTCGGACAGGTAGTCCATCCCCTGCATGACGCCGCGGCGGCCCTGGCACAGCTCCATGACGGTTCCGACGTACTCGCTCGGCAGCAGGACCATCGCCTTGGCGACGGGCTCGCGCACCTCGTGGATCTTGCCGGTGTTGGGCCAGTCGCTCGGGTTGGTGACGACGATCTCCTCGCCCGACTCGAGAATGACCTTGTAGACGACGTTCGGCGCGGTGCTGATCAGCGCCAGGTCGTGCTCGCGCTCCAGCCGCTCCCGCACGATCTCCAGGTGCAGCAGGCCGAGGAAGCCGACGCGGAAGCCGAACCCGAGCGCCAGGGACGTCTCCGGTTCGTAGACGAGGGCGGCGTCGTTGAGCCGCAGCTTGTCGAGCGCCTCGCGCAGCGCGGGGTACTCGCTGCCGTCGAGCGGCTACAGGCCGGAGTAGACCATCGGCTTCGGGTCGCGGTAGCCCCCGAGCGACTCGCGCGCGCTGTTGCGGACGGTCGTGAGCGTGTCGCCCACGCGGGCCTGGCGGACGTTCTTCACGCCGGGGATGACGTAGCCGACCTCGCCGGCCGACAGCGTCTCGGTCGGCATCATCTCGGGGCTCACGACGCCGACCTCGAGGATCTCGTGCTGGTTCTGCGTCGACATCATCAGGCCGCGGTCCTTGGTGGACAGCTGGCCGTCGAAGACGCGGACGTAGGTGATGACGCCGCGGTAGGAGTCGTAGACAGAGTCGAAGATCATCGCGCGGGCAGGGTCGTCGACCGATCCCATCGGCGCGGGGATCTGACGCACGATCGCGTTGAGGACGTCGGCAACACCCTCGCCGGTCTTGGCGCTGATCCGCAGCACGTCGTCGGGCTCGCAGCCGATGATGTGCGCGATCTCGCCGGCGTACTTGTCCGGCTGCGCAGCCGGCAGGTCGATCTTGTTGAGCACGGGGATGATGTGGAGGTCGTTCTCGAGCGCGAGGTAGAGGTTGGCGAGCGTCTGCGCCTCGATCCCCTGCGCCGCGTCGACGAGCAGCAGCGTGCCCTCGCAAGCCGCAAGGCTGCGGCTCACCTCGTAGGTGAAGTCGACGTGCCCGGGCGTGTCGATCATGTGCAGGACGTAGTCCTTGCCGTCGTCGGCCGTCCACGGCAGCCGGACGTTCTGCGCCTTGATGGTGATGCCGCGCTCGCGCTCGATGTCCATCTTGTCGAGGTACTGCGCGCGCATCTGCCGCGCGTCCACCACACCGGTGAGCTGCAGCATCCGGTCGGCCAGCGTCGACTTGCCATGGTCGATGTGGGCGATGATGCAGAAGTTCCGAATGATCTTCGGATCGGTGGTGGGCACGTTCCATTCTCGCACCGACTAACCCGTTGCCCGGTTCTGGCACCGTGGACGGATGGGCCGCCCGCCGTACGACGCACTGCCCGTCGCAGTGCGCGCCTGGGCCGATGGCGTCCTCGGCTCCCCGGTCGTGTCCTGGAACAGCGAGAGCGGCGGCTTCTCCCCCGGGGTCGCCGCGCGGGTGAGCTGCGCCGACGGCACGCGCGCGTTCCTGAAGGCCGTCTCGTCCGATGCCAACCCCGTCACGCCGGACATGCACCGGACCGAAGCGCGCGTGACGGCAGCGCTTCCGCCGGAGCTCCGCTCACCGCGCCTGCTCGATGTGTACGACGACGGCACCTGGGTCGCTTTGCTCTTCGAGGCCATCGACGGCCGTCCTCCGCGGGTGCCCTGGCGGCCGGACGAGCTGGCGGCGGCCCTTCGCGCCCTGGACCGCCTGGCCGAGGTGCCGGCGCTGCCTGGCCTGCCGACAGCTGCCGAGATGCTGAGCGAGGACTTCAACGGCTGGCGCACGCTCGCCGCCGGACCCCCGGACGATCTCGAGCCCTGGCAGCTGCGGCACCTCGACGAGCTCGTCGCGCTGGAGACCGCCTGGCCGCAGGCCGCTGCCGGCGACCGGCTGCTGCACCTCGATGCCCGCGACGACAACATGCTGGTCACGCCGGACGGCGACGTGGTGCTGGTCGACTGGCCGTGGGCCGCGGCGGGCGACCCGGTCCTTGACGTCGTGGGGTTCCTCCCGAGCGCGATGCTGCGCGGGATCACGGAACCCGAGGCGGTGCTCGCCGCGACGGTCGCCGGCCGCCGAGCGGCACCGCACGCGGTGACCTCCCTGGTCGCGGCCTTCGCCGGGTTCATGGAGGAGGCGCGGAGGCGGCCCCCGCCGCCCGGTATCCCGACAGTGCGGGCCTTCCAGGCCGCGCAGGCCGGTACGGCGGGAGCCTGGCTCCGGCAGCGCACCGGCTGGTGACGATCAGCGGTTTGGCCCGCCGTGTGCGCCGCTGCTATTCTGGAGCCTCGCGCGCCGCGCCGTCGGTGCCGCGCGCCTGCCCAGCACCACACCCCCGACTGACCGAGGACCCTTTCGCGTGGCGAACATCAAGTCGCAGATCAAGCGCATCAAGACCAACGAGAAGGCGCGGCTGCGCAACAAGTCCGTCAAGTCCTCGCTGAAGACCGCGATCCGCAAGTTCCGCGAGGCGGCTGACGCGGGCGACGTCGCGACCGCGACGGTGCTCATGAAGGACGCCAGCAAGGCGCTCGACAAGGCCGCCAGCAAGGGCGTCATCCACGCCAACCAGGCCGCCAACCGCAAGAGCGCGCTGGCCAAGCGCACCGCTGCGCTGTCGGGTGCACCGAAGGCCTGAGCCCCGCCCGCACCCCCGGCCCTCAGGAACGATCTACGTCTTCCGGCCCGAGGTGATCGTGAACCTCAGCGTGCGACTCTGCCGGATGACGAAGATCGTCTGCAGAGAGGAGGCCGGCGAGGAGGTCGTGCGCCTTCACCACGCCGGCGACGGCGAGCGGGAGCACCAGCAGGGTCCACGACGTCGCGAGGTCGGCCAGCACCAGCAGCGCAGCGAACGCGATCGCCCCTTCACCGAGCAGCGCCCGCTGCCAGCCGTTGGGGTGCACGTGCCGCAGGCGCAGCAGCCGCGGGTAGAGCGGGCGACGTACCGCGGCGGTCTCGGTCTCGCCGGCGGTCTCGCCGGCGGTCTCGCTGGCGGTCTCGAGCTCGGCGGCCGTCATCGGCCGACCTCGCGGGCCTGTACGACGGCGAGCAGCATCCGCTCGACCGCGTAGTCCTGGTCGACCGCGCCCCCCTTCACGTCGGCGTCGGCGGCGGCAACGGCCTGGAACGCCTGAACGAGCGCCTCCGGCCGCCAGCCACGCACCTGCCGCTGCGTCTTCTCGACCTTCCAGGGCGGCATGCTGAGCTGGCCGGCGAGGACGGCGGCGGGTGCGCGGCCGGCGGAAGCCACCATCGCCATTGATCGCAGGGTGTTGGCGAGCGCGCTCGTCACGAGAACGTGCTCGAGCTTGACCATGCTCCACCAGCGCACGAGCTCCAGGGCACCGGCGAGGTCTCCTTCGACCGCGCGCTCTGCGACCGCGAAGCCGTTGGCCTCGGCCCGACCCCGGTGGTAGCGGGCCACGGCCTCGGCCGTGATGGGACCCTCCGTGTCGGAGACCAGCTGGCCGGCCGCGGAGGCAAGCTCGCGCAGGTCGTTGCCGACCGCCTCCAAGAGCGCGCCAACGGCCTCTTCCTCCACCGCCCGGCCGTCCACGCGCAGCTCTGCGCGCAGGAAGTCGCGCCGCTCGCCCGGCCGCGTGATCCTCGCGGCGGCGAGCGTGCGGCCGGCAGCGCTCTGCAGGGGTGCCAGCAGGGCCTTGCCCTTGGCACCGCCGGCGTGGACGACCAGCAGGGTCACCTCGTCCAGCGGGTCGTTGACGTAGGCGAGCACCTCCGCGGCAGCCTCCTTGCTGAGGCTCTCGGCGGCGTGCAGCACGAGCACACGACGTTCGGCGAACAGCGAGGGGCTCAGCAGCTCGGCGAGATCGCCCGGCACGACGTCGGGGCCGTCGAGATCGCGGATGTCGACGTCGGGGTCAGCAGCGCGCGCCGTACGAACCACTTCCGAGACCGCCCGCGCGACGAGCAGCTCCTCGTCGCCGACGACCAGCGTCAGCGGGGAGAGCAGGTCAGCCGGCACGCCGTCATCGTCCCATGGCCGGTCGGCTCGACGGGCGCTCTCGCGTGGGATCGCGGGCGGCCGCCCCTGGGGTGCTGCACCAGCTCGACGGGAGCCGCGACAGCGCCTCCGCCCGAGCGGTCAGAGTCGTGCCCGGGATGAGCTCGAGTCCGCGCGCCCGTGGGCGCGGCCGGACAGTGCCGGGGCCGTGGCGGGCGGCGCTGGACAGGACGCCGCCCCGGTCCACGAGCGCGATGTCGCCGTCGCGGTCGGTCCGGTAGGAGCGCGCGCCCTCGTCGACGAGCTGTCCGATGGTCGCGGGAGACGGGTGGCCGAACGGGTTGCCGGCGCCGACCGACGTCATCGTGATCTGCGGGTGCACCGCTGCGAGGAACTCCGGCAGCTGGTGCGACGACCCGTGGTGCGGGACCTTCAGCACGTCGGCCCGCAGCGGGATGCCGAGGTCGAGGAGGACCTGCTGCGCCTCCTTCTCGACGTCGCCGGTGAGGAGCACCGTGCGCCCGCCCGCCGCTGTCAACCGCAGCACGAGCGAGGAGTTGTTGGGGTCGCTGTTGGTGCCGCGGTGCGGGTGGTCCGGTGCGAGGACCTGCCAGCGCGCACCGCCGGCCGTGCGTTCCTCTCCGACCTGGGCGGGCACGACGCGGACGTGCGCCGCGGCTGCCCACCTCACTACGCGCGCCCGCTCGACGGCCGGCTCGTCGAGCGGCCCCACCTCGATCTCGCCCACCTGTCGCCGCCGCAGGACGCCCGGCAGCCCCTCGACGTGGTCGGCGTGGAAGTGGGTCAGGACGACGAGCGGGACTCGGTGCACGCGCAGCCGCCGCAGGCAGCGGTCCATCGCGCGCGGGTCGGGCCCGGTGTCGATGACCACGGCCGTGTGCGGCCCGGCGTTGAGCACGAGCCCGTCTCCCTGCCCGACGTCGCAGGCGACCAGGAACCAGCCCGGCGGCGGCCAGCCCGGCGCGACGAACCAGAGGACGGAGACGGCGGTCAGTACGCCGAGGGCGGCGGCGGCGCAGAGCTTGCGCAGTGCCGGGGAGCGCAGGACGGCGGCGCCGGCCACTGTGACGAGCACCAGCAGCAGTGCACCCGCGGATCCCGAGCGCCAGGGCAGCGCGGCACCGGGAAGGGAAGCACCGAGCTGCGCGACGTGAACGAGCCAGGTCGTCGGCAGCCACGCGGCCCACGCGAGCCCGGTCGCGGCGCTGCTCGAGAACGGAGCGGCGACGGCCGCACCGAGTCCGAGGATCGTCGCGGGTGCGACCGCGGGCACGGCGAGCAGGTTGGCCGGCACAGACAGCAGCCCGAGCTGCCCTGACAGCGCGACGATGACCGGACCGCACGCGACCTGCGCGGCGGCAGGGATCGCGAGCGCCTCGGCGAAGCCGAGTGGCAGGTGCAGCGCCCACTGGTCCCGCCAGCCCGGCGCGAGGACGACGATGCCGCCGGTTGCGAGCACCGACAGGGCGAACCCAGCGGAGACGGCGAGGTCCGGAGACAGCAGAACCAGCAGCATCACCGCCGCAGACAGGGTCGGCAGCGCCGCTCTTCGCCGCCCGGTCGTGAGGGCCAGCAGCGCGATGCTGCCCATCACCGCGGCCCGCAGGACGCTCGGCGTCGGCCGGACAAGCACGACGAAGGCCAGCAGCGCGAGCAAGGCGATCGGCGGGCGGGCGCGCAGCGGGATGCCGAGGCGGATGCAGACCAGCAGCACGGCACCGAGCACGACAGCAACGTTGGTACCGCTGACAGCCACGAGATGCGTGAGGCCGACGGTCCGGAAGTCGTCGGTCAGCTCCGGCGGCAACTGGCTGACGTCACCGACCACGAGTCCGGGCAGCAAACCGCGCTCGGCGGGCGGCAGAGGCCCCACGGCGCGACGCAGTCCGGCCCGAAGGCTTGCGGCGACGCGTTGGAGGTGACTCGCCTCGCCCTGCAGCTGCACCGATCCGCGCACCGACAACAGGGCGGCGACGTCGCCGGTCGCCGGACGGAGCAGGCCGTCGGCCCGCAGGTGCTGGCTGGGCAGCAGCCGCAGCCACCTCTGGTCCGTCGTCACCACGAGCACGGGGGTGCGGACGCGGAGCACTCGCCCGGCCGTCGTCAGCCGCTCGGCCCGGAGGCGTGCCATGACGAGCTCGCGGACAGCGAGCGTGCCCTTGCCCGGTTTCGGCACGAGAGCTCTCGGATCGTCGACGAGCACGCCCTCGATCGTCACGGCGGATCCCGCCACGGCCGCGGCATGCACCGGACCTGTCGTGCGGGCATGCACTCTCGCGGCAGTCGAGAGCCCCGCCGCAGCGGCGCAGACGAGGATCGCGACGACGAGCGCGCTGCCCGAGCGCCTCGCCACCGCCCCCGCCAGCAGCACGGTCGCCACCGCGGCGGCAACAACCCGGCCGGGAGCGACGTGCAAGGCGAGTGCAGCGACCACCCAGACCGCGACAGCGGGCGCGAACAGCCGCAGGTCGGGGGTCGTCACGTGCGCACCTTGTTCTTCAAGGCGGCGAACTTGCTCTCGCCGATCCCACCGACCTCACGGAGCTGGTCGATGCTCGCGAACCGACCGTGCTCGGTCCGCCAGTCGACGATCTTCTGCGCGAGCACCGGCCCGATCCCGGGTAGCGCATCGAGGGCGGCCGCATCGGCCAGGTTGATGTCGACCCGGCCGTCACCGCCGGTGGCGGGGGATCCTGGCGGAGGCTGTACGCCGACCAGCACCTGCTCGCCGTCGGTCAGCTTGCGCGCGCGGTTCAGTCCGTCGTACGTCGCACCGGGGAGTGGGCCGCCGGCGGCGCGCACGGCGTCATCGACGCGGGCACCCATCGGCAGCCGCACGATGCCGGGATGCCGCACCCTGCCGGCCACATCGATGATGAGCTCAGGACCACCGGACGCCTGCACCGAGGACGAGGTGGTGGCAACCGGCGGCGCCACCTCGTGCGGACGGCCGCGCAGCAGCACGACCCCCGCGACGACCGCGGCCAGCAGCGCGACCGTCGCCAGGGCGGCGAGCCCCTGACGGCCGGGATCCCAGCGCCCGCCACGCAACCCGGCGGGCACCAGGCCGGCCAGAAGCCCGTCCGGGGCAGCCGATGCTTCCTCCGCCGCCCGTGCGGACCACGACCGCGGCATCGACGGCTCCTCGCCCTCGACAGGCACCTCCTCGACGGGCGGCGGGATCCACCCTCCGACCGCCGACGACGGCACCAGCGCGGCGAGACGGGCGCCCGCGGCAATCGGGTCGGGACGGGGTCGGCGCACAGCCGGACGCTAGGAACAACGACGCCCCTGCAGCGCGCCGACGGTCGTCCTGTGGGTGAGCAGCCGGCCTGTGGATCAGCTGCGCGCGAGGCGACGCATGAAGTTCGTCTGGTGGCGTACGACGACGACGACCGCGAGCGCAGCGGCCCACACGACGTCCTCGCCCACGACCGCGGCGATGACGAGGATCGACGCAGCGGCGACGACCGAGGCAAGAGCGATCCAACGGGACGCCCCGAGCACCAGCACCCAGACGAGCAGCACGACGGGTGCCCACAGCGGGTGTGAGCCGAGCACCGCGCCCAGTGCGGTCGCGACCCCCTTGCCGCCCCGCCCGCGCAGGAACGGCGAGGTCACATGACCGAGCACGGCAGCGACCCCCGCCACGAGTCCGGCCCGGTGGTCCACCATCCCGAAGCCCGCCGCGACGACCAGGCCCTTGAGCACGTCGAGCAGCGCGACGACGACACCGGTACGACGGCCGAGGGCGCGACCGGCGTTCGACGCTCCGGGGTTGCCCGAACCGATGCCGCGCAGGTCGACGCCGCGGCGGCGCGCGAGGAACGTGGCCGGTGAGACCGCGCCGATGAGGTAGCCCAGGAGGCCCGCGACGACGATCACCGGCGGGAGACCACGACTCCGAGCAGGCCCGGGCCGACGTGTGCGCCGACGACGGCGCCGACCTCGGAGACGTGCAGGGACGCCAGGCCGGTGACCCGTGCCCGGAGGCGGTCGGCGAGCGCGCCCGCCTTGTCCGGCGCGGCCAGGTGGTGCACTGCGAGGTCCACGGCGTCGTCCCCAGCGATTCCGACCGCGAGGTCCTCGAGCCGGGCCAGCGCCTTGCTCGCCGTACGGACCTTCTCGAGCGGCGCGATGCGGCCGTCGACGACGTGCAGCAAGGGCTTCACGGCAAGCGCCGTGCCGAACAACGCCGCTGCCGCGCCGATCCGGCCGCCGCGGCGCAGGTGCTCGAGCGTGTCGACGTAGAACAGCGTCTCGGTCGCCGCGGCGGTCTTCGTCGCAGCGGCCTCGACCGCATCGACGTCGGCACCCGACGTGGCGGCTTCCGCGGCAGCGATGACCGCGAACCCGAGACCCATCGCGATGGTGCCGCTGTCGACGACGCGCACCTCGATCCCCTCGGCGAGCACTTCCTCCGCTCCGAGACGGGCGGCCTCCACCGTGCCGGAAAGGGCTCCGGACAGATGCACCGACACGATGCACGGGCAGCCGCACTCGCGGTAGGCGGCGGCGAACTCCGACGGCGTGGGCCGCGAGGTCGAGACGTCGACGCGGCGCTCGGTGAGGGCAGACGCCACATCGGCAGGGGCGACCTGGATGCCCTCGGTGCCGCTGCGCAGCCCGAGCACGACATGCAGCGGCACCACGCCGATCTCGTGCTTGGCCGCGATGCCCTCGGGCAGGTACGCCGTGCTGTCCGTGACGACGGCAACCCGGCTCATGGGGTGCAGGCTAGACCGGGACGACGTTGACCAGCTTCGGTGCCCGCACGATGACGGTGCGGACAGCCGCGCCATTCAGGGCGCGTACGACGGCGTCCGATCCCAGGGCCAGCTCCCGCAGGGAGTCCTCGCCGATCGACGGCGACACCTCCAGCCGATCCCGCACCTTGCCCGACACCTGCACGACGCACGTCACCGTGTCCTCGACCAGCAGCGCGGGATCGGCGGTCGGCCACCGGGACGCGTGCACCGAGTCACCGCCCTCGACGTCGTGGCCCAGCCGAGACCAGATCTCCTCGGCGGTGTACGGGGCGTAGCAGCTGAGCATCGTCGCGAGCGCCGTCACGCCGTCACGCAGCGATGCCGACGCAGGAGCTCCGCCGTCGATGCCCTTGCGCAACGCGTTGGTCAACTCCATCAGCCGAGCGATGGACACGTTGAGCCGATGAGACTCGGTCAACCGGGTCACGTCGTCGACGGCCCGCGCGACAGCACGATCGACGGCGTCGTCACGAGCATCAGCGGCCGGCAGCGCACCGACGTCGGCAGCGACGCGAGCAACTCGGGCCAGCCACTTCACCGACCCGGACGGAGAGACGTCCGCCCAGTCGATGTCGTCTTCCGGAGGGCCGGCGAAGACGATGCTGATGCGGATGGCGTCGACCCCGTACGACGCCAGCTGGCTGCCCAGGTCGACCCCGTTGCCCAGCGACTTGCTCATGGCCTTGCCCTGGTTGATGACCTGGCCCTGGTTCAGCAGCGCGGAGAACGGCTCGGTGAAGTCGACCATCCCCATGTCGTGCAGCACCTTGGTGAAGAAGCGGCTGTACAGCAGGTGCAGGATCGCGTGCTCAACGCCGCCGACGTACTGCGCGACCGGCATCCACTGCCGGACCGCGTCCTCGTCGAACGGCCCCTTGTCGTACGACGGCGAGCAGTAGCGCAGGAAGTACCAGCTCGAGTCGACGAAGGTGTCCATCGTGTCGGTGTCGCGCTTGGCCGGACCGCCGCACTTCGGACAGGCCGTGTTGACCCACGCGTCGTTGGACGCAAGCGGCGACTGCCCCTTGGGCTGCAGGTCGGCGCCCTTCATGTCCGACGGCAGCCGGACCGGCAGCTGGTCGTCGGGCACGGCAACCTCGCCGTCGACGGGGCAGTGCACGACGGGGATCGGCGCACCCCAGAAGCGCTGCCGTGACAGCAGCCAGTCGCGCAGGCGGTAGTTGATCGCACCCTCGCCGGTCCCCCGCTCCTGCAGGATCTCGACCGTCCGCTCGATCGCCTCGGTCTTGCGCAGCCCGTCCAGCGGGCCGCTGTTGACCAGCACGCCATCACCGGCCGTCGCGACCCCCGTGACAGCGGGGTCCTCGCCGCCGGTCTCGACCACGACGCGCACGGGCAGGTCGAAGGCGCGGGCGAAGTCGAGGTCGCGCTGGTCGTGCGCGGGGACGGCCATGATCGCGCCGGTGCCGTAGTCGGCCAACACGTAGTCGGCGGCGAAGACCGGCAGCTCCTCGCCGTTCAGCGGGTTGATGGCGACGACTCCCAGCGACACACCGGTCTTCGGGCGGTCGGTCGCCTGGCGGTCGATGTCGGAGAGCTTGCGGACCTCGTCGCGATACTTCTCGAAGGCGGCCCGCTGCTCGGGCGCGCAGAGCTCCTCGGCCAGCGGCGCGTCCGCGGCCACGACGAAGAACGTCGCGCCGTACAAGGTGTCGGGTCTGGTCGTGAAGACGGTGACCTTGCGGTCGCCAACGGCAAAGTCCACGTGCGCACCGGTTGATCGACCGATCCAGTTCTTCTGCATCAGCAGGACACGCTCGGGCCAGGAGCCCTCCAGGTCCTTCATGTCGTCCAGCAGCCGGTCGGCGTACTCGGTGATCCGGAAGTACCACTGCGTCAGCTCGCGCTTGGTGACCTCAGCGCCGCAGCGCTCGCACTTGCCGCCGACGACCTGCTCGTTGGCCAGCACGGTCTGGTCGTTGGGGCACCAGTTGACCGCGCTCTTCTTGCGGTAGGCCAGACCGCGCTCCATGAAGCGCAGGAACAGCCACTGCGTCCACCGGTAGTAGCCCGGGTCGGAGGTGTGCAGCCGCGTCGACCAGTCGAAGCTGATGCCGTAGCGCCGGAACGAGTCGGCCTGGACGTCGATGTTGGCGTAGGTCCACGTCGCCGGGTGCTCACCGCGCTTGATGGCGGCGTTCTCCGCCGGCAGCCCGAACGAGTCCCAGCCCATCGGGTGCAGCACGTCGTAGCCGCGCCGCATCCAGTAGCGCGCGACGACATCGCCGATCCCGAACGCCTCGGCATGACCCATGTGAAGGTCGCCGCTGGGGTACGGGAACATGTCGAGCACGTACTTCTTCTCCGCGCCGTCGCGGATCCCCGCCCGGTTCAGGTCGAGGCGATCCCACACCGGCAGCCATCGGGCCTGCACGGCGTGCGGGTCGTAGACCTCCCGGCCGTCGCGCTCGCTGGTCGTCTCGCTCATCGCTGTCCCCTCGTTCGGTCCCGGACAAAGAAGAAGCCCCCGTGCATCACGAGGGCGCCGCGCTGACAGGACTCCTGGTCAGCGCGGCCCGGGAAGGAGCAGGGCGGTGTGGCAGCTCATGCGGGCATCCTACGCTGATCGCGATGACCGACACGGCAATACGGGGGCACCTGGAGTCCCCGTGGCGCAGCGCGGGGCCCGTGGAGCGGGTACGACGGCGCCAGCTCCTCGTGCTGGTGACCCTCCTGTTCGCAGGGGTGGCCGCGGTCTTCGGCTTCCCGACCGGGCGTGAGGTGCTCACCGGATGGGTCCTGCTCTTCCTGCTCGCCGCCTGCGCCGGCAACGTCCGGGTGTGGGGCCGCGCGGTCCTTCGTGACTGGCTGCCGCTGTTCGCGGTGCTCTTCGCCTACGACCTGCTCCGCGGGTTCGCGCCGAAGATCGGCGCCCGGCTTGCGCACCTGCCGACGCTGCAGGCGGACCTGGTGAACCCCGCGGTGACCACCAAGGCTCACCTGACGGAGCCCATCCAGGGCGATCGGCTGCTGTTCGGCGGGCACGTCCCGACGGTCTGGCTGCAGCAGCACTTCTACACGGCCGGTCACCTGCACTGGTGGGACGTCGTCGCCGTACCGGTCTACTTCTCGCACTTCTTCGTCTCGCTCGGGGTGGCGGTGCTGCTCTGGGCGCTGAGCTACCGCCTCTTTCGCCGCTACGTCTGGACCCTGGTGACCCTGACAGTCATCACCCTCATCACCTACGCGCTCTTCCCGGCAGCGCCGCCGTGGATGGCCGGGCTGCCGGCCAACCACTCACTTCCCGACGTCGCGCGGGTCGTGCCCGACACCCTGAAGGCGCTCGGCGGCCATACGGTCAACTCCGCGGTCGAGCGCGGGGCGGCCTACTCCAACCGCGTCGCGGCGATGCCCTCACTGCACGGCGCGATCCCGATGATGCTGCTGCTGTTCGCCTGGCCCCTCGTACGGGCCCGGACGCGCATCCTGCTCGGCACCTACGTGGGAGCCATGCTTCTCACCCTCGTATACGCCGGGGAGCACTACGTCACCGACATCCTCGTCGGCTACGTCTACGCCGCCGCATCCGTCTACGGCGTCGACCGCTACTTCCGCCGGCAACGCAAGGAGTGACCAGGGGCTATCCCCTGGCGGCGCGCCGCGTCTCCTTCTCGTCGGCAGCGAGCTTGGCGAGCCGGTCGGCCTTCGCACGCTCGGCGTCGGCGGCCTTCTTCTCGGCGACCGCGTCGGACAGCTGCGCCTTGGGCGCCGCCGTACGAGCCTTCGTGACCTGGTCGATCCGCTGCTCCTGCGCCTCGAGCTGCGCGGTCACCGCCTGAGCCTTCGCGCGAGCCTCGTCCTCGACGCGCTTCTTCTCGGCCTGCAGACGGGCCTTCGCCTCCTGCTCGACCCGGCGCTTCTCGGCCTGCTCCTCGCGGAGGGCCTCCTGGACGCCGTCGCGCTGGGCACGGCGGGCCTGCTCGCGGGTCTGCTCGGCGCTCTGCTTCTCGGCCTTCAGCTTCGCGTCGGCCTTGGCCTTGCGAGCCTCGGCCTTGGTCTCGAGCTCGACCGCCTTGCCGAGGACCTGCGACCGGAGGCGCAGAGCGCGGCCGCGGCTCTCGAGGCCGTCGTTGCCGAGCAGCGAGCCGGCCTTCGCGTCGAGGGTGCCGAGGGCCTTCTCGAAGCCGAGGCGCAGCGCGCTCTCCTCGGCCAGGAAGCGGACGACGACCTGCTTCTCGAGCAGGGTGGCGGGCAGGCGCAGCGCCTTGTACTCGAGGGCGGCAGCGGCCTTGGGGAGGGAGAGCACGTTCATGGAGGTGGAGCCCTTCAGTCAGGGAGGCGGATCAGGCGGTGGGCAGGTCGGCCTGCGCAGCGAGGCGGTCGGCCTCGGCGCGGGCCCGGGCAGCGGCTTGCTCGGCCACCTCGGCGCGGGCAGCTTCCTGCTCGCGTTCACGGCGCGCGGTGGCTTCCTGCTGGTCGGCGGCCGCGAGCTGCTGGCGGGTCTGCGCGGCCGTGCGCTCGAGCTCCTGCTGGGCCTCCAGCTCGGCCTCGCGCTTGGCGAGCGACCGCTCCGCCGCGACGTCAGCCTCGACGAGCTGAGCCTTGACCTCGGCCTCCCGGTCGGTGGCATCCAGACGGGCCTCGGCGACATCCTCGACGGCGTCGCGCTGGCGGTCGGCGATGGCGGCCTCGCGGGCGAGCTTCTCGGCCGCCTCGCGGGCCTCCACCTGCGCGACGGCCTCACGGGCGCTGGCGTCCTTGCGGGCGGCAGCCTCGGCCTGCTGAAGCTGGCCCTCGGCGGCGAGCGAGTCGTTGCCAAGGACGGCACCGGCGACTTCCTTGGCCTTGCCCGTCACGGATGAGAGCAGGCCCTTGCGGGCCTCCTGGGCGGGGCTGGCGTCAGGCATGAGGGGCACTCCAAGCAGTGGATGACGGGGTCACCCTGTTCTTGCCCTGGCTGGGGCTGCGCACGCCGTCGGCTATGTCACATCCACCTGTCCTCTGCGCGGTGACGGGGGGTCACCGGACCGTGACGGTGCCGCTCATCCCAGGGTGGACGGTGCAGACGAACGCGTAGCGCCCGGCCTTCGTGAAACGCAGCCGGTACGACGACGTGTGGGGAGGTGGCGGGCCGAAGATGATCCCGGAGCTGCGAAACCCCCGCCCGTCCCAGCTGCCGCCGTCGATCAACGACGGCGGCTGCTGCACCGCCGGGCCGGCGCCCGGACCACCCGCGGGCAACTCGGCGAGCTCGGAGAGGTGCACGCCGCCGTCCGCCGTTGTACGGCGCAGGCCGATCGCATCGGGCGGCGCCTTGAACGCGATGCTGTGGGTGCCGATCACGACCCACGAGAGCGACCCACCGACCGGAACGGAGAGGTCGCGGGGCGCGAAGGCGGCGATGAGGGCGTCGGGTGCCGACGGGTCGCCCGACCCGGCCAGCGGACGGGCGCGGGTCGCCTCGGACAGCAACGCGAAGCCTGGCTGCACCCGCTGCAGCACCGCCTGGCGAGCCGCGGCTCCTTCGCTCACCACAGCAGCGGGGTCCTTGACCGCCACCGAGGCCTTCACGACCCGCACCGAGCCGGACATGTCCGGGCCGTGCACCTGGCAGAGGAAGCGGTAGGTCCCGGGCTTCGTGCTCTTCGCGAAGCGCAGCGACCAGTCCTGGTCCGCACCGAGCCAGCCGCTGGTGGCGAGCTGCTGAGAGCCGTCGTACTCCTCGAGGTGCTGGCTGGGGCACGCCTCGCTCGTCGGGAGCGCCGCCTTTCCCGCGACGACGCAGGGCTGTGCCGCTGCCTGGATCACGTCACCGAGGCCGGTGGGCAGCAGCCGTGGCAGCGCGGCGTACTCCGGCGGCGGTCCGCCGCTCAGTGCCGACGGGTCGCTCGCGGCGATGGCGTCGATGCGTCCGAGCGCCCGGTCGACCGCGCGTCCGAACGCGACGGTGTGCGGCAGTCCGGAGTACTGCGGGTGGAACACGACCGTGTCGCCGGCATGGATCCGCACGACCCGCGGGAAGAACGCGCTGAAGGCGACGGGGCTGTCGGCCTGGTGCCCGTCGACGAGAACCGTGAAGGACTGCGAGGGCACGGTCGTGGGTGAGCCACCACCGCAGCCGGCCACGACGAGGCAGCACGCCGCGGCGAACGCGCCTGCCGTGGGTCTCACGGCATGCCCGGCAACCCGTCGATGCTGACGGCGTTCTTGTCGGCCCGATAGGCGACGAGGCCGTCGGGGCCGCGTTTCTCGGCCCCGAGCCGCAGCAGGTCCCGCTCCCCCATGAGGTCCATGACGGGCACGCCGAAACCGCACGAGGCACTGACTCGCTCGACGTCCACGACGACGACCGCGCGCGTGCTCGGGTGGGGCGGGTGACGCGAGACGACCTCGTCGTAGACCGGCTCGCCCGGCAGTGCCACGGTGCCGGTGCCGTGCAGGCGGACGATCTTCGGGCGCTGGTCGAAGGAGCAGAACATCAAGCAGATGCGGCCGTTCTCGCGCAGGTGCGCGACCGTCTCGATGCCGCTGCCGGTGTAGTCGACCCAGGCCACGCGGTGCGATCCGAGCACCGAGAAGGTGTCGTGGCCGCGGGGCGACACGTTGACATGACCATCGGCGGCCAGCGGAGCCGTGGCGACGAACCAGAGCGGCTGTGCGGTGAGCCACGCAGCCAGGTCGTCATCGATGCCGTCGTACGTCTTCCCCACACCCCGAGACTATGGTCCCGAGCATGGGGGTCAACCAGCGCGCGCAGATCACGATGACCGACGACGAGATCACGACGTTCGTCGAGCGCAGCCGGACGGCGACGATGGCGACCAACGGGCCGACCGGCACACCTCACGTCGTCGCGATGTGGTTCGCGGTCATCGACGGTCAGATCTGGTTCGAGACGAAGGCCAAGTCACAGAAGGCGCAGAACCTGCGCCGCGACCCGCGGATGACCTGCATGGTCGAGGACGGGCAGACCTACGACACCCTTCGGGGGGTGTCGATCGAGGGGCAGGGCGTCATCGTCGACGACGCTGATGCCCTGTGGCAGGTCGGCGTCAGCATCTGGGAGCGCTACACCGGGCCCTACACCGAGGAGATGCGGCCCTTCGTCGCGCTGATGCTCAACAAGCGGGTCGCTGTCCGCGTCGATCCCGAGCGGGTGCGCTCCTGGGACCACCGCAAGCTCGGCATGGACCCGGTTCCCCTGGGCGGTACGACGGCGGCCTACCTCTAGGTGGTGTGACGCGTCCGGACCGGGAGCCAGACGGCGAGCCCCATGATCGCCATCGCCAGCGGCACGTGGACCACCGTGAGGGTGTCCTTGCTCGCGTCGCGGATCAGCCCGCCGATGTAGGACTCGGCGACGAGCAGCGCGGTAAGCACCGCGGCGCCGCCCCAGAGGTCCTTGCGAGCGCGCAGCTTCACGAAGGCCGCAACCGTCGCGGCCGCGGCAAGCAGGATGCCGATGTCGGCGCCGCGCGCGTGCACGTCGATCCAGCTCGACGCGTTGTCGCGCTGTCCGTCGTGCTGAAGGAAGATGCCGGCCCACAGCCCCTGCAGCAGGACCGCGAGGGTCGTGAGACCGATGAGGACACTGAAGAGCGGACTGCGAGCGCTCGCGGTGGTGTCGGTGGATCGGTCGGCGTACGTCGTCGTCATGGGAGCTCCGGGGACGAGGGAGTGGACTCACCGCGAACGTGCCCCGCAGCGACTGACGACAGCCTGAATCTGCCTGCAGTCTCGTGTGTTCTTGGTCTCGCAGAGACCTCACAGCGACGCGACATCCACGTCACAGCAACGCCGCCGAGTCTCGTCGTCAGCGGCCCCACCGGGGCCCACACCAGAGAGCAGGACCTTCCATGAACTCGAAGAAGCTTCGTAGGTACGCCGGGACCGCCGGCCTCATCGGCAGCGGCCTCGTGGCCGGCGGCATCCTCGCCGGCACGCTGACCGCCAGCGCCGACACGGGCACGACGGCGACCCCCGCCGCGACGGCGAGCTCCACGGCAGCGGCGGACCCGGTACGTCCGACCAACCCCAACCCGGGTGACCTCAGCAAGCCGCAGCGATCGGACGAGACGCTGCTCACCGGTGACACCGCCGCGAAGGTGAAGGCGGCCGCGCTCGCGAAGTACCCGAGCGCCACGATCCAGCGCATCGAGACCGACAGCGACGGGGTCTACGAGGCCCACATCGTGTCGGCCGGCAGCGAGCTGATCGTGCAGGTCGGCAGCGACTTCGCCGTCACGGGCACCCAGACCATGGGCGGCCATCGCTAGCCCCTGTACGTCGAAGCCCCGCCGCATCCCCCCGCGGCGGGGCTTCGACGTGACCTCCCTTGACGGCCTGCGATCGCCTCATGTATCAATGCCCTGTGACATCAGGACATGTGGTCGTGCACCACGTCAGTGGCACCCTGCACCCGGTGAGCTTCTCGGCGACAGCTCTCGGCTGTGTCCTGCTGGTCGTCTACGTCATCCGGGCGCTCATGCTCAACGAGAAGGCGGCGCGCCGATGGCTGGCCGCCCGCGGACTCGTCAGTGACGAGCGCAACCTGGCCGTCGTGCGGCGCTACCTGTGGCGGTTGCGCTGGTCGCGCGTCGCCGCGACCCTCATCTTCGTCGCGCTCGGGGCCCTCTCTGCGTGGGCTCTCCACTGGCCGCTCGGCTTCGTCACGACGCCGTACCTGCTCTGCATCCTGATCGCGGAGTCGCTCTCGCCGGCGCCTCGTCGCGGCCGGGTGCGCTCTGCCTCCATGCAGAGGCGGTCCCGCTCCTACTTCGCCCCGGTCTACGCACTGGCATGGGCGCGTTGCGCGCTGTGGTCCGGCGCCGTGCTCGGGCTCACAGCGCCGTTCCTCAGCACGCAGTCCGCGCACCACCTCGGAGCGGCCGTCACGCACGGCGCGCTGATGCTCGTCGCCGCGATCGGCCTCGAGGTGGCACTGGATCGGCTGACCCGGCGCGCACTGCCGGACCGCACCCTCGATCTGCAGATCGACACCGCGATCCGGGTGGCGAGCGCCCGCATCGCGACAGCCGCCGGTCTTGGCGGCGGGATGGTCGGCCTGCTGCTGTCCGTCGGCATGGCCGGGCAGCGACTGCCCGCAAGCATGGTGACCGGACAGGTGATCACGCTGTCGATGATGGCCGCCGCCGGCGTCGTCATCGCGCTGCTGATCCCGCTGCGCTCCTGGCACCCGCGCGCGGCATGACCGAGACTCCCGTCATCGCGGTCGACACCGCGAGCAGCGTGCCGCCGTACGAGCAGCTCGTCGACCAGCTGACCCGCCTCATCGCCGGCGGTCATCTCGTGCCCGGGCAGAAGCTGCCGACGATCCGCCAGCTCGCGGCCGACCTGAGCCTGGCGGCCGGAACAGTCGCGCGTGCCTACGACGAGCTGGAGCACGCCGGACTGGTGCGGTCACGCCGGCCGCAGGGCACCTTCGTCAGCGCGAAGGCGGTGGAGAAGTCCCGGCGCAAGGCGCTGCTGACGGGTCTCGCCGATCGCTTCGCGCAGCAGGCCCAGCAGCTCGGCGCGGACCACGACGAAGCACTCAGCGCGTTGCGGATCGCGTTCGGCAAACCGCGCTAGCTCACGCCGCGAGCGGCTCGCACTCGAGCAGCCTCGACGTCGTCAGCTGGCCGACGGCCTTGCCGCGGTAGCTGCCGGACGTCGGCGGGACGTCGCAGTAGTCGCGGCCGACTGCGACGGTGACGTAGCGGGAGTCGGCCCGGCGGCCATGGCACGGGTCGAGTGCGACGACGCCGGCGCCACCCGGCACGAGCACCTCGGTCCAGGCGTGGGTGCCGCCCTGCCCGACGAGATGCCCAGAGACGTAGCGCGCGGCGATCCCGACGGACCTGCAGAGCGCGAGCATCAGATGTGCCTGGTCCTGGCAGACCCCCGTGCCGACGGACAGCGCCTCGGCCGCCGTCGTGGTCACGTCGGTGGCGCCGAAGCCGTAGGCGATCCGCTCCTGCACGAGGCTGCAGAAGGCATCGGCGGTCGCGAGGGTGTCGCCCGGCACCTCGTGCCGGCGGGCCAGGCTCGCGATGTGCGCGTCGGGCACCGTCAGCGTGCTCGGCAGCCGCAGTCTGGCCCACGACCCGGCCGGGTGTCGCGATGCCCGCATCGCCAGGCCGGCGGCCGGCCAGCCGCGGTCCACGGTGACGGACACGACGAGCTCGAGCCGCGGTGGGACGTCCTTCACCCGCACGACGCAGTGCCGGTTGCCGAACGCGTCGTTGTGCCAGCGGACGTCAGCGGCCGGGTCGGACACCTCGACCGTCCCTTCGCACAGCCGCTGGTCGCCGTGAGCCGGGGGCGGTACGACGACGAGGCGGTGCACGAGGTCGCGCGCCGGGCCGTCGTACTCGTAGGTGAAGGACTGGCGCAGGCGGTATCGGACCGCGCCCTCGATCTGCAGGGCCGCAGCCGACGCCGTACCGCGCTCGGCGTTCATGTGTGGACCTCGTCGGCCCAGACGGTCATGCCCTTGAGCGTTGCGGCGCCGTACGTCGTCACCATCGCGACATCGACGGCATCTCGACCGCGGCCGATGACGACGCGCCCGATGCGGTGCGCGTTGTTGCGCGGGTCGAAGGTCCACCAGCGGTCGCCGAGCCAGACCTCCATCCAGGCCGCGAAGTCCATCAACGCGTCATCAGGTGGGACGTCGATGTCGGGCAGGTAGCCGAAGACGTAGCGGGCCGGGATGTTGAGGGCCCGGCAGAAGCTGATGGCCAGGTGGGCGAAGTCGCGGCAGACGCCCTTGCCGGCCGCGAACGCATCGGCCGCCGTGTAGGTCGGCGAGCTGGTGCCGTAGCCGAAGGCGAGGTGCCCGTTGACGGACTCGACGATGGTCTGCACGCGCCGCCAGCCGGGAGCAACAGCACCGAACTGCTCGACGGCTGCGTCCCAGAGCACGTCCGAGAGGCAGAACCGGCTCGGCATCAGGTAGAGCAGGACGTCGTCAGGCATGTCCTCCACGGGCACCTCGGGGGCGTCCAGGTCGATGTCGTCGGCCGCCCGCGGCACGTCGAAGAGCGCGTCGTAGCGCAGCGAGAACGGCCCGGGCCGCAGGGCCAGCCGCGAGCAGCGGTTGCCGAAGGTGTCCCGGTACGCCGTGTGCTCGGCTGCGGGGTCGAACGACAGCGACTGCTCGACGACGTGCTGGCGCGGTTCGTCGCCCGGCTCGACCTGGAAGACGCCGGCGACCGCAGCGGGCACGTCGAAGGAGAACTCGCACCCGACCCGCAGTCGGGCGGCCGGGGAAGCGGTCGCCATGGGCAGAGCATGCAACCCGTGCGTTTCCGTCCTGTTACGGCGCGCCGGAAACTGCAGCAACCTGTCTCCGGGCCTGCTCACGGCGCAGCGCCTCGTCCGAGAACATCCCGATCTGCACCGTTCTGTGCTCTACGCTTCCGCGCCTCACGACGAGGGCGGTTCCGTTGTCCATCCGCTGCCAGCCCCGGTCACCCAGCGGCTGCGAGGCGACGACCACCGCGTCCCCGTCGCGCCGCCACCGCATGTCGAAGTAGCCGGGCTGGTCCTCGGGAGGGCCCTCGAGCACGGGGGCGTCGCCCTCCGACGCCGCGCCGTGGCAGCAGAGGGCCGTCAGCTCCTCGCGTCCCAGCAGCAGCACGTTGAGGCTGCTCGGCGTCAGATCCCGGCAGACGTCGGTGACCGTGCGACGCAGACCGTCGTCCAGGCCGTGCTCGATCACCCGGTCGACGAGAACGTGCAGCAGGCGCTCGCTGTCGGTGTCTCCCCCGAGGCCGGCGCGGGTGTCGGCGGACAGCATCGGCAGCAGGCCGTCCTTCGGGCGGACTGCACCGTTGTGCCCGAAGGCGTAGTCGCCGATGACGAACGGATGCGTGTTCTCAGGGCGGACCGCGATACCCGGCGTCGCCCAGCGCAGGTGCACGAGAGCCGCATCGGCGCGGACGTCGCGGGCCCACGCGCCGAAGTCCGGCGACGCGTGTGCCGGCAGGTGCGAGGACACGGTCTGCAGCCGGTCGGCGTCCCACCAGGCCGTCCCCCACCCGTCCTCGTGCTGGTGCGACAGGGCGATCAGCTCGGCCAGGCCGGACCCGCCGAGCACTTCGGCCAGCGTCCGCGGGGTCTCACTGACCCATCCCACCAGTCGGCACATGGCACCATCCTGCCGTCTGAGCATGCCGACGGCCCGTGAAACCTGCCGGGCTCCTCGTGCGTGTTAGAGGTGTGCCGTTTCGATGCGACAGGTGAGCCAGCACGTGCAGCCAGGCTTCGACGACCTGTACTACGCGTCCTACGCGTCGGTGCTGCGCGCGGTGGTGCTGCTGGTCCCGACGCGGGAGGACGCGCACGACGTCGTACAAGAGGCGTATGCCCGAGCCCTGTCCAGGTGGGACGTGGTCGGCTGCCTCGAGGCCCCCGAGGGGTGGGTGCGCAAAGTGGCGGTCAACGCGGCCATCGACCTGGGCAGACGGGAGCGCAGCGGCCGAGCTGCGCACCGGCGGTTGTTCGGCCGGCCGAGCTCAGTGCCGGCGCCGGACAGCGAGGGCGTGGACGTGGCGCGCGCACTCGCGACGCTCCCCGCTGCACAGCGGCAAGCCATCGTGCTGCACTACCTGCTCGACCTGAGCGTCGCGCAGATCGCCGACGAGACCGGGCGTCCGGTCAACACCGTCAAGACCAACCTGGCCCGTGGGCGCACGGCGCTGGCCGCCCGCTTGCGCGTGCCTGCGGAGGCGACCCTCGATGTCTGAGCAGCTGCGCACGGTGCTCACTGATGCGGCGTACGACGCGGCGGTGGGCGAGCCGGTCCCTCACGTGGCCGCGGTGCACGCACGCGCGTCCGCGCAGCGGACCCTCTCGCGGCGCCGCTCCGGCCGGCTGGCTCCGGTGCTGGCGGCACTCCTCGTCCTGGCCGTGGCCGTGGGCGCGACGTTCCTGCTGCGACCGCTCGCGCACAGGGGCGAGGTCGCAACGATCCCGCCGCCGCCGAAGCTGGGTCCCGTGGTGCCTCCGCTCGTGGTGCGCCAGCGCCTCGGCGCACCGCCCGGTCATCTCAACGGTCCAGCCGTCAGCACCGCGGACCTCCTTGCGATCTCGCCCACGACGCACGACGGCGGCGTCCTCCGCACGGTCGGTGTGGTCCGACCGCATGCCACACCGGATGCGAAGGGGCGGCCGCGTCTCGACCGCTGCCTCTACACCTACAGCCATCCTGGCGAGCTGGTTCTCGCGGGCCGCTGCGACTGGGCCACGTCCTCCACACCCGAGCCCGCGTCGCGTCCGCTCACGCTGCTGGTCTCCGGTCCACCGGGGAGCACCTGGATCAGCGGCACGGCGCCGGCCGGCACCGCCGCCGTGCTCCTTCGGTCGCCCGGCCGGGCGGATGTCGCCGTACCCACGGCCGACCCCGGGACAGCCTGGCAACACCGCCCGTACTTCGTTGCCTGGTGGCCTCGCAAGGGGACCGATGTTGTCGCCGTGAATCGCAAGGGACACGAGCTCGCCCGCACCCGCCTGCCGAGCGACGTGCTCATCCATCGCAGGTCCGCAGATCCGCAGCTCGGCGTCGTCGAGTCACCGCTCGACGCGTGGTTCGGCCTCAGCTTCGGTCGCCAGCCCAGAAAGCCACCGGCGCTCTCGGACGTTCTCGCGCGCACCCGGCTCAGCAGCACCGTCACGCTGATGACCCTGGGTTTCGTCGCGGCTGACGGCGAGGCCTGCATACTCGACTACGTGCAGGACTACAGCGGAGGAGCCCCCGCGGGTGGGGGCGCCATGTCTTGCGGCATGCGCACCGGCCCCGGCCCCTAGATCGGAGTCGGTCGCTCCTTCGTCGCTGGGTCCGGTCAGCCGCAGGAGCAGCTGCTCACCGGCTCTGCTCCCTCCGGCACCGTGCGGGTGCGGCTCTCGTCGGCAGGCCGTACCTCCGCAGACTTCGTCGCGTACGACGGCGGCAAGCGCTGGGACCACCGCGCCTACTTCATCGCCCCGTGGCCGTCCGCATCGGTGACGCGCATCACCGCGTACGACGTCGGCGGGCGCATCGTCGCCACGACCCTGGACCGCGGGCTGAACCCGCACGCGTTCGACGCGGACTACCTCGCGGCAGAGGCCTCGTGCATGGAGAGCAAGGGCTTCCTCGTCACGACGCGCGCGCAGGGCAAGGGCGTGCCACCGGCGTACCAGTTCGCCCCAGGCAGCTTGAGCGACGCGCAAGCCCGCGCCGCGCAGGACGCCTGCGAGGCAGTCGCGGCAAAGACGCACTGAGCGGCCGCGCGAGCCCGGACGCATGCCCTCTGCGCGCATAGGTTGGCGGTCGTGGACCTGACAGTCGTCGAGAGCGACGACATCGACCCCGTGATGCGGGCAGCGTTGCGTGGCCTCTGGGACCGCGCCTTCGGTGGCCGCTTCAGCGACGAGGATGCCGACCACGCCTACGGCGGCGTGCATGTCCTGGTGCGCGACGGCGACACCCTCATCGGCCACGCCAGCGCCGTACCCCGCCGGCTCGCGTTCGGCGATGGAACGTGGCGCACCGTCGGGTACGTCGAGGGCGTCGCGACGGATCCGACGCGCCAGGGCGAGGGCGTCGGCCGGCGCATGATGCAGCAGCTGCACGTGGAGATCGCGGCTCGCTGGTCTGTTGCCCTGCTGTCAACGGGACGGGCGAAGCCGTTCTACGAGCGACTCGGCTGGGAGCCCTGGCAGGGGATTTCCTACACGCGGACCACACAGGGCGACGTGCCGGACGGCGAGCACGGCGGGCTGATGGTCCTGCG
>JAODNA010000150.1 GCA_025465135.1 Frankiales bacterium | reverse complement strand
TCACCACCGGACAGCGTCGGCGCCGGCTGGCCGAGCCGGACGTAGCCGAGGCCGACGTCGACGAGCGTCTTCAGGTGGCGGCTGATCGCCGGGACCGCCTCGAAGAACTCCGCGGCCTCCTCGATCGCCATGTCGAGGATCTCGGAGATCGTCTTGCCCTTGAAGTGCACCTCGAGCGTCTCGCGGTTGTAGCGCGCGCCGTGGCAGATCTCGCACGGCACGTAGACATCGGGCAGGAAGTTCATCTCGATCTTGATCGTGCCGTCGCCCTTGCACGCCTCGCAGCGGCCGCCCATGACGTTGATGGAGAACCGGCCGGGCTGGTAGCCGCGCACCTTCGCCTCGGTGGTCTCCGCGAACAGCTTGCGCATGTGGTCGAAGACGCCGGTGTAGGTCGCCGGGTTGGAACGGGGGGTGCGCCCGATCGGCGACTGGTCGACGCGGACGACCTTGTCGAGGTGCTCCAGGCCGCTCACGCGGGTGTGCCGGCCGGGCACGTCGCGGGCGCCGTTGAGCTGCTTGACCAGGACCGCCGCGAGGATGTCGTTGACGAGGGTCGACTTGCCGGAACCGCTCACGCCGGTCACGGCGACGAGGCAGCCCAGGGGGAAGCTCACCGTGACGTCACGCAGGTTGTGCTCGCGGGCCCCGACGACGGTCAGCTCGCGACCCGGCGTCGGCGGCCGGCGGACGGCCGGGATCTCGATCGACCGACGGCCGGAGAGGTACTGGCCGGTGATCGAGTCCGGGCTCGCGAGGAGGTCCTCGACGCTGCCGGAGACGACGATCTGGCCGCCGTGCTCACCGGCTCCCGGGCCGATGTCGACGACCCAGTCCGCGGTGGCGATGGTGTCCTCGTCGTGCTCGACGACGATGAGGGTGTTGCCGAGGTCCTTCAGTCGCAGCAGCGTCTCGATGAGGCGCCGGTTGTCGCGCTGGTGCAGCCCGATGCTCGGCTCGTCGAGGACGTAGAGCACACCGACGAGACCGGATCCGATCTGCGTGGCGAGCCGGATGCGCTGCGCCTCGCCACCGGCAAGGGTCGCGGAGGCGCGGTCGAGGGAGAGGTAGTCGAGCCCCACGTCGAGCAGGAAGCCCAGCCGGGCGTTGACCTCCTTGACGACGCGCTCGGCGATGACGGTCTGCCGCGCGTCGAGGCGCAGCTCGCGCAGGAAGTCGGCGCACTCACGGATCGACATCGCCGCGACGTCGGCGATCGACTTGTCTCCCAGGGTGACGGCCAGGACCTCGGGCTTGAGCCGCGCGCCGTGGCACTCGGGGCAGGGCACCTCGCGCATGTAGCCCTCGTAGCGGTCGCGGCTGACGTCGCTCTCGGCTTCGCTGTGCCGCCGCTCGATGAACGGGACCACGCCTTCGTACGCCGTGTAGTAGCTGCGCTCCCGGCCGTAGCGGTTGCGGTAGCGGACGTGGACCTCGGTGTCGTGGCCGTAGAGGACGGCGTCCCGCTGCTTGTTCGTGAGCTTCTTCCAGGGCGTGCTGAGCTTGAAGCCGAGCGCATCACCGAGGGCCTGGAGGAGACGGCCGAAGTACTCGATGTTGTGCCCGCTCGACCACGGCGAGATCGCGCCCTGGGTGAAGCTCTTGTCCTCATCGGGGACGACGAGCTCCGGGTCGACCTCCTTGCGCGTCCCGAGCCCGTGGCACTCGACGCAGGCGCCGTACGGCGAGTTGAAGGAGAACGACCGCGGCTCGAGCTCCTCGAACGACAGGTCGTCGTACAGGCACGCGAGGTGCTCGGAGAAGGTGCGCTCGCGGTGGGGGTCGTCGTCGGGCAGGTCGATGAAGTCGAGGACGACGAGGCCGCCGCCGAGCTGCAGCGCTGTCTCCACCGAGTCGGTGAGCCGGCGCTTGCTCGACTCCTTGACGGTGAGGCGGTCGACGACCACCTCGATGGTGTGCTTCTCCTGCTTCTTGAGCTTCGGCGGCTCGGTGAGCGGATGGACGACGCCATCGACGCGGGCGCGGCTGAAGCCCTTGGTCTGCAGCTCGGCGAAGAGGTCGACGTACTCGCCCTTGCGTCCGCGGATCACGGGCGCGAGCACCTGGAAGCGACTGCCCTCCTCGAGCTCGAGGACCCGGTCGACGATCTGGCTCGGCTGCTGCCGCGCGATGACCCGGCCGCACTTCGGGCAGTGGGGGATGCCGGCCCGCGCGTAGAGAAGCCGGAGGTAGTCGTAGACCTCGGTGATGGTGCCGACGGTCGACCGGGGGTTCTTGCTCGTCGACTTCTGGTCGATGGACACGGCCGGGGACAAGCCCTCGATGAAGTCGACGTCGGGCTTGTCCATCTGGCCGAGGAACTGCCGGGCGTAGGCGCTCAGCGACTCGACGTAGCGCCGCTGGCCCTCGGCGAAGATCGTGTCGAACGCGAGGCTCGACTTTCCCGAGCCGGACAGCCCGGTGAACACGACCAGCGCGTTGCGCGGCAGGTCGAGGGAGACGTCCTTGAGGTTGTGCTCGCGCGCGCCGCGCACGACCAGGCGGTCGGCCATCGGGTCCATTTCGTCGTCTTTTTCCGGGCAGAGAGGGCGCCCCTCCCAGGCTAACGTCGGGGTCCGACAGAAGTCTTCCGGAGGAGATCGTGACGCCTGTTACGGAGCTGGCGGGAGCCCGCGAGGCCACCACCCGGCTGCGGGCCCTGGTCGACCGGACCGATGATCTTGGCGCGCCCTCGCTGCTGCCCGGCTGGGACCGCGCCCACGTGGTGGCCCACATCACCGGCAACGCCCGCGGCCAGATCGGCATGCTGCGCGGCGCCTTGCGCGGAGAGGTCGCCGATCAGTACCCGGGCGGGGCCGCGGGCCGGGCCGCCGAGATCGAGGAGCTCGCCGCCGATCCCGCCGCCGCCGTCGCTGCGATGCACCGCAGCGCCGAGGAGCTCGAGGCCGCCTGGCAGGACACCGAGGACTGGACGGCGCTGTGCCGCCCGCTCCATGGCGACCCGATGCCGGTCGGGCGGCTCGTCTGGACGCGATGGCGAGAGGTCGAGGTCCACGCGGTGGATCTGGCCGCGGGCTACGGGCCGGCCGACTGGCCGGGAGAGCTCGTCGAACGACTGCTCGCCGAGCTCCGCGGCTGGCCGGATCTGCCGGCCCTCGACGGGATCACCGGCCCCGACTACGCCCTCGCCGCCTGGCTGACCGGCCGCAGCCGCGGCGACGGCCTGCAGGGCGCGCTGCCCGACCTGCCAGAGTGGCGCTGACGACGCGAGGAGGAGCAGATGCCCTACACGGGTGAGGTGACGGTCGGTGGACCCGCGGACGTGCGCGAGCTGCCGGGTCTGACGATCACGAAGGTGGCGACCAACCCCTTTAACAACAACTGCTACCTGCTCCGGGACACCGCGTCCGGCGAGACCCTGCTCATCGACGCGGCCGGAGATCCGGAGCGCCTCCTGGAGGCGCTCGGCGACGGCACTCTGGTCGGCATCGTCGAGACGCACGGCCACTGGGACCACCAGCAGGCGCTGGCCGACGTGGTCAAGGCCACGGGCGCGCCCGTTCTGGCCACGCAGGCCGACGCGGCCGACCTCCCCGTGCCGGTGGACCGGGTCCTCGCCGACGGCGACACCGTCGCGGTGGGACCTCACACGCTCACGGCCATCACACTCGTCGGCCACACACCCGGTTCGGTCGCCCTGCACTACGCCGGCGAGGGCGGGCACCTGTTCTCCGGGGACTCGCTCTTCCCGGGGGGCGTCGGCAACACGGAGAAGGACGCGGCGCGGTTCGCGACCCTGATCGACGACGTCGAGAACAAGCTGTTCGCGCCGTTCCCCGACTCGACGTGGGTCTACGCCGGCCACGGCTCGGACACCACACTCGGGGCCGAGCGCGCGTCACTGCCGGAGTGGCGCGAACGCGGCTGGTGAGCGCTAGTTGACGAAGTCGAGCGTCTCCCTGACGACGGCCGAGACACCGCCGCAGCTGTCGACCGCTTCCCACGTGAGGTAGCTCTCCCCGCCGTTGCCAGCGGGCGGGGTGATGTCGAAGGTCCCGGCGGCCGCGTCCCACGAGAACTTGAAGGTGGACGCGGAGAAGCCGATCTGCACCAGCTTGTACTGCGTGATGTTGCTCTCGGGGTCGGAGGCGAGGGTCGTGATCACCCGGTGGTGCGCGACCCCCGACTTCAGCCCGGTTGCCCCGTTCGAGGCGGACGGAGCCGTGTTACCGGTGCGCGCACTGGCCGAGCTGCTCGGACTGCTGACCCGGCCTGACGCGTCGATCGTCTGGACCTGGAAGGCGTAGTCGGTGCAGGCAGCGCGGCCGGGCACGTTCAGCGTCGTGCCGGACGTCTCGCCCGCGACCGCGCCGCCCGCGTAGATCACGCGGTACGACGACGCCCCGGAGACGCCGGACCACGAGACGGTGACGCTGTTGGTGTTCGCTGTCGCGTGGACGCTGGAGGGGGGGCCGGGCTGGGGTGCCGGCGGGGCCTCGGTCGCAGGCGGCGGCGGGCTGGCCTGTGTCGAGGGCGTCGCGCCGGATGCCGCCGTAGTGGCGGGCGGTCCGCTGGCGGGCGTCGGCTGCGCACCGGTGGTCCCGGTCGGTTGCTGCGGCTGTC
>JAODNA010000039.1 GCA_025465135.1 Frankiales bacterium | reverse complement strand
GTCGAGCGCATGTACACCGAGAGCGAGGAGAACCGCTTCCTCGAGGTCACCTACGCCAACGGTGACAAGGAGGTCCTGTACTTCAAGGACTTCAACTCCGGCGCGATGCTGCAGAACATCGTCGACCGCGCGAAGACGATGGCGATCAAGGAGCAGCTCGAGACCGGCACGGGCGGTCTGCGGGTGAGCCACCTGACGGCCGCGTGCCTCGACGAGTTCAAGGAGAACGAGGACCTGCCCAACACGACCAACCCCGACGACTGGGCCCGGATCTCGGGCAAGAAGGGCGAGCGGATCGTCTACATCCGCACGCTCATCAGCGGCAAGGGCAACGAGTCGGGCCGCGCCATCGACACGGCCACGAACACCGGCCAGTACCTCTGACCGCGACGAGATCGGCGATCTCGCACGCTTTACACCGCGAAGCCGTGCGACATCGCCGATCTCGCCGGCTGACGGCGGTCACCCGGGCGCGCTCCGGGTCGCGGCCTAGGGTTGGTGCATGAGCGTGCGGCGGGTCATGGGCACCGAGGTCGAGTACGGCATCTCGGTGCCGGGGCAGCCGACCGCGAACCCGACGACGCTGTCGAGTCTGGTGGTCAACGCGTGGGCGGTCGCCGAGGCGCCGACCCCTCGCCGTCCGCGCTGGGACTTCGAGGAGGAGTCGCCGCTGCGCGATGCCCGCGGCTTCGATCTGTCGCCGGCGCAGGCGCTGGACCACAACGACCTCGACGAGGACAACGGGATGGCCAACGTCATCCTCACCAACGGGGCCCGGCTGTACGTCGACCACGCGCACCCCGAGTACTCGACGCCCGAGGTGACCAACCCCCGCGACATCGTCCTGTGGGACAAGGCGGGGGAGCAGGTGATGGCCGAGGCGGCGAGGCGGGCGGCCCGCATTCCGGGCCAGCCGGCGATCCAGCTCTACAAGAACAACACCGACGGCAAGGGCGCGTCCTACGGCTCGCACGAGAACTACCTGATGGACCGGAAGACGCCGTTCATCGACATCATCCGCGGCCTGGTGCCCTTCTTCGTGACCCGTCAGGTGTTCGCCGGCGCCGGCCGGGTGGGCATCGGCACCGAGGGGCGTACCCAGGGCTTCCAGCTGTCGCAGCGGGCCGACTTCTTCGAGGTCGAGGTGGGGCTGGAGACGACGCTGAAGCGGCCGATCATCAACACCCGCGACGAGCCGCACGCCGACGCCGACAAGTACCGCCGGCTGCACGTGATCATCGGCGACGCCAACCTGGCCGAGCTGTCGACCTACCTCAAGGTCGGGACGACGTCGCTCGTGCTGGCGATGATCGAGGCCCAGGCGCTCGCCCCCGGGCTGGCACTCGAGGAGCCGGTGCAGGCGCTGCAGGCGGTCAGCCACGACCCCTCGCTGACACATCGGATCCGGCTGCGCGACGGCAGGCAGATGACCGCGGTCGAGATGCAGCTGCTCTACCTCGAGCAGGCGGAGAAGTTCGTCCAGGCCCGCGGCGAGGACGACGAGCAGACCCGCGACGTGCTCCAGCGGTGGGCGGAGGTGCTCGACGACCTCGCGGTCGACCCGATGCGGTGCGCCGACCGGCTGGACTGGCCTGCCAAGTTGCGGCTCCTGGAGGGCTACCGGTCGCGCGACGGGCTGGACTGGGGCGATTCCCGCCTGCACCTGGTCGACCTGCAGTACTCCGACGTCCGGCCGGACAAGGGGCTCTACCACCGGCTGGTGGCCCGCGGCTCGATGCAGCGGCTGCTCACCCACGCGGAGGTGGCCCGGGCGATGACCGCGCCCCCGGTGGACACCCGCGCGTTCTTCCGCGGTGAGTGCCTGCGCCGGTACCCGGCTCAGGTGGCCGCGGCGTCGTGGGACTCGGTCGTGTTCGACCTCGGCCGGGAGAACCTCGTCCGCATCCCGACGATGGAACCGCTGCGTGGCACCCGTGAGCACGTGGGGGCGCTGTTCGAGTCGACGTCGACCGCCCAGGAACTCGTGGACACGATCACCGGCGGGTGATCGCCGAGCACCCGTCCGGCGGACGCGGATTGTCACTCCCGGCGGGTAGCTTCCTGATAGGTACGAGCCACGAGCAGCACCGGAGGGCAACCATGGCCACCAGAGACACCGGCGGGCAGCAGAAGGCGACGCGAGCGCGCGAGGAGACCGACGAGGTCGAGGCGTCGGTCGACACCGACGTCGCCGAGCGCCACAAGGAAATGACCGACGACGTCGACTCGATCCTGGACGAGATCGACGAGGTGCTCGAGTCCAATGCCGAGGAGTTCGTGAGATCTTACGTACAGAAGGGAGGGGAGTGATCACTCTCCGTAGTCGTTATTTCGACAATGAAGACGAAGCTCTGTCCCTCCTGTAGCGAGACGAAGCCAGCGACGGCATTCGGGCGAAACCGGTCGCTCGGCGACGGCCTGTCCTTCTACTGCAAGGCGTGCAACCGCGCGAAGAGCAACGCCCACTACCGGAAGCGTCGTGGCGCGATGGGCAAGTTGGTCCGCGATCATTCCTGGATCCCTGAAGGCTTCCGTTGGTGCCCCTCCTGCCAGCAACCGGTAGCGCATCAGGATTACACCCGAAACTCCCGCAGCCCCGCTGGCTTCGGTAGCCAGTGCAAGGCCTGCAAGAGCGAATCGGACAGCGCCGCCTACTTCTATCGTCGTTACAAGCTCTCGCCGAAGGCTCTCCATGACATGCGGGAGGCCCAAGGCGACCGATGCGCGATCTGCGGTGATCCGGGACAGCAGCATCTTGACCACGATCATTCCACCGGCGCGATCCGCCGATTGCTGTGTCAGAGGTGCAACCACGGGCTCGGACTCTTCCGGGACGATCCCTATCTCCTGCATGTGGCTGGCCTCTATGTCACGGGGCACCAACAAGCGCACGCGGTCGCTGCGCTCTGGGACGCCGCCCGCAACGGGCCGGACGGGGCCAGCCGCCCGGGGAACCCGCCGGTAGGGTCGGACCGACGCCCAGGTGGGCGCGGGACGACCTCGCGCAGCACCGGGCACACCGGCAGGTCACGCCCACAGCAACAGCCCGGAGAGGCGGAGCATTGAACGAGTCGTCAGCAGGCCGGAGCGGGTTCCCGCCCGCCTACCTGGACCGCGTGGGCTCCTCGTTCACCGACTTCCTCGCCACCACGGCACCTGACCTGCTGCCCGGCCGGCGTCCGATCCCGCAGCTGCCGGTCGGCGAGCTGGCGCCGCACGGCACCACGATCGTCTCGGTCACCTACGACGGCGGTGTCCTGATGGCCGGCGACCGGCGCGCGACCATGGGCAACCTGATCTCCTCCCGCGACATCGAGAAGGTCTATCCGGCCGACTCCTACAGCGTCATCGGGATCGCCGGGGCCGCCGGTATCGCGATCGAGATGGTGCGGCTCTACCAGGTCGAGCTCGAGCACTACGAGAAGATCGAGGGACTCACGATGTCCCTCGACGGCAAGGCGAACCGGCTCGCCGCCATGATCCGCGGCAACCTCGGGGCCGCCCTGCAGGGGCTCGCCGTCGTCCCGCTGTTCGCCGGCTTCGACCTCGATGCCGCAGCCGGCGCCGCTCCAGGCCGGATCTTCAGCTACGACGTCACGGGCGGGAACTACGAGGAGCGGGGCTACGCGGCTGTCGGCTCCGGCTCGCTGTTCGCGAAGAACTCGCTCAAGAAGACCTGGCGGCACGGGTTGTCCGCCCAGGCTGCGACCCGCACCGTCGTCGAGGCCCTCTACGACGCGGCGGACGACGACTCGGCCACCGGCGGTCCCGACCCCGTCCGCCGGCTCTACCCGATCGTCTATCGGGTCGACGCCGAAGGCGCGGTGCGACTGGCCGACGCCGAGGTGGCTGCGGTGGCCGACGCCGTCGTCGCCGAACGGTCGGCGGCCGAGCGTGACGACAAGCAGCGGGAGGGCTGAGACATGACGATGCCGTACTACGCCTCCGCCGAGCAGGTCATGCGGGACCGCTCGGAGTACGCCCGCAAGGGCATCTCGCGTGGCCGCAGCGTCGCCGTCGTCACCTACGCCGACGGCGTCCTGTTCATCGCGGAGAACCCCAGCTCCTCGCTCCACAAGGTCGGCGAGCTCTACGACAAGATCGGCTTCGCGGCCGTCGGCCGGTACAGCGAGTTCGAGAGCCTCCGCGTCGCCGGTGTCCGGCTGGCCGACGTCCGCGGTTACTCCTACAACCGGCGCGACGTCACCGGCCGGGTGATCGCCAACGCGTACGCCCAGACCCTCGGCGCGATCTTCACCGAGCAGATGAAGCCCTACGAGGTCGAGCTCTGCGTGGCCGAGGTCGGCGACACCCCCGAGAGCGACCAGCTCTACCGGCTCACCTTCGACGGCTCCGTCGTCGACGAGCCCGACTTCGTCGTGATGGGCGGCCAGGCCGACGCGGTCACCGGTCACCTCCGCGAGCACTTCCACGTCGGCCTGGGGCTGTCCGACGCGCTGCAGGTCGGCGTCCGCGCGCTCTCGGCGGTCAGCCCGGTCACGGCCGGCTCGGCCAACGGGGGCAGCGCCGGCCGCCTGACCGCCGCCCAGCTCGAGGTCGCCGTGCTCGACCGGCGCCGGCCCAAGCGGGCATTCCGCCGGGTCGTCGGTTCCGCGCTGCGCACCCTGCTCGGTGACGAGCAACCGGCCCCGGACGACCGGCAGGGCGCCGAGCGGGCGGCGCACGCGCCGAGCGTGACGGAGCCGGGCACCCCACCCGGCCTTGGCGATCCGGCGAATCCCGACACCGTCGGGGGCGCCGAGGGCACCGACGACTGACCGAAGGGAGTTCCCGTGCCCACTTACCACGTGAACAAGGACGCCGTGGCTCAGGCGCGGAAGCTGATCGACGCCGGGACGTACGACGACACGACCGAGTGGTCCGACGCCGCGCCCTCGGCCGACGACGGCAATGCCGAGATCGAGAAGCACGGCTACGAGGGCTTCGGTGCCTGGCACCTGGCGATCGACCCGGACGCCTCCGAGGAGACCAAGGGGCGGTACGCGTTTCCGTACGGCGATTTCACGAAGGTCAACCGGGCTGCGCTGATCCACGGCAAGCAGCGTGCTGCGCAGAACGACCACGACGAGATCGAGAAGGCCGCCGACGGTCTCCTGACCCACCTCGACCGGAAGCGGGATTCGTGAGGCCGCCGGTGACGCGCCGGACGCGGCGGCCCGTCACCTCGGGCGCCTAGGCTCTCAACGTGGACCGACGGATCTTCGGCATCGAGACCGAGTACGGCGTCACGTGCACCTTCAAGGGGCAGCGCCGGCTCTCCCCGGACGAGGTTGCCCGCTACCTGTTCCGGCGGGTGGTCTCGTGGGGGCGCAGCTCCAACGTCTTCCTGCGCAACGGCAGCCGGCTCTACCTCGACGTGGGCAGCCACCCCGAGTACGCCACCGCCGAGTGCGACGACCTCACCGAGTTGATCGTCCACGACTAGGCCGGCGAGCGGATCCTCGAGGGCCTGCTGGTCGACGCCGAGCAGCGCCTCGCCGAAGAGGGCGTCACCGGCGACATCTACCTGTTCAAGAACAACACCGACTCCGCGGGGAACAGCTACGGCTGCCACGAGAACTACCTGGTCGGCCGGCACGGTGAGTTCAGCCGGCTGGCCGACGTCCTCATCCCGTTCCTGGTCAGTCGGCAGATCGTCGTCGGCGCCGGCAAGGTGCTGCAGACCCCGCGCGGCGCCATCTACTGCGTCAGCCAGCGGGCCGAGCACATCTGGGAAGGCGTCTCGTCGGCCACGACGAGAAGCCGCCCGATCATCAACACCCGCGACGAGCCGCACGCCGACGCCGAGCGCTACCGGCGGCTGCACGTGATCGTCGGCGACTCGAACATGAACGAGACGACGACGCTGCTCA
>JAODNA010000117.1 GCA_025465135.1 Frankiales bacterium | reverse complement strand
AGCCGGCGGGGGTCAGGCGGCGGGAGCGGTACGGCGGCGGCGGGCGACGACGGCGCCGGCCACCGCGAGGCCCAGCAGCGGCAGCAGGGCGGCGTAGGGGACCTCGGGTACGACGGGGTCGGGGTCGTCCGGGTTGGACGCAACCGGGTCGGTGCGGCAGGGCTCCCGGATCAGCGAGCCGCACGGCGCGAGCGCGTGCGGCGCGGGGTCGTTCGGGACGACCGGCAGCACCAGTCGCGACGGGTGCGTGGCGTCGTGCAGCACGGTGTTCACGGCGTTGACCGGGTAGTCCGCGAAGGCCCACAGCTCCGGAAGCTCGGTCGGGGCCTCGACCCACGCGCGGATCCGCGATCCCTTGTGGAGCACCGCGCCGAACGGGAAGATCTCGACCCGCGCGAGCACCGGCGCGCCCGGCGTCAGCATCGCGACGTCGGCCTGCTGGTGCGTCTGGTACGGCCGGAGCGCCGTGGAGCGAGAGGCGTCGAGCGCCCGCTGCGAGACCTTCAGCCAGCCCTTCTGCAGGTACATCTCCTGCCCGTCGGGGCGGACCTCCGTGAGCGTCACCTGCAGGTCCGTGTCGGGTGCCGTCGAGGAGAGCCACAGGTCCATGGAGGCCGGCCCGAGAAGCGTCTCGTCCGACGTCAACGGCGCCGACGTCCAGTGCAACGCCGTGCCGGCAGGCGGTGCCTCGTCCCAGAGGTACTTGTTGGGGGGACCGGCGACCCCGCCGTACGCCGGGTTGCCGATGCCCTGCGAGCCGACGCCGGGTGTGTAGGCGTACTGCTCCGAGGCCTCGCCGGCACCGGCCGGGTTCCGGGACAGCAGCCCTCCGGCGCGCAGGTTCAGCGCCAGCGGCGTGAGCAGCCCTGCCGCCGTCCGCTCCTTCTCGGACCAGTGCTCGAGGACGGTCGTCCAGGTAGGCGCGCGGTCGGACGTCTTCGCGTCCCACCAGACGTTGACGCGCGGACGCGACTCCCATCCGTTGTCGACGCCCTTGAGGAAGTGGTCGTAGAAGCGGTGCAGGTCGGCGTACTCCGTCGCCGTTCGCATCATCCCGTGGTCGCCGTTGGTCACGGTCATCCACCAGGGCGTCTCGGTCTCGCCGTGCGTGCGCCGTACCGCGTTGAGGTCGTCGATCTGCGCGAGCAGGTCGGTGCCGCGCGAGTCGAGCTGCTCGTCCTGCCAGGCCAGCGTCGCCAGCATCGGCACGTGCAGCTGGTCGAGGTGCGTCTGCGGGGAGCGCTCGCGCACCAGGGCGTCGTCGTAGGGGTGCTCCTGCAGCTGCACGAACGGGTTGGTGGGCGCACCGCGCACCGATGCCGTCGTGCCGTTGCTGCAGTCGGGATCGCCGGCGGCGACCTGGCCGGGCGCATCCTCGAACTCGTAGCTCGGCCGGGCGATGAAGCTCCACAGCGAGGCGAAGCCGTAGTTCTGGATGCCACCGGGCCGGGCCACGTCGCGGTAGGCGTCGGAGTAGAAGTGCCCCGGCGCGATCGCCTTGAGCCCTGGCGGGTTCTGCTCGGCCACGAAGAGCTGCGTGATGCCGGGGTAGCTCTTGCCGATCATCCCGACCTTGCCGTCGCTCCAGGCCTGCTCGGTGATCCACTTGATGACCGCCGCGCCGTCGACCCCTTCCTGCGGCTGGAAGAAGTCGAACGTCCCTTCCGAGCAGCCGGTGCCGCGCAGGTTGACGCCGATGTAGTTGTAACCGGAGCCGCTGCTGACGTACTGGCTGATGTAGTTGGCGTCCGGGTTGTTGCCCGGGTCGTAGCCGGAGTACTCGAACAGCGTCGGCAGCGCCTCGCCTCCGACGGGCTTGACGACGGTGTAGCGGAGCCGGATGCCGTCGGCCATCGTCAGGTAGCCGGTGAGCCGCTCGGTCGCCACCGTCGCGGCATGCGCGGGCGACGCCGACAGGGCCGGTACGACGAGGGCACTCGCCAGCAGGGCGCCGGCGAGCAGCGTCCGACGGAGGGTTCGACGGCCACGAAGCACGAGTTGTCCCGTTCTGCACCAGGAAGTCCCCGCGACCCCCGAGCAGGAGGTTTCGCCGCTGTGTCGAATAACCCTGCTGACGGACGCCAACGGCGTCCGTTCCTTCCACTTACGTGATCTTTCGGGGGATCCCTGTGTCCGTCCGCCTCCGTCGGCCCGTCGCCGGCGCCGCGTGCCTCTTCCTGCTCGGTGCGGGCTCGCTCGCGGGTGCCGCGTCGGCCACCGCCGACACAGGGAGCTCGCCGTTCGTCGCCTCGCGCGCCGACGCTCCCGTGGTGCTCACCGGCGCGCAGATCCCGCAGTGGTCCGGCCCGGCGGCAGACGGCGTCGCGGCGCCGTACCCGTCAGGCTCGCTGAAGGCCGACGGCGGCGACGGCGTGCGATCGGCGCACAACGGCACGATGGTCATCCCGCCGGCGACCGGTGTCGACCCGGACCAGGTCAGCGCGTGGAAGTGGAACGGCACGGCGTGGGCCGAGGTGCCGGTGCAGGTCGACCAGAAGTTCCCTTACTTCCTGGCCAACGGCCACTCCGACTTCGCCTTCTACTCCGGCACCGACAAGGAGCTGACCTACGCCTGGGCGCCGGACAAGCACGCCACCGGCGAGGAGGCCTGGAAGAAGATCTTCGGTGACTGCTCGGCCCGTTACGCCAGCACCGACCCGGTGACTCAGGCGGCTGACATCACGACGGCGTCCAAGACGAGCTCGGCCGCACCGCTGCCGGCCTACAGCCCGGCGGCCGGCGAGACCCCTGCCGACTACACGCACGCGATGCAGGACCCGGTCCCGACGCTCGACAACGACGACGAGATCGCCTTCCAGGCCGGTGACGCCGGCGGCCAGGCTCCTGCGGCGCAGGCCGCCCCGGCGGGCACCACAGCCGGCTCGGGGCAGACCGTCGCGGTCGCCGACCCGACCAGCGGCGCGATCGGTTACGTCTACCTGTTCCTCAAGCCGGGTGGCTCGTCGTTCGACGCGAGCAACGGCTACGTGAAGATGACGCGCGACGCCAACGCCGACCAGTGGATGGACCGCGACGTCTTCAAGTCCGGCAGCACCCAGCAGCTCGGGTCGAGCAACACCGGCTACGGCCCCAACCTGCAGGGCACGGTGTGCCAGGACGCGAACGGCCCGACCGCTCCCCGGTTCTCGAAGGACCGGTTCCCGAGCGACGCCGTGACCGTGACGACCGACCGCTACAAGCTGCGCGCGACGGGGCGCTGGATGGTCCGCGACTACTCGGTGGCCAAGCCCGTTCAGCCGAACGCCGGGACGGTCGCCTACGGTCCCGACCTGATCGACCGCTGGAAGGGCCGCGCGTTCCAGCAGAGCCCTGACTCGAGCGTCTCGGTCGTCGGCTTCGAGGACGAGCAGGTCAACTGGGAGGCCAACGGGGCGCTGCTCGGCTGGCGCCAGGGACCGGTCCGGGCGATCCGCGAGATCTGGGGGGCCGACTCCGGCACCAACGTCACGAAGACCGAGACCTACTACAAGAACGCGGACACCTACCGCTACCACGTGCGGGTGCACCCGATCCCGCCGGACGGCCTCTACACGTCATGGGACTACAACAAGAACACCGCTTCGACGTACTACAACACCCTGAAGCCGGCCGGCGTACCGATCGACGGCGTCAACGACGACACGGGGCAGTTCGACCAGGTCCCCGTCGCGGGCAACCCGGCGTTCGTCGACACCCCCGACCCGTCCTTCGACCTCATGTCGGCGGTGGACCGCCCTGAGGAGGTCGCGGGCAAGGCTGACGCCGGAGC
>JAODNA010000008.1 GCA_025465135.1 Frankiales bacterium | reverse complement strand
GCTCGAGGGCGGGGTCTTCACCGAGGACCTCATCTCGACGTGGATCGCCTACAAGCGCGAGGTGGAGATCGACGCCATCCGCCTGCGTCCGCACCCGTACGAGTTCGCGCTGTACTACGACATCTAGAGCGACACCCGGGCTGACCTGCGGTTATGCCCCGACGGAGGCCCCTCGGGGCACCGTCGGGGCACTCGGCTCCGCCGCGGCAGCCTGCCCCAGCCGGCCCAGCACCTGATCGACAGCCTTCTTGGTGCGCTGGCCGCTGCTCGGCATGAGGTGCGTGTAGACCCGCAGCGTGAAGCCGGGGTCCTCGTGTCCGAGGTACTCGGCGAGAGACCTGATGCTCTCCCCGGCATCGAGCAGCATCGAGGCGTACAGGTGCCGCAGCATGTGCATGCCGTTCTGGCGGCTGGCATCGAGTCCGGCGGCCTGCAGCGCCGGCTTCCAGACCTTGGCGTTGATGTAGTTCCTGTTCAGGGCGCCAGCCTCACGGGTCGAGAGGATCAGCCGCGGCGAGCACGACCGCCCTCCTACGGCCTCCCACGGGAGTTCCACCTCGATGGCCGGGTACTGGGCCAGGTGCGCGGCCAGCGCCTGCGCCACGCTGTCCGGCAGCGGCACCTCGCGCTCCTTCCGGTTCTTCGGCAGGGCGAAGATCAGCTGGTTGCGTGAGATCTTCACCTGCCGCCGCACACGCACGATCCCCCGGAGGAAGTCGACGTCCTCGACTGCCAGCCCGAAAATCTCGCCCTGACGAAGGCCAAGGCCGGCTCCGATGATCGCCATAACGGCGAACCGCTCGGGGAGCCCCTCAACGACGGCGGACAGCTCCTCGGGCAGCCACGGCTCGATCCGCTTCGTGTCCAGCTTCGGCAGGCGGATGGACCCGGCGCGGCACGGGTTCTTGGCGATCAGGCCGTCATCTACGGCGGCGTTGAGGACTGCCGACACGTTGGAGTAGACGACGCGAACGGTCCTGGGAGCCAGTTCCGACTGCAAGGCACGCACCCATGCCTGCAACGTGGACGGCCGCAGCGACTGGAGCTGGACGTGCCCCAGGTGCGGGTTGGCGTGCACGCGCAGCCGAAGCTCGGTGGCCTCCCGTGTCGAGTCCTCGAACGTCTGGACGTCAAGCCACCGCTGGGCGTACTCGGCGAACTTGATCTTCCCGGCCTGCGGGTCGACGTACGACCCGGTGGACTTGTCCGTCTCCACCTTGGAGCGGAACGCCTTCGCGTCCCGCTCGTACTCGAAGGTCTTGCGCTTCTGCGCTGCGCCGTCCCGCCACCGCACGGTCCAGGTGATCTTCCCGTTCCTGTCGCGCTTCTCCACCGACGCCACGTCGCGGTCCTCCAGCTCCTGGCCTGCACCTTGCACGGCCTGCGGGGCGAACCTGGCAGAGCCGCTCGCGTAGTGGCTACCGCTCACCCCTGACAGCCACTGACCGCTGCCACTGGCCGCGGTAGGGCGCGACGTTAGCCCTCCGGCTGGTGGACCTTCCGCCTGCTCGAAGACCGCTGGGGTCGCCGGGCAGAAGGGCGAGGGACCTTGACCATGTCCAACAAGAAGTCGATCAAGCCGCCGGCCGGCGAGCCGGTGTCGCTTGATCCGAACGAGTGGCTGACGCCGGACTACATCACGCAGGACCTCCGGGTGTCCCTGAACACCTGGTATCAGTGGCGGTCGGCCGGCAAGGCGCCGAAGGCCATCAAGGTCGGCAAGCACGTTCGTGTGAGGCGCCGGGACTACGAGGCGTGGCTCGCAACCCTGGTGGATGTGGCGCCGTGACCGAGTCCAAGCTCGTCATCGCCATCGAAGTCCACGGGGCCGTTGTCAAGGTGACGATCAACGAGCCGAGCGTCGCCGTACACGAGCCTGTCGCCGTCGTGGCGCGGCGCCCCGAACCGCGGAGGGGACTGTCGCCGTCCTACCCGTCTGATGTGTGGACGATGAAGGCCATTGAGGCAGTGGCACGCCTCGCCGCGTCGGGGATGTGCTTCCAGGCCTACGACCTGATCGAGCAGGGGTTGGTGGAGGAGCCGCCGAGCCCGCAGTTGTGGGGCGCGCTCTTCAACAGGGCAGAGGCGGACGGCAAGATCGTGCGCGTCGGGACCGTCCCGTCGAAGCGCCATCCGCGGCGGCGCGCGACGGTCGTCTCGTGGCGGGGACGTGTGGTGCTGTGAGCGACCTTCCTCCGAAGGACCGTGCTCTGCCGGGCCGAGTCATCGACCGCGTCCGCGAGGGTGTGTCCCCGGCTGAACTGGGCGCCCGTGGCGACTTGGCGGTGCGCCATGCTCTCCGAAGCTCGGCGGCCAGCGCGGCGAGTCGCGGTTGGGACTGCTGGGAGTGGAAGGCCCTGCTTGACGAGCCGAGGAGCGTCCTTGGGCAGCAGGCGCGCCTCAAGAAGGGCCGTCACCCGCGCTCGGCCAAGGCGATGTCGGACTACCTCGACGACGTGTGGGACAACGCCACAGCCTGGCTGTCAGAGCAGCCGAAGGCGTGGTCGCGCGAGGATGCGGCCGAGGAAGCACGGGCGCGGGCCAACGCGCTGCTCCTCCTCGTCGAAGACCCCACCTGTCCCCTGCTGGATGCGGACCGGGCGGTGTTGGCGTACGCCTGCGCCCGGGCGGTTGACCTGCGCCTCACCCGCGTAGCGCTGCCCTACCGCTCGGTGGTGAGCGAGGCCGGGGTCGGGGCGAGGAGCGCCAAGAAGGCCTTGGTGCGGCTGGACGCGGCGGGCCTGCTGCGCCTGGTCGAGGCGGGCGTGGCGGCGGGTCCGTCCTCGAAGAAGCGGCCGAAGGCCAACTTGTACGAGCTCGGGGACTCCGCTCGCGTCCAGGCCTACATGTACCGGGGAACCCGGTCTGTGGGACCCGCCGCCCGGGACTGTGAGACCCCCGGCCGCACATCGACTGGGACCCCCACGCAGGACTGTGGGACCCCCAGCGACATCGGTCGCACCGTGTCTGCGCCCGGAACTCGTGCTGGTGCACGAGCCGATGGTGTGGTGGGCCACCGGCGCTGCGACCCCGCCGCCGGGCCCAGGACCCTGTCGCGCCGGTCGTCCAGCCGTCGTCCTGGTCGAACTCGCCCCCCGCAGCGCCGGCGGTGAGTCCGTGAAGCACACGAACACCACGACCCCTGGGCCTGCGTCGACCGACTTGTGCGACACCGAAGCCGCATCGCCCGCGCGCGCGCAGTGGGACCTGACGCGGGACGGCGTTCCCGTCGCGGGAGGCCGCCGCCCTCTGGATGCCTGGGAGGAAGAGCTTCTCGTCGCACTCGGGGGCCGCTTGCGCGAAGCTCGACACCGAGCTGGGCTGACCCAGGCGACGGTGGCGTGCCGTGCCGGTCTGGCCGAGCGGTCGCTGCGTCGCCTGGAGGCGGGACACCGACGGACCCGCCTGTCGACGCTGACCCGCCTTGCTCACAGCCTTGATGCGCCGGACCCCGACGCTCTGCTCGCCGACCTCGTCACGGCAGTCGGGGCTGCACTGGCGCCCGAGAGCCAGTTCGCCGAGCGAGTCGCCCGGCGCCGAGACGCCCGACGCCGACAGGCGGCACGCGCGCCGGTGACCGAGCACCGCGTGGTGTACGAGCAGCGTGCGGACGGCACGCTCGCCGTCCACACGCACCTGCGACGGACGAGTCGGTCTGCCATGCGCGCGCACCGTTACGCGGTGCTGCACCGCCACGACGGAAAACAAGAGCGCATCGCGTCTACCGCGGCGTGGACGTGACGCGCTCTCGCGGCCAGGCGTGGACGCCAACGCCGGCGCCCACTCGGGGAGACGCCGCACCAGCCGTCGCGGCCCGGAAGGCCCTTCAAGGCTCCGCCAGGCCGGGACGGCTCGACGCAGCGTGTGGCTAGGTGTGCTGTGCCAGGACGTTCTTGCCACGTCGACGCGCGGCGCCACCGTCCGAGAAGGCCACCTAGCCTCGATCTTTCGTGATCTTGGCCGGCAGGCCGTCATTTCTGTAGTTCAGGGGTCGCCTCGGGCAGGGCGCGGCTGATCGCCGCGTCTGTCGCGGTCTCCGAGTTCCGGTCGTGCGGATGAGCTGGATTTTCACGCCGTGAAAGTGCTGAGTCGGTGATTTCCGGCCAGTAGGGGGTCAGCCCAGGGCCAACCGCGAGGCAGTCGGAGCAGGCGTCGCCGGCCGGTGCGGACGACGCGACCGGCGATGTTGAGCAGGCGCAGTCGCAGCCGCTTGGGTTCCCAGGTCCGGGCGGCGGTGCCGGTGAGCGCGAGGTGTTGGGTCCAGGCGAGTAGGTCGGCGGCCAGGGCGACGAGCTCGAGCCAGAGCTCGTTGGCGGCGAAATCGTGCAGCGGCAGGTTGCGCAGTCCGGTGTCCTTCAGGCAGCGGATGCGATCCTCAGCCCGGGCGCGCTGGCGGTGCAGCAGCTCGTGCTCGGCGATCCGACCGCCGGTGACGTTGGTCGCGAAGATCGTGATGCGCCAGCCGTCGGCGTCGGTCAGCCGCAGCTGCGCGCCGGGGTGTGGTCGTTCCCGTCGGGCGATAACGCGCATGCCGGGCGGCCAGGGGTTGCGGGCAGGCCGCAGGTAGCGGGTCAGTTCGGCGACCTGCGCCCCGTCGCGCGGCTGCCCGTCACTGTCGATCGCGGCTCGCCACGCCTGTCGGGGCAGCGCCGCCAGCGCGTCGATGATCGGCTGGTGGGCGTAAAGACCGACGGAGTAGCGCAGCCCGAGGTCGTGCACGTGCTGCACGAAGCGGTGGACACCGGCGCCGCTGTCACCGCGAACCAGCACCCGGGACCGCTGCTCGGCCGGCAACTGCGCCAGCGCCTGGGTCAGCACGGCGATGTGGTCGGCGGCGTCGTTCGCCGTCGCCTTCCCGATGCGCAGCAGACCGCCGACCGGCTCGCCGGTGCCCCCGCCGCCGTGGTCAAGGAAAGCCAGCAGCGGGTGGAAGCCGAACGTGCGCTTCCAGGTCGGCGTGGCGCCCTCCTTCTCCGAATGCGCCAGCACGATCGTGGCGTCCAGATCGATCACGACCGGCCCGTCGTCTGCGACCGGCGGCTGCAGCTGCCACACCCGCTCGCGCGCGGCGGCACGCGCGGTCCGCAGCGCCGCCAAGGCGGCCGGGCCATCACCGGCCAGCGTCGCGATCAACCGCGAGACCGTCGGATCGGACGCGACTGCGCCGAACAGCTCCGGCTGCGCCCGGACCACCCCGAGGTCGGCGAGGCAGTCGCCACCCAGCGCGACCGAGACCGCCAGGTCCAGCACGATCTTGCCCGGATCGTGTCGCGCCCGTGCCGCCCGCCACGGCGCCAGGCCCACCCGCAGAGCCTGGCTCAGGCCGGTGACCTGGGCGGTCTGAACGAGCAGAGAGCCGCCCGCTGAGGAGATCAGCGACTCGCTGCCAGCAACTACCTGCAGCCGTCTGGTGCGCCCGTTATCGTTCACCCACGGGGTGCCTCTCCGCTCGAGAATCTGCTGTCGTCGCAAGCAACAGGATCTCAAGCAGAGCAGGCACTTCCGTACTTTCAGACCGCGTGTCGAACGTCCTGATCAAGCCCCAGACGAAAGATCGAGGCTAGGGGACGTGCGGGAACGGCACTTTCCGCACGCACTACAGCCACGTACCGCTGGTCAGCGCGCGGCCAGCACCCGACGCGCCCAGCGACGCTCGAATGGGACGGGCCACGGGCCTGGCGAGCGGCGGTCAGCCGGCGCGGGTGCCGGTGTCGGTGTCGGTGTCTGACGGTCGGATCGTCGGCAGGTCGTTGTCGAGGCCGCCTGCGGCCCGGTCACGTGCAGTCGCGAGCGAGCTGCGTTCTACCGCGACCCACCGGTCGCAGAGGTCGCTGAGCTCGTCGATCTCGTCCGGGCTCAGGACACGCGCTCCGCTGGCATCAGCGACGGCGATCTGGACAGGCGCTGCGACGTTCCAGGAAGAGACGTCGCAGACGGTGGAGATGACTCGGTAGGCCAGGACGGTGCCCAGGTGCAGATCGACGGGCGAGTCAAGGTAGTGCGCGAGGGCGGCGCGGACGACAGAGGCGTACTCGCGTCCGCTGCCGATCGCGACGAGCCGGTCAGCGTGGCAGTCGACGACGGCGAGGTCCTGCTGGACGCGGGTGAACGTCGGCTTGCCGTCGTGCCAGCCCAGGACGAGGACGTCAGTGGCGTGCGCGGCGAGATCGGCGGCGTTTCCGCCGGGCGGGACGGCGATCGTGCTGTAGGCCGTGTTCATCCGGGGCGGTAGAGCCTCGACGAGCGCGGTGGGCGGGACGCCTGGCTTGTCCAGCGCGGGGTCTGCGAGGACTTCTTCTACCTGCTGGCCCATGAACAGCGACCCGGCGTACGTCCACACGGTCGGCGCGGCGGTCATCGCGTGGACCTTGACGATCGGCGCGGCGACGCGGCCGCTGCTGCCCATGCTGTCGCTGGCGACGAGCACGCCATCGGAGCAGACCAGCCCGATCGCGACGGTCACTGGCGGTTCCAGCGCGACTCGGTCGCGTACTCCGGGTAGGCGGCGTACACCTCCCGGAGGAGCGCGTTGAAGTCCTTGCTGGTGACGTAGGCCCGAACGGTGGTCAGGAACTCCTGTTCGTCCGGCGGCAGCGACTCCCAGACCTCATCGGCGGCTTGCTGGCCCTGTTCGGTGAGCATGTACCGGCCGTACCGTGACCCGGCGGTGGCGCTGGTTCTCATGAGCCCGGTCGCGGCGAGGCCCCGCAGGTCGTCGACGAGCTCCCGGCAGTACGGGCCCCAGTCGTACGCGCGGTACGGGTAGAGCCCATTCCACCGGGCGGAACCGCGCAGGGTGAGCAGGAACACTGCCTTCTGCATCCTGATCCGGTCCAGCGGGTAGGCGCCGTCGGCCTGGCCGGTCTGCGAGGCGCAGAGCAACAGCGGGAGCCAGTGCCTTGCGGGCCCGTTGGCCGGCGAGGCGCCGGGCATCGCTAGTCCTGCTGCGGCGGCGCGGGAGGCCCGTCGTCGGCCGGGTGCGGGGCTGCGGCGACCGGAGGCGTGAGGACCGGCCGGGCCCATTCGGGGAGCGTCGCGAGCTCGCGGGCGGGTGTTGCGAACATCTGGTTGAGCCACTCGGCTTCGCTGGTCATGACTTGTCCGTTCCCAGGAGGCGGCGGTCCGCCTCAGTCTGCATGGTGTGCTGGCCCGGGGAAGGGACCCGAGGCTAGCGGAGCGTCCGTGTCGCGCTCAGCAGGACTCCATCACCGGGATCCGACATTCTCGCCAGCGGGCACCTGCCATCCGCCGGACAGCAGGCGCTGCCCGAGGTCGGTCGCGACTTCGAGTTCGAGTACGTGCGGGGAGTGCGTCACGTCGGCGTCGACGACGAGCCGTGGGCGGGCGCTGCCTGGCTGCCACGCGTCGTACTTGCCGCTCGCCGCGTCCCGCCCGCGTCCGGTCTTCGCGAACACCGACCGGAACAGACGCGGGGCTATCCCCTCAAACGGCCGGAACGAGACGCGGTCCGGCCGGGCGTCCGGACCTTCGTCGACCTCGTCGGCGTACATCTCCCGGACCTGCGACTTCGGGTAGGCGTCCACGTAGACGACCTCCCTGATGCCAGTCCCGATGATCAGCCGAGCGCATTCGTGGCAGGGGTAGGTCGTGGTGTAGAGCCGCAGGCCGCCTAGCGGGGTGCCGCGCCGCGCGGCAGTGCAGATGCACGCCATCTCCGCGTGCGCGATCCGGCCGAACTCCAGCAGGTCCTCGACCCGGCTCTCGTGGAGCGGCCCGTCCTTCGCCAGCGCGATCTTCCCGGGAGCGGCCGTTCCCGCGGCGGGAGCTTTGTCGGAGAGCCAGCCGTGCTCGCGGAGCCGGTGCAGGATGTCCTCGACGATGGCGAGCTTCTGCCGGTCGTTGACGTCGTAGCCGTACTGGAAGTCCCGGTGGTCCCGGGGGCCGTCGGGCCAGTACTGCCCGCCGAACGCCTTCGGGGCCTCGTTCGTCCCGGCGACGACGATCTCACCGTCGTTGTCGACGACGACCGCGCCGACCTGCCGGCCGGCAGCGGAGGACCGGAACGACGCCCCGGACGCCTGGTACATGGCCTGCTCGTCGCGGGTTGGTGTGACGAACCAGTCGCCGAACAGCAGCCGGACCAAGCGGGCTGTCGGCTTGACGATGCTTCGGCCGCTGCGGGCCGCGAGGTAGACGTCGGCGAGCTCGAACGCGCTCTGGACGCTCTGGCCGAGCGGGTCGTTCGCGTCCTGCTGGTCCCTGGCCATCAACGACGCTGTCTGGGAGGCGTACCAGCCGTCGTCCTTGCCAGGGTGCTCGTGGCGCAGACGGCCCATCACCGCCTTCTCCCGCTCCTCGCGGGGGGACCAGACGGCAACGAGGACGAACCTGGGCCCGTATACGGCGCGGAGGCGTTTGACCTCCTCCTTGCGCTTGAGGGACCGGACCAGAACCGCCACCGCCTCCCGCGTAGTCGCGTCGGTCTTCGCCGCGCGGCGGGTACGGATCTCGGCGACAGCCAGAGCGGCGGCGGCGTCGGGCCCGGCCGCCGCGCGGAGCAGGTCCCCCTGCTGCATGAGGTCTTCCATCATGGTCTGGGCGCCGGTCGGCGGCTGCTTCGCAGCGGAGTACAGCCGTGAGATGAGCTCGCTGATACGGAGCGGCTCTGTCTCGTAGTTGACCAGCCTCAGCGCATCCGACAGCGCCGCCTGAACCGGGTCGAGGTCGGTGCCGAGCGCCCCGACGAGCCCGATGACGATCTCGGGCCGCTTCACGACGGTCACCGGTCCGCTGGCCGGCGGCTCAGCGGGGAGCTGTTCGGTCACGTTCGTCCCGTCGTCGGCGTGCGCGTCGACGACAGGTATACGGGACCGGCCGGCGCTGCGGGGCCAGACCGACCTGCTGCCGGGCGCTGCTGAGGCGGACTGCTGCTCGGCGTGTCGGCGCCGGCTTGCCCCGGGCGCAACGGATAGTTGCCTGCAGGAGGAGGCATGACGCAGATCGGGCAGGCGACGCGGCGCTCCGTGTTGCCCGGCCGGGTTCTCGCGTACGCCCAGGCCGAGTCTCCAGCGGCTGGCGCCGTCGCGCCGCTGACGTCGGGCCACGGCCGCAGCGGCATGGCCTTACGGGGCTGCGGCGCGGCGGCCCAGATTCGCGGGCTGCGGGCCAGCGGGGACCAGCAGATACTCGTCGTCGACGTCGCCGCGTGGGCGACGAAAAACGCGACGCCGAGCAAGCCGCTGGCCCTGCCGCAAGGCGATGCGCTGTTCCACGTCGGGCTGGACGAGTGGGCCCACGGCCACGTGAAGGCCGGAGCGGACGCGGTCCTGTCCCCGTCGCTGTTCGTCTGCGCCGACGACTGGAAGTCCGCCCGGGCCGTCGTCCGGGCAGGACGCGAGACGACCCGCCCGGACGTGTGGACGCTGCTCGCGACGGACGCTGCCGCGCTCGACCCGGCCCGGCTCCCCGTGCTGATCGACATCGTCGCCGAGGAGTCAGCCGGCCACCCGATGGCGTTCGTGTTCGCGGGCACCGGCGACCCGCTCGCCGTAGGGCACCGAGCCGCCGGGCTCCGGGCGCTGCTCGCGGCGTTGCCCGGAAGCCTGATCGTCGGCGTTGACGTGGTGATGGGCACCGACGTCGCCGCGCACGGCGGCACGGCTGCGATTGGCGCGACCGGGTCGCTGCGCCGGCCGAGCCGGCCAGGCGACACCGGCCGCGGGTTCGCGAACGGTTTCGCGCCGGGAGCGTTCCTCCGCGACCTGTGGGAGCTCCGCAGCCCCGACACGTACGCCGACTGGTACGCCAACAGCCAGTCCCCCGTCTGCGAGCGGTGCGACGGCCGCGCGGTCGACTCGTTCACCGGCAGCCCCGCCGACAAGGCACGGGTGTTCGCCCACAATGTCCACGCATGGCTCGACGTCGCCGACGAGATCTCCCGCCGCCTGCCGGACGCGGCCCGGCAGTGGCTCGACGCCGAACGGCGCCGCGGGTTCGAGGCCCATCTCGGGCTTGCCGGCACCGGGACCACGCTCGCTGCGGACCGTCTCCTGCGGCGGCTGTGCGAGCTCGACGACCCGCACCGGCGACGCGCGCTGCCTACAGGAGCCTGGCTCTGAGCCACGCCCCGTAGGCCCGTTCCCGGAACCGCCACCCGGCCGGCTTGACGTACCGACGCACGAACGCCGCCGGCGCGACGACCTCCCGCACCGACCCGTCCGAGTCCCGTGCCCAGACCCCGGTCCCCGCTGCGTCGGCCTCCCACAGCCTGTCCGCCGGCAGCCGGGCCCGGTCCACGAGCACGACCCGGGGCGCGACAGGAGCGAACGCCGCGGCCCGCCGCAGTCCGTCGGCCCACCCCGCGGACTCCACGACAACCGCCATGACGTCCGCGGCGGGGACCACCACGCGCCTCACGACCGGCTCAGGCCCGAGCAGCCACTCCACGCACCCCGACGGCGCGGACCGCAGCTCCTCCGCCACCCGGTCCCCCAGATCAACAGCAGGGACCCTGACTCCGTACGGCAGGCACATCAACGCGTCGAGCAACGGCAACGACGCCACCGCGCCGAGACCGCACGCCGCCCGGCGGCCGTGCTCCTCGCGGTCGAGGACGACCACCGCCGACGCGACAGCGCCAGCGAGCACCGCCCCGCCCCGGACCAGCAGTCCGTTCAGCACCGCGCTCGGCGAAGGCGCGGTGACGACCCGGTACCGCATCACCGCGGCAGTATTGCGCATGTGCGCGCACCTGCGTACCGCTTGACACGCACATGCGCGAAGGTGAGCCTGCTCGGCATGGTGTCCGCCGACGACGTGTCGATGTCGCTGCGCGAGCTCGCCGGAGAGGCCGGCGTCTCGGAGACGACCCTGCGGAACTGGACGAAGCTCAGCCCGCGCCCTCTCACCGGGACCCGCACCGGCCGGACCACTCTCTACACGTGGGCGCAACTGCGCGTCTTCTGCGCCGACCACGAAGACCTGCCGAGGGCCCGGACTGTCCAGAAGGCCAGCACCCGACCCCCCGGCGCGGCGATGCCCGCTGATCCGGCTCACGTCTCCGCTGCCCTGCGCAACCTCCGCGCCGCCGCGAGTTCGACGCTCGACGCAGCCCTGAGCTCGGTGCGGCTCGCCGAGGCCACCGCGGCTTCCCATCGCGAACAGGTCGAGGCCCTGCGGGCGACCATCAGCGCCTATGACGACCTCATCACCCAGATGACCGCCCCCGCCAACGCCCCCCGCTGACACCCCCAGCGGCCGTCGCGGCGACGGAGGCAAGAGCCCGCGACGCGATGATGGCCCGGTGACTGATCCAGTCGCTGCCGCGGCCCGCCGGTTCCGACGAGCCCTCGACACCGGCAGGCACATCTCCGTCGGCCTCCAGGAGTTCCCCCGCGGGGCGTGCGGCGATGCCAGCCTGATGCTCGGCCAGTACCTCCGCGACCGGGGCCTGGGCGACTGGACCTACAGGACCGGACGCGACCCCGACGGCCACACCCACGCCTGGCTCGAACGCGACGGGACACTGCTCGACATCACCGCCGATCAGTTCCACGACGGCCAGCCGTCCGTCGTCCTCACGACCGACCCCTCCTGGCACAGCCGCTTCACGCCGTTCGGGCAGCCGCGCCCCGCCGACCTCAACTTCGACGGCCCAGCTGCCGGACCGCTGCGCGCGGACTACGCCGCAGCAGCGGCCCTCGCCGACACCTAGCCCTGGAGCCGAGCCCGCCCGGCCCGGCCACCACCGGACGGGCATCAGGCTGCTCACCAAGAGCCGCTGTAGGCGTTCGCCCTCCGCGTGCGGGACACTCTGCGCGCGAGCTCCACCGCCGTTGACCTCCGCCGTTGGGCCCGGGCCGTCGGCATGCCCGTCGGCGACCGAGGCCGGCTGTCTACGTCGCTGGTCACCGCCTGCCGGGCACCTCGCCTCGCTGCCGCCTCGGGTGCCCCGCGAGTCCTCGCGTTCATCGAGCGGTAATGCCGGTTTCCGGTCGCTAGTGGCGGCTCGACAACGATCGAAAGTTCCGGTTCCCCGAGCGCCGGGCGGAGCCCGGAGCCGGCAACAACGTCATGAACTACTACAGCTGATACCTCTGCACGACGGACCCCGGCCTCACTGTCTGTGAGGTCGGGGTCATGTCGTGGAGGGGGTCGTCGTGCAGTTCATCGGTGGTGCAGGGCAGCAGCAGTACGTCGCCAGGACCAG
>JAODNA010000003.1 GCA_025465135.1 Frankiales bacterium | reverse complement strand
GGGTGGTGGAGGCGGCGCCCCCGCCGAACCCGACGAGCACGCCGGCCGCGCCGGTGCGCATCAGGTGCAGCGCCGCCATGTAGGTGGAGGCGCCACCCACGATGACCGGGACGTCGAGCTCGTAGATGAACTCCTTGAGGTTCAGCGGGGTGCGCGACTTGGAGACGTGCTCCGCCGAGACGGTGGTGCCGCGGATGACGAACAGGTCGACGCCCGCCTCGAGCACCGTGCGGTAGTGCTCCTGGGTGCGCTGCGGGCTGAGCGCCCCGGCGACGGGGACGCCCGCCGCGCGGATCTCGGCGAGGCGCGAACTGATCAGCTCCGGGCGGATGGGCGCGGCGTAGATGCGCTGCATCGCCGCGGTCACCTCGCCGGGGTCGAGGGAGCGCAACTCCTCGAGCTTCCGCTCGACGTCGTCGTAGCGGGTCCAGAGGCCTTCGAGGTTGAGCACGCCGAGCCCACCGAGGCGGCCGAGAGCGACGGCGGTGTCGGGCGACATGACGCCGTCCATCGCCGAGGCGACGAGCGGCAGCTCGAAGCGGTAGGCGTCGATCTCCCACGCCACCGAGACGTCCTCGGGATCGCGGGTGCGGCGCGAGGGCACGATTGCGATCTCGTCGAAGCCGTAGGCGCGGCGACCGGACTTGCCGATGCCGATCTCGACGTCTGCCATCGTCAGCGGCCGCCGGAGTAGTTGGGCGCCTCGACCGTCATCTGGATGTCGTGCGGGTGGCTCTCCTTCAGCCCCGCGGCGGTGATGCGCACGAACTGGCCGCGTTCCTGCAGCTCGGGGATGGTGCGGGCTCCGACGTAGAACATCGACTGGTGCAGGCCCCCGACGAGCTGGTGGGCGACGGCAGACAGCGGGCCGCGATAGGGGACCTGGCCCTCGATGCCCTCCGGCACGATCTTGTCGTCGGAGGCGACGTCGGCCTGGAAGTAGCGGTCCTTGGAGTAGGACCGCTTGCCGCGGGAGGCCATCGCGCCGACGGACCCCATGCCGCGATAGGCCTTGTACTGCTTGCCGCTGACGAAGATCAGGTCGCCGGGGCTCTCGTCGCAGCCGGCGAACAGCGAGCCGATCATCACGGAGTCGGCACCCGCGACGAGGGCCTTCGCGATGTCGCCGGAGTACTGCAGCCCGCCGTCCCCGATGACAGGAACACCCGCCGGCTTAGCCGCCAGCGCAGTCTCGAAGATCGCAGTCACCTGGGGCACGCCGACACCGGCGACGACGCGCGTCGTACAGATCGATCCAGGCCCCACGCCGGCCTTTACTCCATCGACACCCGCGTCGACGAGGGCCTGGGCGCCTGTGCGGGTCGCGACGTTGCCGGCGAGAACCTGGACGTGGCGGGTCGCCGGGTCCTTCTTCAACCGACGGATCATGTCGAGCATCAGCCGGGCGTGGCCATTGGCGACGTCGGGGACGAGCACGTCGACACCCGCCTCGACCAGGGTCGTCGCCCGCTCCCACGCGTCACCGAAGTAGCCGACGGCCGCGCCGACGAGAAGCCGGCCGTGTGCGTCCTTCGAGGCGTCGGGGAACTGCTCGGACTTCACGAAGTCCTTGACGGTGATGAGGCCGGCGAGCCGGCCCTGCTCGTCGACGAGGGGCAACCGCTCGCGCTTGTGCTTGCGCAGGATCGCGGAGGCGTCCTCACGGGAGATGCCGATGGGTGCGGTCACGAGCGGCATCGCGGTCATGACGTCCGCGACGTGCGTCGACGACCACTCGGCGACAGGGACGAAACGCAGGTCGCGGTTGGTGATGATGCCGAGCAGGGTCAGGTCCTCGTCGACGACGGGCAGACCCGAGACGCGGTACTGCCCGCAGATCTCGTCGAGGTCCTCCAGCGTCGCCTTCGGTCCGATGGTGATGGGGTTGCTGATCACGCCGGTCTGGGTCCGCTTGACCAGGTCGACCTGGTAGGCCTGGTCCTCGATCGACAGGTTGCGGTGCAGGATGCCGAGGCCGCCCTGCCGGGCCATGGCGATGGCCATCCGCGACTCGGTGACGGTGTCCATCGCGCTCGACACCAGCGGGACCCGCAGGGTGATCTCGCGGGTCAGGCGGGTCGTGGTGTCGACCTCGCTCGGGATCACGTCGGTCTCCGCCGGCAGCAGCAGGACGTCGTCGAACGTCAGGCCCAGCAAGGGGAACTTCGCGGCGTAGGCGTCCCGAACCGCCTCGGACTCGTCCTCGAAGGGGTTCATGGCACCTTCCCGGCGGCGGCCTCGGGGGAAAGGAGTCATCCTACGTCGAGACCTGTGCACGACGTCGCTCCGACGCACCTGCTCGCCACTAGGCTGGCAGGGATGACACCCCCCGCCGATCCCGTCGACCCGTTCAGCGGCGACCCGGACGACCCGGCGCAGGAGCTCGCCGCACTCGACGGCGACGCCGACGCCGCGCTGGAACCGCTGTCCCCGCAGGAGCGCGAGGACGTTCTCGAGGATCTCGAGGACCTGGAGGTCTTCGAGGCGCTGCTGTCCCCGCGCGGCATCAAGGGCCTCGTCGTCGACTGCGAGGACTGCCGCGAGCCCCACTACTTCGCCTGGGACCTGCTGCGCGGCAACCTGCGCCACCTGCTCGACCTGGGCACGACCCGGGTCCATGAGCCGGCCTACTCCCCCGACCCGTCCGACTACGTCAGCTGGGAGTACGCCCGCGGCTTCGCGGACGCAGCCCTCGACGGCTAGCTGCTGGACGAGCCTTCGTCGCCGGTCGTCTTGCTCGCGTCCGGCGAGGGCACGCCGGCCGGGCTCTTGACGCCGTGACTGCCGTCCGACGACGTGCGGCTGCTGCGGCTGGGCTTGACCGCGGGCGCATGTGTGACGGTCGGGTGGCCGGAGCTGTTGCCTTGCCCGCTCTTGTCGGGACGGGAGCCGCTGTTGCCGTCGACCCCGTTCCCGTGAGACCCGTTTTCCCCGGCGCTCCCGTGGGACGGCTTCGGCGTCGGGTTCGCCGCCAACCGGGCCTGGAGACGGGACAGCCTGGTCGCCAGGGCCGCGCGCGTGCTCGGGTCCGCGACGTACGGCAGCTTGCGCGCGGCCGCGGCGAGCTGGTTCCTGGCGGCGGAGTACTTGCCCGCGTCGAGGAACGTCGCGGCGCGGTCGAGGTTGGCCGTGACCTGCAGCACCGCGGAGGCGGAGCGGGCGGCGGCGCTGACGGCGTCACCGCGCGGGCTCGCCTGGGGACTCGGGTGCTGAGCCTCGACGGGCTTCACCGCCGCGGGTCCGACGGGCTTGTCGGGTGTGATCGCGTTGACGACACCCGAGACCGCGGACGAGACGGCGGACCGTACGCCGGCCAGGGGCTGACCGGGCGCGGACGCGGCGGCAACCCCGGCGATCGACAGGACGCCGGCGGCGACAGCGGCAACCGTCGCCCCGCGACCCAGGCGGCGGCGGCGGGGCTGCAGCAGCGTGACCCCTCGCGGCAGGAGAGGTGCAGCCTCGGGCAGGCCGGAAGCGACGTCGGCCTGCAGGCTGCGAAGCAGCGCAAAGGCCGGGTCGAGCTCGTCGTCGTCGTCCCAGACCACTGCGGCGTCGGGGCTGAGGGAGTGCCGGAGCCGCTCGACCAGGGTGTCGTCGCCGGCGACGGCGGTGACGTCGAGCGGGTCGTCGTCGGGGGTGACGTCGTAGGGGCTCATGATGTGGCGCTCTCGACGGCAAGGCTGCGCAACCGCGCGAGTGCGCGGTGCTGGGCGACGCGGACCGCGCCGGCGGTCATGCCGAGGGCCGCGCCGGTCTCCTCGGCGCTCAGGCCGGCGACAACGCGAAGGAGCAGCAGCTCGCGGTGAGCGGGCGGAAGGCGGTCGAGCAGCGCGGCGGCAGCGGCAGCCTCGGTGGCGGCGACGACGGTGTCCTCGGGACCCGGGCGCTCGTCCGGGCGCTCGGGCAGCGCGTCGGTGGCGTCACTGCGGTCACGGAAACCGGCACGCTGGGCGTCGGCCACCTTGTGTCCGGCGATGCCGTAGACGAAGGCGGCGAAGGGCCGACCCTGGTCGACGTAGCGAGGCAGGGCGCTGAGGACCGCCATGCACACCTCCTGCGCCACGTCGTCCGCCGACCCGTATGAGCCGCCGTTACGACCGAGGCGGGCGCGGCAGTACCGCACGACGCCCGGTCGCAGCCGGACAAGCAGCTCCTCGAGCGCCGCCCGGTCACCCGATTGGGCGCGAGCGACGAGCGGAGCCATCTCGTCCGTCACGTTCGACATCGTGACGCCGGTGGCAAGCGTTACAACAGGGGGCACCACGCCGCTAGCTGACCAGTCCGCGACGGAAGCCCAGCGCGACAGCCTGGGCCCGGTCGTTGACGCCGAGCTTGCGGAACAGGCGCCGCGCGTGGGTCTTGACGGTGTCCTCGGACAGGTAGAGGTCGCGGCCGATCTGGTTGTTGGACTTGCCCTGGCTCATCCCCGTCAGGACCTGCAGCTCCCGCTCGGTGAGCTGCGTGCCCGGCGGCACGCTGCGCAGCTGCTGCTGGCCGGCGAGCGCGCGGCGGAGCGACGGCTCGACGAGGTCCTCGCCCTGGAGGGCGTGGGCCACCGCGGCGCACAGCTCCTCGTGGCTGACGTCCTTGAGCAGGTAGCCCCGGGCGCCGTGGGACACCGCAGCGGCGACCTGGTCACGGTCGTCGGCGGCGGTCAGCATGATGACCTTGGCGTCCGGGTGCTCGTTGACGAGCCGGCGGGTCGCTTCGAGGCCGCCGAGGCCCGGCATGCGGACGTCCATGAGGACCAGGTCGGGCTTCTCGTGGGGGTAGCGGGCCAGCACCTCCTCGCCGCTGGCAGCGGTGTCGACGCGGTCCACGCCAGGTACGCCGGCCACGAACTGCCGCAGCCCTTCCCGCACGATGCGGTGGTCGTCGCAGATGAGCACGGTGGTGGTCACGGAGTCGCCTTCGTTCGTGGTGCGCTGAGTGGTACGGCGAGTCGGGTACGCGTCCCGCTCGAGGTGAGGGTGCCGCCGAGGGCCCGGGCCTTGTTGGCCCATCGCTCGACGTCGTGCAACGGTGCGCCGCCTTCGACGTCGAGCACGACCGTCGACCCCTCCCGGCGGAGGGCGACCCGGACGGGTTCGGCGTCGGCGGGCACCGCGACGGCCTGCACGAGGCGGTAGGCGGTGGAGACGACCGCACTGGGCAGGGCAGCCGCGAGCAGCTCGTCGAGGACGAAGCCGAGCGCCGGCCGGCCGGCCTCCTCGAGCCGGGCGGACAGCAGTCCGAGCGCGCCCGGAAGCCCGCCGTCGCCGGGCCCGCGCGGACGCAGGTGCCACAGCGAGCGGCGCAGCTCGACGAGCGCGGCCTGCACGGCCTC
>JAODNA010000183.1 GCA_025465135.1 Frankiales bacterium | reverse complement strand
TCGACGAGCCGTCGTACGACGAGGTCGCGGTTGGACTCGAGCACCATGTCGATGAAGTCGACGACGATGATCCCGCCGAGGTCGCGCAGCCGGAGCTGCCGGGCGATCTCCTCCGCCGCCTCGAGGTGGTTGCGGGTGACGGTCTCCTCGAGGTTGCCGCCCTTGCCGACGTACTTGCCGGTGTTGACGTCGACGACGACCATCGCCTCGGTGCGGTCGATGACGAGCGAGCCACCGCTCGGCAGCCAGACCTTCCGGTCGAGGGCCTTCGCCAGCTGTTCGTCGATGCGGTACGCCGCGAAGACGTCGTCGCTGCCGTCGTACTTCTTCAACCGCGGCGCGAGGTCCGGCGCGACGAACTCGACGTAGTCGCGGATGGTGTCCCACTCGTTGTCGCCCGACACGACGAGCGACGCGAAGTCCTCGTTGAAGATGTCGCGGACGACGCGGATGAGCAGGTCGGGCTCGGCGTGCAGCAGCACTGGCGCGCCGCCCTTCGCTCCCTTGGTCTTGATGACCTCCCACTGCGCCTGCAGGCGACGTACGTCGGCGGCGAGCTCCTCCTCGGATGCACCTTCCGCGGCGGTGCGGATGATGACGCCGGCGTCCTCCGGGACGACCTGCTTCAGGATCGCCTTGAGGCGGGTCCGCTCGTTCTCCGGGAGCTTGCGGCTGATGCCCGTCATGTTGCCCTCGGGCACGTAGACCAGGTAGCGGCCGGGCAGGCTGAGCTGGCTGGTGAGGCGGGCGCCCTTGTGGCCGAGCGGGTCCTTGCTGACCTGGACCAGGACCTCCTGGCCGCTCTTCAGCACCGACTCGATCTTGCGCGCACCGCCACCCGCGCCCATCAGGTCGTAGTTGACCTCGCCGGCGTACAGGACCGCGTTGCGGCCCTTGCCGATGTCGACGAAGGCGGCCTCCATCGACGGCAGGACGTTCTGCACCTTGCCGAGGTAGACGTTGCCGGCGTAGGACTGCGCGCTGGCCTTCGTCACGTAGTGCTCGACGAGGATCCCGTCCTCGAGCACGGCGATCTGGGTGCGGTCGGCCTTCTGCCGCACGACCATGACGCGGTCGACGGCCTCACGGCGGGCGAGGAACTCGGCCTCGGTCAGGATCGGCGCGCGACCGCGGCCGCTGTCGCGACCCTCCTGACGGCGGACGCGCTTCGCGGCCATGCGGGTGGACCCGCTGATGCCGCGTACACCGTCCTCGCCGGCTGCACCGGCACCGCGGACGGCGCGCTGGCGGGGCTCACGGTCGCCACGGTCACTGCGCTCACGGGCCTCACGGACGTGGGTGACCGTGCCGGGCGGGTCGTTGTCGTCCGCTCCGTCCGCTCCCCCGGCGCCGGAGCGCCGGCGACGGCGGCGGCGGCGACGCGTGCCGTCGGCGGCGGTCTCGAACTTCTCGTCGTCGGAGGTGTCCTCGCCCTCGGCGATCGGCTCGTCGCTGGAGGTCTCCTCGCTGCCCTCGGGGCGCGGGCCACGCCCACGACCGCCACGGCGGCGACGGCGACGGGGGCGGTCCGGGTCGTCGTCCTCAGCGTCTTCGCCGTCAGCGGTCGGGGCGTCGTCGGCACCGAGCTCGGGGGCGATCAGCGTCGGCAGGAGGGCCGATGGGCTGACAGCGCCCTCCGTGCCGGCGCGGCGCCGGCGCCGTGGGGCGGGTGCGTCGTCCTCGGCCGGCTCATCGAGCTCGGGGGCCATGAAGGCGACGGTCGCCGGGACGCGCTTGCGGGTCCGCTTCGCGGGTGCGTCGTCCTCGGACGCATCGCTGACCGCGGGGGGCTCGACCGCCGGGTCGGCCTCGTCAGCCTTGGCAGCGGCCTTCTTGCGGGGGACGGCCTTCTTCGCGGCGGCCTTCTTGGCCGGCGCCTTCTTCGCCGGGGCGGCAGCCTCGGTCTCGGTGCCGGCGTCTTCCGGGCTGTCGGAAGCGGGCTTGCTGGTCGCCCGCCGGCGTACGGCCTTCTTGGCGGGCGTGGGTGTGTCGGTGGATGCGGCGTCGCTGGGAGGCGTGTCGCCGGTCGGCTCGTCGTCGAGCACCGGTGCTCCGGTCTGGGTCGCCGCGTGACGCTGCCGCGCCGACCCGCTTGGGTCGGTCCGGTGCCGGCCGGGTGGCCGACGCCGGGAAAGTCTGAGGTGCGCTCCTAGATCGGAGTGCCGATGGCTGCCTCATCCCGGTCGGCATCCTGTCGCGTTAGCCCCGCTGCTCCGGTTGGGGAGCGGTCGGGTGCGAGCGGGTCGCCGACCTCGCCGGTCTCGGTCAGCGGCCCCTGCGCGTACCGGGTTGCCTCGGGAGGCACCGGCGGTACGAGGTCGGCCACAGTCCGGAGTCCGGAGAGGACGTCATCGGGTCGAACAGCAGGCGTCACGTGCCGTACGACCAGGTGAAGTATCGCACAAGAGCCGGTTTCGGCCCGCATGCTGACCACGGCGGAGCGCGCGTCGAGCGTGCGCATCCCGGTCTTCATCAGCCGCTCGACCGGGATGGTCTCGGCGTTGAGGAAGGCCGCCACGGCCGCCTCGACCACGCTCGGCTCGAGGCCGGGCAAGCGGATCCCCCACCTGCTGGCCACGATGCGGTCCGGCAGGCTGGTGCCCACGGGCGCGTCGACCGCCTCCACGATGTCGATGCCGTCCGGAAGGCTCTCGTCGAGCGCCCTCGCCAGCGCATCGAGGTCCCGGTGCTCGGCGAGGCCGATCTCGACGTACTCCGCCTCACTGGCGACCCCGGTCGGCGCGGCCCCGACCCAGCTGATCTTGGGATGCGGGCTGAAGCCGGCGGAGTAGGCCATCGGGACCTGCGCGCGTCGCAGTGCCCGCTCGAAGGCGCGCGCGATGTCACGGTGGCTGGTGAACCGGAGCCTTCCCCGCTTCGTGTACTGGATCCGGACCCGCTGGACGGTCGGCGGTGGCGGCGGGCCTTCGGGAGTGCGCTTAGACACGTCGTACGTCGTGCAGGTGGTGGACCGGGTCGTGCAGCAGGTAGCGCGCGAACGACTCGATCGTGAAGAGGGCGCCATCGCTGCGCCGGCCGGTGCGGCTCCGGTCGGTCACCTGCGCGAAGCGGGTCGCGAGCTGGTGCGCTGCGGGCGGGATCGCAGCGGCGACCGCTGCAGGGTCCTGCTCGGCGTACTTCTCCTGCACGGCCGTCTCGTCCTGGTCCCAGTTGGCGAACAGCGGGTCGTCCTCGGTGAGCATGCGGACGAGCCGCTGGTCGAAGAGGACGAAGACGTCGCGGACGTGGCAGGCGTACTCGAGCGGCGACCAGACGTCGGGCTGGGGACGTACGGCGACGTCGGGGCGACCCAGCACCGTGACCCAGCTCGCGGCGTTGCTCTGCAGCCGACCCGGGATCTCGTCGTACGGCACCGACGACGCGTCCAGCCCGCAGTCGGGACAGGGCTGGGTGGTGACCCAGGTCCAGTCCTTGGTGTCGGGCGTGATGCTCACGCTGTCCCTCACACGATGCTCAGGGGGAGCAACTTCACACCCGTCGGGCCCACCTGGATCTCGGTGCCCATCTGCGGGCAGACGCCGCAGTCGAAGCACGGGATCCAGCGGCAGTCGTCGAGCTCCTGCTCGTCGAGGGCCTCCTGCCAGTCGGCCCAGAGCCACTCCTTGTCGAGACCGCTGTCGAGGTGGTCCCAGGGCAGGACCTCGTTCTCCTCGCGCTGACGCGTGGTGTACCAGTCGACGTCGATGCCTTGCTTCTCGGCCGCCTTCATCCAGCGGTCGTAGGAGAAGTGCTCGCTCCAGCCGTCGAAGATGCCGCCGTCGCGCCACACCTGCTCGATGACGTTGCCGATACGGCGGTCGCCGCGGCTCAGCAGCCCTTCGACGATGCCGGGCTTGCCGTCGTGGTAGCGGAAGCCGATCGCCTTCGCGGTGCTCTTGTCGGAGTTGATGGCGTCGCGCAGCAGCTTGAGCCGGTGGTCGGTCGTCTCCGCGTCGAGCTGGCTCGCCCACTGGAACGGCGTGTGGGGCTTGGGCACGAACCCGCCGATGCTGACGGTGCAGCGGACGTCGCGGGTGCCGGTGACCTGCCGGCCGACGCGGATCACCTCGCGCGCCATGTCGGCGATCTCGAGCACGTCCTCGTCGGTCTCCGTCGGGAGGCCGCACATGAAGTAGAGCTTCACCTGCCGCCAGCCCGCGCCGTAGGCCGTCGTGACGGTCTTCACGAGGTCGTCCTTGCTGACCATCTTGTTGATGACCTTGCGCAGCCGCTCGCTGCCGCCCTCGGGGGCGAACGTGAGGCCGGACCTCCTGCCGTTGCGCTGCAGCTCCTGAGCGAGGTCGATGTTGAAGGCGTCGACTCTCGTCGACGGCAGGCTGAGGCTCGTCTGGGTGCCTTCGTAGCGGTCGGCGAGGCCCTTGGCGATGTCGCCGATCTCGGAGTGGTCCGCACTGCTCAGGGAGAGCAGACCGACTTCTTCGTAGCCGCTGGCCTTCAGTCCGGCCTCGACCATCTCGCCGATGCCGGTGATGGAGCGCTCTCTCACGGGCCTTGTGATCATGCCGGCCTGGCAGAAGCGGCAGCCGCGGGTGCAGCCGCGGAAGATCTCGACGCTCATCCGCTCGTGGACCGTCTCGGCGAGCGGGACGAGCGGCTGCTTCGGGTAGGGCCACGCGTCGAGGTCCATCGTCGTGCGCTTGTGCACGCGGAAGGGGACGTCGCTGCGGTTGGGCGCGACCCGCTGGATGCGGCCGTCGGGCAGGTAGTCGACGTCGTAGAACGCGGGGACGTAGACGCCGCCGGCCTTGGCCAGCGCGTGGAGCCTTTCGGCGCGGCTCTGACCCTTGGTCTGCTTCAGGACCTCGGTGATCTCGAGGACGGCCTGCTCGCCGTCTCCGAGGACGGCGGCGTCGATGAAGGCGGCGATCGGCTCGGGGTTGAACGCCGCGTGCCCACCCGCGATGACGAGCGGATGGCTGTCGTCGCGATCTGCTGCGTGGATCGGGATGCCGGCGAGGTCGAGGTGCTCGAGCATGTTGGTGTAGCCGAGCTCGGTGGAGAACGAGATGCCGAGCACGTCGAAGTCCTTGACCGGCCGGTGCCCGTCGACGGTGAAGGCGGGTACGCCGTTCTCGCGCATCTTCGCGGCCAGGTCGGGCCACACGCTGTAGGTGCGCTCGGCGAGCACGCCGGGCTGCTCGTTGAGCACCTCGTACAGGATCATCACGCCCTGGTTGGGCAGGCCGACCTCGTAGGCGTCGGGGTACATCAGCGCCCAACGAACCTTGGCGCTGTCCCAGTCCTTGACCTGGCTGTTGAGCTCGCCGCCGACGTACTGAATGGGCTTGGAGATCAGCGGCAGCAGCGACTCGAGCAGGGGGAACACGCTCTCGCCGGCCATGAGGCCAAGGCTACGTCCCCGGCCGCCGCCCTGTTGATCTTCTGTGGGGCGCGATCCGCCGCGACGCGCCGGGCGTGTCCTGCCCAGACGCGTCCCGCACGTGATCGCGTGTGGTGATCCACAGATCTCCGGCGAGAGCTGCGAGGCTGAACGAGCCTCACGCACGCTCGCACCCGTGGACGGGAGCGCGCTCGGCGAGGGCACCGCGGGCATCTGGACCCGCCGGTCAGCGGTCGCTCGGCTCGGGCGCGCTCGCGTCGACGCGCTGCTGCGCGACGGGTACTGGCAGGAGCTCTACCCAGGCGTCTACACCGATGGCGGGACGCTGCCCGATCCTGAGCAGCGTGGTTGGGCCGCGGTGCTCGCCTCGGGTGGCGGGTGTGCGGCCGGACGCACGGCTGCACGGATCCACGCACTGCCCCTGATCGACGACGACGATCCGATCACTGGCGCGCTCGAGCTGGTCCACGACGACGTGGTCGCCTCTCGTAGCCGCACCGTGCACGGCCGGGAGCTCCTTCTGCCGTACGACGTGGTCTTCGCGCGTCGAGGTTCGGCTGACGCCCGACTTGTCCTGCACCAGCGGCGCGGCCTGGTGGCGCCTGAGGACACCAGGCAGCGCGGGTCGGGACTGCTCGCCACGACACCTGCACGGACGCTCTTCGACTGCGCCGTGTTGGTGTCGCACGAGGCGCTCATCTGCGCCGTCGATGACGCGTTGCACCGCAAGCTGGTGACCGCCGACGAGCTCGCGCGGCTGGCCGAGCGGCGCCGCTGGCTGCCCGGCGCGCCAGCCTTCCGAGCCGCCCTGGCACAGGCGGATGGCCGGGCCGAGTCGCCCGCGGAGACCCTGACGCGGCTGCTCCTGCTGCCGCGCCTGCCCGGGCTCGTGCCGCAGGTGGAAGTGCGACGGCTCGGCGTCCGCTTCGACCTGGCCGACGAGGCGGCCCGGTTCGCGGTGGAGGCGGACGGCCGACGCGGTCACACCGGCGACGCGATGGCGGCGAAGGACCACCGTCGGGACCAGCGGACGTCTGCAGCCGGGTGGCGGACCGAGCGAGTGCGGTGGTTCGAGCTGCGCCGCCAGCAAGCCGCTCTCGTCGCACGGGTGGTGACGTCCTACGAGGATCACGCCCAGCGTCGCGTCGCGTGATCTTCTCCGGGACGCTGCCAGCGGCGACTCGCCGGGCGTGTCG
>JAODNA010000175.1 GCA_025465135.1 Frankiales bacterium | reverse complement strand
TCGCCCTTCTTCACGAACAGGCCGGCCATGGCTACAGCACCTCCGGTGCGAGCGAGATGATCTTCATGAAGCGCTTGTCGCGCAGCTCGCGGCCGACCGGGCCGAAGATGCGCGTGCCACGCGGGTCACCGCCGTCCTTGATCAGGACCGCGGCGTTCTCGTCGAAGCGGATGTAGGAGCCGTCGGGACGCCGGCGCTCCTTGACGGTGCGCACGATGACGGCCTTGACGACGTCACCCTTCTTGACACCGGCGCCCGGCAGGGCGTCCTTCACGGTGCCGACGATGATGTCGCCGATGCCGGCGTAGCGCCGCCCCGAGCCGCCGAGCACCCGGATGCAGAGGATCTCCTTGGCACCCGTGTTGTCGGCGACACGCAGCCGCGACTCCTGCTGGATCATCTTGTTACTTCGCCTTCTCGAGGATCTCGACCACGCGCCAGCGCTTGCTGGCCGACAGCGGACGGGTCTCCATCAGGAGCACCCGGTCGCCGACGCCGCAGGCGTTCTGCTCGTCGTGGGCCTTGAGCTTGTTGGTGCGACGCAGCGTCTTCTTGTAGCGCGGGTGCTGGACCCGGTCCTCGACGGCCACGACGACGGTCTTGTTCATCTTGTCGCTGACGACGAGGCCCTCGACGACCTTGCGGAAGTTGCGCGCCTCATCCGACTCAACGCCGGTCGTGCTCTCAGTCATCCCTGGATTCTCTGTAGTAGGGCTCTCGCTCATGCGGCACCACCCGTGCGGACGATGCCGAGCTCGCGCTCGCGCATGACGGTGTAGATGCGCGCGATGTCACGCCGCACCTTCTGGAGCCGGCGGTTGTTGTCCAGCTGCCCCGTTGCGACCTGGAACCGGAGGTTGAAGAGCTCCTCCTTGTAGTCCCGCAGTCGCGTCATCAGGTCCTCGTCGGGGAGCTCACGCAGCTCGCTCACGACGTCGACGCTCTCGATCTCGGCCATCAGTCGCCCACCTCCCGAACGACGAAGCGGCACTTCATCGGCAGCTTGTGCATGGCGCGGCGCATGGCTTCCTTCGCGAGCGGCTCCGGCGGACCGGCGAGCTCGAACAGGATCCGGCCCGGCTTGACGTTGGCGACCCACCACTCGGGCGAGCCCTTGCCCGAGCCCATGCGGGTCTCGGCCGGCTTCTTCGTCAGCGGGCGGTCCGGGTAGATGTTGATCCAGACCTTTCCGCCACGACGGATGTGCCGGGTCATGGCGATACGGGCGGACTCGATCTGGCGGTTGGTGACGTACGCCGGCTCGAGGGCCTGGATGCCGTACTCACCGAAGGTCAGCGACGTGCCGCCCTTGGCCGCACCGCTGCGGTCAGGGTGGTGCTGCTTGCGGTGCTTGACCCTGCGGGGGATCAGCATGGTCAGGCCTCCGTCTCTGGTGTCGGCTCGGACGTCTCAGTCGAGGCGACGTCGCCCGGGGTCTCGGCCGGCGAGACCTCGGTGGCAGCCGTCTCCGGCGCAGCGGCCTCAGCCGACGCACCCGCAGCGGATGCCTCGACCGATGAGGTCGCGGGGCCACCGCCGGACTCGGCGCTGTTGACCTCGGTCAGCGGGACCGCAGGGGTTTCCGCGACGTCGGGCGTGCGGTCCACGGGCGCGTTGGCGATCTCCGCCTCGGCCGTCGGAAGCACGTGCTCGCCGTCGGTCTGGGGTGCGTCGACGGCCTTGCGGCCGGCCTCGGTGCCACCGGCCGTCGTACCGGTCGAACCGGAACGCGGACCGCGACGAGCCGGGCGGTCATGGCGCTGCTGACGCAGCGCGGCCTCCTGAGCCTCGCGCTCGGCGCGGCTCATGACCTTGTCGCCCTTGTAGATCCAGACCTTGACGCCGATCCGGCCGAACGTCGTACGGGCCTCGTAGACGCCGTAGTCGATGTCGGCACGCAGCGTGTGCAGCGGGACGCGGCCCTCCCGGTAGAACTCCGAGCGGCTCATCTCCGCGCCGCCGAGCCGGCCGGCGCACTGCACCCGGATGCCCTTGACGCCCGGGGACTTCATCGCGGACTGCATCGACTTGCGCATGGCGCGACGGAACGAGACGCGGCTCGAGAGCTGCTCGGCGACGCCCTGGGCAACGAGCTGGGCGTCGGACTCGGGCTGCTTGACCTCGAGGATGTTGAGCTGGACCTGCTTGCCGGTCAGCTTCTCGAGGTCGCCGCGGATGCGGTCGGCCTCGGCGCCGCGGCGGCCGATGACGATGCCGGGACGCGCCGTGTGGATGTCGACGCGAACGCGGTCGCGCGTGCGCTCGATCTCCACCTTGGAGATGCCGGCGCGCTCCATGCCCTTGGACATGAGCTTGCGGATCGCAACGTCTTCCTTGACGTAGTCGGCGTAGTTCTTGTCGGCGTACCACCGCGACGTCCAGTCCGTGGTGATGCCGAGGCGGAACCCGTGGGGGTTGACCTTCTGACCCACTAGCGGGCACCTGCCTTCTTCTTGGGAGTGCGGATCGGACCGACTACCTTGCTGACCGCCTTCGTCGCCTTGTGGGGCGGCGGAGCGACATCAGGCACAGCGGCCTCCACGACGATCGTGATGTGGCTCGTGCGCTTGCGGATCCGGAACGCCCGGCCCTGCGCCCGCGGCCGGAACCGCTTGAGGGTCGGGCCCTCGTCGACGTAGGCCTGCGCGACGAACAGGTCACGCGGGTCGAGCTGCTTGTTGTGCTCGGCGTTGGCGATGGCGCTGGCCAGCACCTTGCTGACCTGCTCGCTCGCGGACTGCGGGGCGAAGCGCAGGATGTCGAGCGCCTCCTGCACGTCCAGGCCACGGACCATGTCCACGACCCGACGGCACTTCATCGGTGCCGTGCGAACGTAGCGGGCCTGCGCGAGGGCGGCGTTGGGCGCCAGGTGCCGGGTCTTGTTCTCAGCCACGACGGGCCCTCCGGTCGTCCTTCACGTGACCGCGGAAGGTGCGGGTCGGTGCGAACTCGCCGAGCTTGTGCCCGACCATCGCCTCCGTCACGAAGACCGGGACGTGCTTGCGCCCGTCGTGGACGGCGATCGTGTGCCCCAGGAAGTCGGGGATGATCGTCGAACGACGTGACCACGTCTTGATGACGTTCTTGGTGCCCTTCTCGTTCTGCACGTCCACCTTCTTGAGCAGGTGGTCGTCGACGAAGGGACCCTTCTTCAGACTGCGCGGCATCGCGGCTTACCCCTAGCGCTTCTTGTTGGACTTGCGGCGGCGGACGATGAGCGCGTCACTCGGCTTGCGGCGGCGGGTCCGGCCCTCGGGCTTGCCGGCCGGGTTGACCGGGTGCCGGCCACCGGACGTCTTGCCCTCACCACCGCCGTGCGGGTGGTCGACCGGGTTCATGGCGACACCGCGCACGGAGGGGCGCTTGCCCTTCCAGCGCATGCGGCCGGCCTTGCCCCAGTTGATGTTGGACTGCTCGGCGTTGCCGACCTCGCCGACGGTCGC
>JAODNA010000164.1 GCA_025465135.1 Frankiales bacterium | reverse complement strand
TCAGCAGCGCCGACGCGACCTCGCAGGTCGCGGCCGACCCGCTCGCCCGGCTGCGCAGCAACGCCGGCCTCGCCGAGTGCCTGCTCGCGCTCCTGCCCCCGGACGACCCCTCGGTGAAGCCGCTCGCGCTCGACTACGGGTCCTACAAGGGGACGCCCGCGATGGTGGTCGTCCTGCCGGGCAGCGCGCCGCGCAAGCTCGACGTCTTCGTCGTCGGCCCGGGCTGCTCGCGGGCCAACGACAGCACGCTGTTCTACACGTCGGTCGACAAGCCCTGACGCTGTCCCCTGCCCGGCCGCGGCGGGATCGTCCACAGGATCGCGCCGGCGACGGCCGCGGCGTAGGGGAGCAGGACCTGTGGGCTCACCGACAGCGCGTCCCGGCTCTCCTCGAGGACGAAGCTGAACGCGACGCTCAGCACAGCCAGCAGCGCTGACAGCCCGCGCACCGCCCTGCCGATCCGATCGCGACCGTCCGTCCCGGCAGCCCGGGTGGCCGCGCCGCCGCAGATGACGCCCACCACGAACGGGCCGAGGTACTCGAAGACCGTCGCGCCGACGTACTCGCTCCCGACCGGGCCGCCGAGCAGGGCGACGGCGTACGCCGCGAGGGTGGCCCGGACGAGCCGCTCGACGTCGGTCGGCGGCGCGACGACCGCTGCCGTGGCGCTGTCCAGCGGGGTGCAGGCGAGGCAACCCCGGACCGGTGCGGCGGCGTCGGCGCCGCAACGGGGTCGGCCGCACACCGGGCAGGCATCCACCGCCGGCCGGCTCGGGTGCACCGCGCAGCGGGCCCCGGGCGCCGGCGCGGTCCGGGTCGGCGCGGTCACCCGCGCAGCCTCTCATCGCGGGAAGACCGTCTCTAGAGTGGGCGTTCACCCATGAGCGGCGCATCGCGCGCACCCACGACAGGAGACCCGGCGTGACCGAGCAGGACGCCCCCGCCGACCCTCGGGAAGCCGACATCCGGGAAGCCATCGTCATCGGGTCGGGGCCGGCCGGCTACACCGCGGCCATCTACCTCGCGAGGGCACAGCTCACGCCGCTCGTGTTCGAAGGCGCCGTGACCGCGGGCGGTGCGCTCATGAACACCACGGACGTGGAGAACTTCCCCGGTTTCGCCGACGGCATCATGGGTCCGGAGCTGATGGACAACCTGCGCAAGCAGGCCGAGCGCTTCGGCGCCGAGCTCGTCACGGACGACGTGACCGAGGTCGACCTCACCGGCTACCCGAAGGTCGTCAAGGTCGGCGCCGACACCTACTACGCGAAGAGCGTCGTACTCGCCATGGGCTCGGCCTACCGCGAGCTCGGCGTACCGGGCGAGAAGGAGCTGTCGGGCCACGGCGTCTCGTGGTGCGCGACCTGCGACGGCTTCTTCTTCCGCGACCAGGACATCGCCGTCATCGGCGGCGGCGACAGCGCCCTCGAGGAGGCGACGTTCCTGACCCGGTTCGCCCGGTCGGTGACGCTCGTCCACCGCCGCGACAGCCTGCGCGCCTCGAAGATCATGCAGGAGCGGGCCTTCGCGAACGACAAGATCACCTACGTCTGGGACTCCGAGGTCGTGGAGGCCGTCGGTCCCGAGGGCAAGCTGACCTCGGTGCGGCTGCGCAACCTCAAGACCGGCGAGGAGAGCGACCTGCCCGTCACGGGCCTGTTCATCGCGATCGGGCACGACCCCCGCTCGGAGCTCGTCAAGCACCAGGTCGAGCTCGACGCCAACGGCTACGTCCTGCTGCAGCGGCTGCACTCGACCGAGACCAACGTCCCCGGCGTCTTCGCCTCCGGCGACCTCGTCGACCACACCTACCGGCAGGCGATCACCGCCGCGGGCAGCGGCTGCGCGGCCGCCCTCGACGCCGAGCGCTGGCTCGCCTCCCTGGAGGAGGACACGACCCACCTCCCGGGCCCGCCGGCGGGCGGGTCCATGGCATAGATCGTCGCCGTTTCCTGTTCTACTGAGCACCTGACCCGACCCGAGGAGCACGCAGTGGGCGCCAACACCAAGACCGTCACCGACGCGACTTTCGCCGCGGACGTCCTGCAGAGCGACAAGCCGGTGCTCGTGGACTTCTGGGCCGAGTGGTGCGGCCCGTGCAAGATGGTCGCGCCCGTGCTCGAGGAGATCGCCGGTGAGCACGGCGACAAGCTCCAGGTCGTCAAGCTCAACATCGACGAGAACCCCAACGCCGCCCGCGACTACCAGATCATGTCGATCCCGACCATGGCGGTCTTCTCCGGCGGCCAGATGGTCAAGTCGATCGTCGGCGCCAAGCCCAAGGCGGCCATCCTGCGCGATCTCGAGGCCTACATCTAGGCCCACACCTGGGACAGATCCCCACAGCCGGGTACCTCCACGGAGGGCCCGGCTGTCGGCGTTCCGGGCCGTTTACAGTGGCGAGCCGGGCCCGCCACCGTCTGCTTGAGAGGTCCTCACGTGCAGCTGCTCCGTCGCGGGAACTCCGGTCCCGCCGTCGCGGAGATCCAGGCTGCGCTGAGCGGACTGGGCCTCCTGCACGGGCCGCCCCCGGACGCGGAGTACGACGACGCGACGGAACGCGCCGTCCGCCTGTTCCAGCAGCGTCGCGGGTTGTCCGTCGACGGCATCGTCGGACCGGAGACCTACCGCGCCATCCACGCGGCGCGGTTCCGGCTCGGCGACCGGCTGCTCTCGCTGTCGCCCAGCCATCCGTTCGTCGGAGACGACGTCGCCGCGCTGCAGGACCGCCTGCTCGAGCTGGGCTTCGACGCGGGCCGCGCCGACGGGGTGTTCGGCGCCCGGACCGAGGCGGCCCTGCGGTCGTTCCAGCGGGAGTACGGCCTGCTCGCCGACGGCTCGTGCGGCCCCTCGACCCTGCGAGCCCTCCGCCAGCTCGGCCGCCTGGTCGTCGGGGGGCGGCCGCAACAGCTGCGCGAGACCGAGGTGCTGCACCGGTCCGGGTCGTCGCTCGCGGGCAAGGTCGTCGTCATCGACCCCGGGCACGGCGGCGCCGACCGTGGCGCGACCGGCCACGGCCTCGACGAGGCGGCGGTCGCGGAGGACCTGGCCGGCCGGTTCGAGGGCCGGCTGCAGGCGTCGGGTGTGCGCACGCTGCTCACCCGCGGGCCCGACAGCTGCCCCACCGATGCCGACCGCGCAGACCTGGCCAACACGGCCGCCGCCGACCTGCTCGTCTCGCTGCACTGCGACCGCTCCGCCAGCGCCGAGCCGAACGGGGTCGCGGCCTACCACTACGGCACCGGGGCCGGTACGACGTCGACGGTCGGCGAGCAGCTCGCCTCGCTCGTGCAGCGCGAGGTCGTGGCCCGTACCGATCTGCTCGACTGCCACGTGCACGCCAAGACCTGGGAGCTGCTGCGGCTCACCCGGATGCCGGCGGTGCGCCTCGAGCTCGGTCACCTGACGTCGCCGCGCGATGCCGCGCGCCTCGCCGACCCGGCCTTCCGGGACGTCGTCGCCGAAGCGCTGCTCGTCGCCGTCCAGCGCCTCTACCTGCCCGCCGACCTCGACCCGCCGACCGGCGTACTGCGCCTCGCCGACTTCGCCGCCCTGTAAGCCGCGCACTCGCGCCGTCTCCGTGCGGCGCCCCGCCGTCTCCGCGAAGCGCACTTCTCCTACGCCGAGGTGTGCGCGTCCCGAGCGTGCGACATGAGCGTGCGCCGCGCACACCCACCGGCAGTCGGCTGACGTGTGCGCGTCCCGAGCGTGCGACGTGAGCGTGCGCCGCGCACACCTACCGGCAGTCGGCTGACGTGGGCAGCGGCGAAGGGCGGTTCGCGCGCGACGTCGCCACGGCCGACCCGGGCCTTCAGCCGGAGCCGCGCGGACGTCGCCCACTCCCGACGCCGGCGCCCGGGCAGATCCGGGAGCGCAGGGCGAGCAGCGCCGGGAGGAGCTCGTCGGACGGCTCCGGGATGTACGGCGCGACCTGCAGCTGCCCCTGCGCGTCGCGCAGCGTGAGCTGCAGGGTCCCGTAGCGCTCGGTCCCCGGCCGGCCCGCCGGGGGTGGCAGCCGCGAGCAGGCCGGCAGCTCGACCTTGAGCTGCAGGGCGACGATGCCGTTGGCAGCCACCCGGACCGGGATTCCGCCACCGACGGCGACGGCCAGGCCGGGAGAGGTGATGTTCAGCAGGCGGAAGTCGGCGTCGGAGCCGTTCGAGAGCGTCATCCCGAAGCTGACGGAGTACTTCGTCGCGGCCACGCCGCTGACAGCGATCTGCGCAGCCTCGAACGGCGGGATGTCACCGCAGGCCCGACGGGCCAGGTCGGCCACGAGCGACGGCTCCACCTCGACGGACAGCTCGCGACGACGACCCGACGCGGGCACGAGCGGCACGATGATGCGCAGGGCGCTCGCCGCCGGCGGCGGGCACGTCGCCTCCAGGTGCACGGCCAGCTGCGCGGACGAGCCACCCGCGACCGACGAGGGCTGTGAGGTCGGAATCAACCGGTAGCCCGCCGGCTCCACGCGGACCGAGAGCATGCGCAGCGGTGCGACGCCGTTGTTGGTGACGACAACCGCGAGCTGGAACTGACCGACATCCGCGACCCCGCCGACCTGCACGAGCGTCGCGTCGACGCGGTCGGCGGCGGCGCGGGCGCGCCGGCGGTCGGCGGCAGCGGCGTTGAGGTTGAGCCCGGCGAGGAGCGCGAGCACGGCCACGACACCGACGACGCGCGCCCAGACGGGGACCCGCCGCCGATCACCGCGGTCGGCCGCGTCGGAGCGAGACAGCGTCCCGGAGACCGTGACCGGCGGCGGGTCGTGCGGCCGGTCAGACAGGTCTGAGCACCGGGTCGGGGCTCATCGAGCCCAGCAGCCGCTCGAGCGCGACCTCGACGTCCTCGCGCCAGGACACCGCGGTCTTCAGCTCGAGCCGCAGGCGGGGGAAGCGGTGGTGCGGACGCACCGTCTTGAACCCGACCGCGCGCAGGTGCCCGGCCGGCAGGATGCAGGCAGCCTTCTCCCACTTCTCGTCCCCGAAGGCCTCGATCGCGCGGACGTTGCGGCGGGTGAGGTCCTTCGCGACGCCCTGCAGCAGCATCCGACCGAGGCCGCCACCCTCGAAGTCGGGAAGCACGTGCCCCGTCATGAGCAGCACGGCATCGGGCGAGACCGGCGACGTCGGGAAGGCCAAGGACCGGGGCACGTACGCCGGCGGCGCGTACATGACGTAGCCCGCCGGCACGCCGTCGACGTACACGACCTTGCCGCACGAACCCCACTCGAGCAGCGTCGCGGAGACCCAGGACTCCTTCTCGAACTCGGTGTCGCCCGCCTCGATGGCGCGCTCGAGACCCACCGGGTCGAGCTGCCAGAAGACGCACTTGCGGCACCGCCCCGGCAGGTCGTCGAGGTTGTCGAGCGTGATGTTGACCGCCCGCCTGCTCATGACGGTCGCTTCGGTGCGCGGAGCAGCCCGGCGATCCAGCCGCCGACGGCACCGACGAGCAGGCCGAGGCTGGCGCGATGGACCGCGCGGCCGCGCGGGCGCCGCGACGGGGAGCGGGTCACGGACCGAGGGTAACGACGCGAACCGAAAACGAGAAGGCCCTTCCGCTCGCAATGGGTAGCCTCGACCCATGGAAGGCCGCCCGCTCCACTCGACGCTGGACGCCTTCACCGACCGCTACGCCGAGCGCACGGCCGGGATGACGGCCTCGGAGATCCGCGCCCTCTTCGCGGTGGCTTCGCGGCCGGAGGTCGTGAGCCTCGCGGGTGGAATGCCCTATACGACGGCACTTCCGCTCGACTCGGTCGGCAAGCTGATGTCCGACCTGATGGCGACGCGAGGGGCGCAGGCGCTGCAGTACGGCTCGGGTCAGGGCGACCCGGTGCTGCGCGAGCTCATCTGCGAGGTCATGTCGCTCGAGGGCGTGCTTGCTTCGCCCGACGACGTCGTGGTGACCGTCGGGTCGCAGCAGGCGCTCGACCTCGTGACCCGGGTCTTCTGCGACCCGGGCGACGTGGTGCTCGCCGAGGCGCCCTCGTACGTCGGTGCGCTCGGGACCTTCGCCGCCTACCAGGCCGAGGTCGTCCACGTCCAGATGGACGACGACGGCCTCGTCCCGGAGGCGCTGCGGCAGGCGATCGCCGCGGTGAAGGCCAGCGGCAAGACAGCGAAGTTCCTCTACACGATCCCCAACTTCCACAACCCGGCCGGCGTCTCCCTCGCCGAGGCGCGTCGCGACGAGATCCTCGCCATCTGCCAGCAGGCCGGGCTGCTCGTGCTCGAGGACAACCCGTATGGGCTGCTGGGCTTCGACGGGCCGCCGGTGCCGGCGATCCGGGCCCGCTCCGGCGAGGACGACGTCGTCTACCTCGGCTCGTTCTCGAAGACGTTCGCCCCCGGGCTGCGCGTCGGGTGGGTGCACGCGCCGCACGCCGTGCGGGAGAAGCTCGTGCTCGCCAGCGAGGCGACCGTGCTCTGCCCGCCGCAGCTCAACCAGCTCGTCGTCGTCGACTACCTCACGACACAGGACTGGCGCGGGCAGGTCGAGGTCTTCAAGGACATCTACCGCGAGCGGCGCGACGCCATGCTCGACGCACTGACGCAGCTGATGCCCGAGGGCACGACGTGGACCAAGCCGACCGGCGGGTTCTACGTCTGGCTCACTCTGCCGGAGGGGCTCGACAGCAAGGTGATGCAGCCACGCGCGCTGTCCGCACGCATCGCCTACGTGCCCGGAGTCGGCTTCTACGCCGACGGCCAGGGAGGCCGGGACATGCGGCTGTCCTACTGCTTCCCGGAGCCCGATCGGATCCGCGAAGGAGTACGACGGCTGGCCGGCGTGCTGGAGCAGGAGCTCGAGCTGCTGGAGACCTTCGGCCCGACCACGCAACCCGTGCGGCTCGGGCATGCGCAGGCCGAGACGCCGTCGCCGGACATGGCATGACCTACTTGGTGCTCGCGGGCGGGCTGTCGCACGAGCGCGACGTGTCACTGCGCTCCGGCCGTCGCTGTGCCGACGCGCTGCGCGCCGCCGGCCACGCCGTCGAGGTTCGCGACGCGGATTCCTCCTTGCTGGCAACGCTTTCGAGTGAGTCGTACGCCGCCGTGCTCATCGCGCTGCACGGCGGTGCGGGTGAGGACGGCGCGCTCCGCCAGGTGCTCGAGCTGACCGGCGTGCCCTACGTCGGCTCGACCCCCGACGCCTGCAGGTCCGCGTGGGACAAGCCGACCGCGAAGGCGATCGCCGCCACCGCTGGGCTCTCGACGCCGGAGTCGGTCACCCTGCCGCATGCGACGTTCCGAGAGCTCGGTGCGACCGCTGTCCTCGACCGGATCGTCGCCCACCTCGGCCTGCCGCTGATGGTGAAGCCCGCGCGCGGCGGCTCAGCGCTGGGATGCACGGCGGTCGACAAGCCCGACGAGCTGCCGGCCGCGATGGTGCAGTGCTTCTCGTACGGCGAAGCGGCGCTGATCGAGCAGCTCGTGACCGGCACCGAGGTCGCCGTCACAGTGCTCGACGGGCCTGCCGGCCCGCGGGCTCTGCCGGCCGTCGAGGTCCTGCCGCTGTCGGGCGTCTACGACTACACGGCGCGCTACACCGCCGGGCACACCGAGTACTTCGCGCCGGCCCGGCTGTCCGCTGCTGTTGCGGCGGAGGTCTCGCGGGTCGCGGTCGCCGCCCACGTCGCTCTCGGGCTGCGCGACCTGTCGCGGGTCGACCTCATCGTCGATGCCGAGGGCATCGTGCAGCTCCTCGAGGTCAACGTCGCGCCGGGCATGACCGAGACGTCGCTGCTGCCGATGGCCGTCGAGGCCGACGGGCTCGAGCTCGGCGCTGTGCTGGGCGAGCTGCTGGAGCGCGCAGCCACCCGCTGATCCGCCCGCAGTGATCAGGCGGGCGAACGGTCGATGACGTCGACGATGCGCTGCAGGTCCTCGAGCCCCGCGAACTCGATCACGACCCGGCCCTTGCCCTTGCCGGTCGCGTCGACCTTCACGCGCGTCTCGAACCGCTCCGCCAGCCGGTCGGCCACGACGCCGAACTCCGCGGGCGACTCCTTGCGGCTGCGCTTCTTGCGCGCGGGTGCCTCCTCGTCGCCGCCGGCCAGCGTCACCGCTTCCTCGACGCCGCGCACCGACATCCCCTCGGCGACGGCCCGCTCGGCCATCCGCTCCTGCGCCTCCGGCGACGCGAGCCCGAGGATCGCGCGCGCATGTCCGGCCGACAGCACTCCGGCCGCGACGCGACGCTGCACCGACGACGGCAGCTGCAGCAGGCGGATCGTGTTGGTGATCGTCGAGCGCGACCGGCCGATGCGCGTCGCGAGCTCCTCGTGCGTCGTACCGAAGTCCTCGAGCAGCTGTGCGTAGGCGGCCGCCTCTTCCAGGGGATTGAGCTGCTGACGGTGCAGGTTCTCGAGCAGCGCGTCGCGCAGCATCACGTCGTCGCCGGTGTCGCGCACGATCGCGGGGATGCGGTCGAGCCCGGCCTCCTTGGACGCCCGCAGCCGGCGCTCGCCCATGACGAGCTCGTAGGACTCCGGCCCGGTCTGCCGCACGACGACCGGCTGCAACAGCCCGACCTCGCGGATCGACGTCACCAGCTCGGCGAGCGCCTCCTCGTCGAAGTGGGTGCGCGGCTGCGCAGGGTTCGGCGCGATGCGCTCCACCGGGATCTCCGAGAACCGCGCACCGGCGACGGCCGAGTCACCATCGCCCGCGGACGGGATGAGGGCACCGAGCCCGCGCCCCAGCCCGCCATGGCGAGGCGCCGTCATGCCTTCACCACGGCGCCGCGGGTGGCGATCTCGCGCGCCGCTTCCAAGTAGGCAATCGACCCGCGCGAACCCGGGTCGTAGGTCACGACCGACTGGCCGTAGCCGGGGGCCTCGGACACCCGCACGCTGCGCGGGATCGTCGCCGCGAGCACGGTGTCGCCGAAGTGGCTGCGCACCTCGGCCGCGACCTGATCGGCCAGGCGGGTCCGCGCGTCGTACATCGTCAGCAGGATCGTCGAGACCGACAGCTTGGGGTTGAGGTTGGCGCGCACGAGGTCGACCGTCTTGAGCAGCTGGCCGAGACCTTCGAGTGCGTAGTACTCGCACTGGATCGGGATCAGCACCTCCTCGGTCGCGACCATCGCGTTGAGCGTCAGCAGCCCGAGCGACGGCGGGCAGTCGACGAGCACGTAGTCGATGTCCGCGCCGGGCCCTTCGCAGTAGGTCGCGATCGCGCGCTGCAGGCGCGACTCGCGCGCGACGACGCTGACCAGCTCGATCTCGGCACCCGCGAGGTCGATGGTCGCGGGGACGCAGCGCAGGTTGGGCACGCCGGTCGCCGGCTGCACGACGTCGGCGATCGCGACGTTGTCGAGCAGTACGTCGTAGATGCTCGGTACGCCGGCGTGGTGCTCGATGCCCATGCCCGTCGACGCGTTGCCCTGCGGGTCGAGGTCGATGACGAGGACCTGGCACCCGTGGAGCGCGAGGGCGGCGGCGAGGTTGACCGTCGACGTCGTCTTGCCGACGCCGCCCTTCTGGTTGGCGACGGTGAGGATGCGCCGGTGCGCCGGCTTGGGGAAGTCGTCGCGCCCTCCCGGGTTGAGCACGCGCACCGCGGCAGCGGCGGCGACCCCGATCGGGGTGTCCTCGCCGAGACCGGTCACCGTCGTGTGCTGGTCGTCCTGCAGCACCGCGCGGATCCGCTCGATCGGCTCGGGCAGCGGCCCCGCCGGCAGCGCCGGGCCGCCGAGGCTGGCGGCCAGGTCGATCGGCCGGTAGTCGGGCACCGGCGCCGACAGGTCGACCCCGGGCAGTCGCACCGAGGTGTCGGGCATCTGGTCCTCCGTCGCGTCGTCGGCTGTGAGCTCTCCGGGCCACCCGAGCGGCGCGTCCGGGTGCGCCTCGGTCCGGCCCTCCGGCCAACCCACCTCGGTCATCGCCGCTCCGACTTCCGCCGGTCGACGGCGCCCGGGCCCCGGACGACCACGACAACGCGCGCCTCGGTCAGGTCCGCCGGCGTACCGACCGTCACGACCTCGGCGCTCTGGGCGCCTGCCTTGCGCAGCGCCGGCCGGCCGGCCGCGAGCTCGGCGTCAGCCTGATCGCCCTTGAGGGCCAGCAGCCGGCCGCCCGACCGCAGCAGCGGCAGGGTCCACGCGGCGAGCCGGTCGAGAGGCGCGACGGCGCGCGCCGTCACGACATCAGCCTCGATCTTGCCGGCCAGCTCCTCGACGCGCGCCCGGCGTACGGAGACGTGGGTGAGACCGAGCTCGGCCACGACCTCGGCGAGGAACGTCGCGCGCCGCAGCAGCGGCTCGATGAGAACGACCTCGATGTCGCTGCGGCGCAGGGCGAGCACGATCCCCGGCAGCCCGGCACCCGAGCCGGCGTCGAGCACCTCCTCGCCGGGTTCGAGCAGCTCGGTGAGGCCGGCGCAGTTGAGCAGGTGGCGCTCCCAGAGCCGAGGCGCCTCGCGTGGTCCCATCAGGCCGCGCTCGACGGCGGGGCCGGCGAGCAGCTCGGCGTAGCGGACCACCAGGGGCAGCCGGTCGCCGAAGACCGCGACGGCCGCGGGCGGCGCGTCGGGGAGTGCGAGGGCAGGACTCGTCATCGGCTGACGGCGGCCTAGCGACCGGCGGTCGGGAGCACCACGACGCGTCGCTCGGGCTCGACGCCCTCGGACTCGCTCTCGACGCCATCGACCGCCGCGATGGCGTCGTGGACGATCTTGCGCTCGAACGGCGTCATGGGCGCCAGCGAGACCGGCTCGCCGGACTCGAGCACCCGGGCGGCGGCCCGGCTGCCGACCTCGGTCAGCTCGGTCTTGCGCTTCGCCCGCCAGCCCCCGATGTCGAGCATCAAGCGGCTCCGCACCCCGGTCTGCTGGACGACTGCGAGACGGGTCAGCTCCTGGAGCGCGTCGAGCGTCGCGCCGTTGGGCCCGACGAGCGCGTCGAGGCCGTCGCCGACGATGGCCACCATCGCGCGGTCGCCCTCGACGTCCATGTCGATGTCGCCGTCGACGTCGGCGATGTCGAGCAGCGTCTCGAGGTAGTCGCCGGCGATGTCGCCCTCACGGACCAGCAGGTCGGCCGTGCTGGTCTCTGTCTCTGTCTCGGTCACGGGTCTTCGCGTCCTTCGGTGGGTCGTGCGCGTCGTGCGACGCGGGGTTCGTGGAGCCGGTCAGCGCCGGCCGCGCTTCTTGTTCTTGCGACTGCCGGCGGCGCGCTTGTCGCCCGGCCGGGCCGGCGCGGCGCGCCCCGGGGTGGCG
>JAODNA010000137.1 GCA_025465135.1 Frankiales bacterium | reverse complement strand
GTGCGGACGAAGTTGTCGTCGAGCAGCTGCGGGGTGGCGACGAGCAGTCGCCCGGTCCAGTCCGCCATCGGCCTAGGAGGTCGGCTTCGGACGCCGGCTCTTCGCACGCAGGCTCGCATCGAGCTCGACCTTGCGGATGCGCACCGTCGCCGGCGTCACCTCGACGCACTCGTCCTCGCGGCAGAACTCCAGGGCCTGCTCGAGGCTGAGCTGCTTGTGCGGGATGAGCGGCACCAGGACGTCCGAGGACGACTGGCGCATGTTGGTGAGCTTCTTCTCCTTGGTCGGGTTGACGTCCATGTCGTCCGACCGGGAGTTCTCGCCCACGATCATGCCCTCGTAGACCTCGGTCCCGGGGGGCACGAACATCGTGCCGCGCTCCTGCAGGTTGGCCAGCGCGAAGCCGGTGGTCGGGCCGCTGCGGTCGGCGACGAGGGAGCCGGTCGGACGGGTGCGGATGTCGCCGTGCCACGGCTCGTAGCGCTCGTGCACGTGGTGCAGGAGGCCGGTGCCGCGGGTCTCGGTGAGGAACTCGGTACGGAACCCGATGAGACCGCGGGCCGGGACTAGGTACTCCATCCGAATCCACCCGGTGCCATGGTCGACCATCTGCTCGAGCCGGCCCTTGCGCAGCGCCAGCAACTGGATGACCACGCCCTGGTAGTCGGAGGGGATGTCGATCGTCATCCGCTCCATCGGCTCGTGCACCTTGCCGTCGATCGTGCGGGTGACCACCTGCGGCTTGCCGACGGTGATCTCGAAACCCTCGCGGCGCATGATCTCGACGAGGATCGCGAGCTGCAGCTCGCCGCGGCCTTGAACCTCCCAGGTGTCGGGCCGCTCGGTCGGCAGCACCCGGATCGACACGTTGCCGACCAGCTCCTTGTCGAGCCGGTCCTTGACCATGCGGGCCGTCAGCTTCTTGCCGCTCTTGCCGGCGGTGGGTGCGGTGTTGATGCCGATCGTCATCGAGATGTTGGGCTCGTCGATCGTGATGAGCGGCAGCGGCTTCGGGTCGTCGGGATCGGCCAGCGTCTCGCCGATCGTGATGTCCGGGATGCCCGCGATGGCGACGATGTCACCGGGACCGGCGGACTCGATCGAGACGCGCTCGAGGGCCTCGGTGCCGAGCAGCTCGGTGAGCTTGACCCGCTCGATCGTGCCGTCGTGCTTGCACCACGCGACGGTCTGGCCCTTCTTCATCCAGCCGTTGTGGATGCGGCACAGGGCAAGACGACCGAGGTACGGCGAGGCGTCCAGGTTGGTGACGTGCGCCTGCAGGGTCGCGTTCTCGTCGTACGTCGGCGCCGGGATCGTGTTCTTGATGACCTCGAACAGCGGGTCGAGGTTGGGACTGTCGGGGCTCGTCCCGTCGGCCGGCCGGTTGAGCGAGGCCTGTCCGGTCTTGGCCTGGCAGTAGACGATCGGGAAGTCGATCTGCTCAGCGGTCGCGTCGAGGTCGAGGAAGAGCTCGTAGGTCTCGTCGACGACCTCGGCGATGCGCGCGTCGGACCGGTCGACCTTGTTGATGATCAGGATGACCGGCATGTTCTGCGCGAGGGCCTTGCGCAGCACGAAGCGGGTCTGCGGCAACGGCCCCTCGGAGGCGTCGACGAGCAGCGCGACGCCGTCGACCATGGACAGCCCGCGCTCCACCTCGCCGCCGAAGTCGGCGTGCCCCGGCGTGTCGATGATGTTGATCAGCAGGTCCTTGCGGCGTACGGCGGTGTTCTTCGCGAGGATCGTGATGCCCTTCTCGCGCTCGAGGTCCATCGAGTCCATGACCCGGTCCGTGACCGCCCCCTCCTCCTGCTGGTGCGCGGAGTAGGCGCCGGACTGCAGCAGCATGCCGTCGACGAGGGTGGTCTTGCCGTGGTCGACGTGGGCGATGATCGCGACATTGCGGATGTCGTCGCGGGTGGGCATGACTTACCTCGGTTCTCGGCGCGGGGAAGGTGGCCGAGCAGGGGCCGGCAGGCCCAGTCTACGGGTGCCAGCTCCCGAGGGGCAGGCGTGCGAGGCCCTCAGGCGCCGGGTCCTTGTCGACCACCGGACGACCGGCGAGCACATCCATCATGAGCGGAAGCGCCCAGCGCATCGTGAGCTGGAAGGTCGCCCAGGAGTGGACGCCACCGGCGTAGATGAGGTCGTGGTGGTCGACACCCGCCTGCTGCAGCGCACTCAGGTAGGTCGGGATGCAGAGGAACAGGTTGGCCTCACGGGAGCCGCCGTGCGCCGCGTCGGTGCCGGTATCCGCGTAGTTGCCGGTCCCCTGGCTCGTGAAGACGGTCACGCGCTTGAGGCCGGCGGCGAGGGCGGTCGGGTTGTGCTGCGCCCAGACGTCCGCGTTCAGCAGCTGGTCGCCCCAGATGCGGCTCATGTCCTGGGGTGCGCTGGCGTCACTCGCGGCCACCTGCGCGGTGACCGGCGTCCCAAGCTGGGTGTCGTCCCAGCCGGAGAACGCGGCTGCGGTCCGGAACAGGTCGGGGTGCCGCCCGGCGTACTCCAGCGCGCCGTTGGCGCCCATGGACGCCCCGGCGATGGCCCGGCGGCTGGGGTCGGTCCGGAAGTGCCGGTCGATGTAGGGCAGCACGGAGTGGATGTGCCAGGTCTCCCACTGCCAGGTGCCGTCGCGCCAGTCGCTGAACCAGCCCGCGTCCTTGCCGACCCCGCCGTCGGGGAAGACGAAGATGGCCGGGAGCTGCGCGGAGTACGCCGTGATGTCGGTCAGGTGCGTCCACTCGTGGAAGTCGCCGAGCGCACCGTTGAGCATGTAGACGACCGGGTAGCGGGTGGTGCTGGTCGCGTAGCCGGCCGGGAGGAGAACCCGGGCGTGGTTGGCCGAGACGTGGACACCGGCCGGCACGGGGATGGAGACGTCGACGCAGCGCGACGCGGGACAGGTCGGGTCGCCCTTCGGGCCGGTCACGGCGTGCGCACCGGGGGCGAACGCGAGCACGACGGCAGCGGCCGCGCCCAGGGCGGCCAGACGGCGCAACGACATGCGGGCTCCCGGGCTCAGGGGGTGTGTCAGCTGTGCAACGAGGCACAGGTGACGCGGTGACGGCGCGAAGTGGGATCGCTCACAGCCGGCCCCACGCCGCCGCCCGGGCGAGCAGAATGAGACCTTGTGTGCGGTGCCTCTGACCTCGGGGTTTACGGTTCTGCACGGCCCACGGGACGGCCGTCCTCCTGTCGGTGGTCGGCCCCTGACGAACGGACTCGCCCCGCATGACGACGACCGCGCCCGCGCCGGCAGGGACCGGCGCCCCCGGCCGCGCCCGCATCGCCGCCCGCCACCTGCGCACCGACACCTGGTGGGTGCAGCCCGCCATCACGGTCGCCGTACTGGTGGCCTTCATCATCTACTCGACGCTGCGGGCCTTCGAGAACGCCAACTACTTCGTGGCGCCGTACATCTCGCCGTTCTACTCGCCGTGCATCACGAAGAGCTGTCAGGGCAGCAGCTTCCCGGAGCTGTTCACGGGTCCGTCGTTCCTCACGCCGGCGATCTACATCCTCGTCGTGCCGCTGGGCTTCCGGCTCACCTGCTACTACTACCGCAAGGCCTACTACCGGGCGTTCTGGCTGTCACCGCCCGCCTGTGCTGTCGCCGAGCCGCACAAGACCTACACGGGCGAGACGCGCTTCCCGCTGGTCTTCCAGAACATCCACCGGTACTTCTTCGTCGCCGGCCTCGTGTTCAACGTCATCCTGACGTACGACGCGGTGCTCGCCTTCCGCGACAAGAACGACCACTGGGGTCACATGGGCCTGGGCACGCTGGTGCTGCTGACCAACGCCGCGCTGCTGTGGCTCTACTCCCTGTCCTGCCACTCCTGCCGGCACATCGTCGGCGGCAAGCTCAAGTCGTTCTCCAAGCACCCGATGCGCTACAAGTTCTGGCAGGTCGTGTCCCGCCTCAACGGCTCTCACATGAAGCTCGCCTGGGTGTCGCTCTTCGGAGTCGCGCTCACGGACTTCTACGTCCGGCTGCTCGCGACCGGCGCCTTCAACGACCCGAAGTTCTTCTGATGGCGGACCAGGCAGTGGAGAAGCACTTCTACGACGTCGTCGTCGTCGGTGCCGGCGGAGCGGGGCTGCGCGCGGCCATCGAGGCACACGAGCAGGGCGCCCGTACGGCGATCGTCTGCAAGTCGCTGCTGGGCAAGGCCCACACCGTCATGGCCGAGGGCGGCATCGCTGCCTCGATGGGCAACGTCTACGCCGAGGACAACTGGCGGGTGCACTTCCGCGACACCATGCGCGGCGGGAAGATGCTCAACCACTGGCGGATGGCGCAGCTGCACGCGCAGGAGGCGCCGGACCGGGTGCGCGAGCTCGAGGACTGGGGCGCGCTGTTCGACCGGACCGCGGCCGGCCTGATCTCGCAGCGCGACTTCGGCGGCCACCGGTTCGCCCGGCTGGCGCACGTCGGCGACCGCACCGGGCTCGAGCTGATCCGCACCCTGCAGCAGCGCGTCGTACAGCTCGGCATCGACGTCTTCATGGAGTGCACGGTCACGAAGCTGCTGACCACCGACGACGCGATGGTGGGAGCGTTCGGCTACCGCCGCGAGTCCGGCGAGTTCATCGTCTGGCAGGCCCCCTCGGTCATCCTCGCGACCGGCGGCATCGGCAAGGCCTTCAAGGTCACGTCGAACTCCTGGGAGTACAGCGGCGACGGTCACGCGCTCGCCCTGAGGGCCGGCGCGACGCTCGTCAACATGGAGTTCGTGCAGTTCCACCCCACGGGGATGGTGTGGCCGCTGTCGGTGAAGGGCCTGCTCATCACCGAGTCGGTCCGCGGCGAGGGCGGCGTCCTCAAGAACTCCGAGGGCAAGCGCTTCATGTTCGACTACATCCCCGAGTTCTTCAAAGCGGAGACGGCCGACAACGAGGAGGAGGCCGACCGCTGGTACGACGACCACACCAACAACCGCCGGCCCCCTGAGCTGCTGCCCCGCGACGAGGTCGCCCGCGCGATCAACTCCGAGGTGAAGGCCGGCCGCGGATCACCGCACGGCGGCGTCTTCCTCGACATCGCCAGCCGCCGTACTCCCGAGGACATCAAGAAGCGGCTCCCGTCGATGTACCACCAGTTCAAGGAGCTGGCAGAGGTCGACATCACCAAGGAGCCGATGGAGGTCGGTCCGACCTGCCACTACGTCATGGGCGGCGTGGAGGTCGACCCCGACACGGCCGCGGCAAAGATCCGCGGCCTGTACGCCGCGGGCGAGGTCGCCGGTGGGATGCACGGCTCCAACCGGCTGGGCGGCAACTCGCTGTCCGACCTGCTCGTGTTCGGCCGTCGCGCAGGCGCCTCCGCGGCGCTCTACGCGGCCGAGAAGAAGGCCACCCCGCCGGAGGTCACCGACGACGCCCTGGCGCAGGCCCGGCAGGAGGCGCTCGCACCGCTCGAGCGGCAGGGCGGCGAGAACCCGTACGCCATCCACGCCGAGCTGCAGAACACGATGAACGACCTGGTCGGCATCATCCGCACCGCCGGCGAGCTGCAGCAGGCGCTCGACAAGGTCGCTGCGCTGAAGGCGCGCATCGCCAACCTCTCCGTCGAGGGCAAGCGGCGCTACAACCCGGGCTGGCACCTCGCCCTGGACCTGCCCAACATGCTGACCGTGTCGGAGTGCGTCGCGAAGGCCGCGCTCGAGCGGCAGGAGAGCCGCGGCGGCCACACCCGCGACGACTTCCCGAAGCCCACGCCGGAGTGGGGCGCCCTCAACCTCATCTGCAGCTCGTCCGACGGCGCCGTAAGCCTCACCCGACAGCCGCTGCCGCAGATGCCCGACGAGCTCGCCACCCTCTTCCAGGAGACCACGTGACCTACCAAGCGAAGCTGAGGGTGTGGCGCGGCGACGCCGAGGGTGGCGGCCTGCGCGACTACACCGTCGAGGTCAACGAGGGCGAGGTCGTCCTCGACATCATCCACCGGCTGCAGGCGACGCAGGCCGGCGACCTCGCCGTGCGCTGGAACTGCAAGGCCGGCAAGTGCGGCTCGTGCAGCGCCGAGATCAACGGCCGGCCGCGGTTGCTGTGCCTGACGCGCATGGGCGACTTCTCCGAGGACGAGGTCGTCACCATCACGCCGATGCGGACCTTCCCCGTCATCCGCGACCTCGTCACCGACGTCTCCTACAACTACGAGAAGGCTGCCTCGATCCCGGGCTTCACACCGGTCGCGCGTGACGCCGACGGCGAGCACCGGATGCAGCAGGTCGACGTCGAGCGGAGCCAGGAGTTCCGCAAGTGCATCGAGTGCTTCCTCTGCCAGGACGTCTGCCACGTCGTACGCGACCACGAGGACAACAAGAAGGTGTACGCCGGACCGCGGTTCCTGATGCGGATCGCCGAGCTCGACATGCACCCGCTGGACAACCTCGACCGCCGCAAGGTCGCGCAGGAGAACTTCGGCCTCGGCATGTGCAACATCACCAAGTGCTGCAGCGAGGTCTGTCCCGAGGGCATCCACATCACCGACAACGCGCTGATCCCACTGAAGGAGCGCGTCGTCGACCGGAAGTACGACCCGCTCACCTGGCTCGGCGCCAAGATCGGCCGCCGCCCCCACCCCTAAGGCACCCGTCGTACAAGAACCGCCCTGCGCAGCCCACGACGTGTGCGCTGCGCAGGCTCACGTCGCACGCGTGGCGCGCGCACACGTCAGCCGACTGCCGGTAGGTGTGCGCAGCACACGCTCACGGCGCACGCATGGGGTGCGCACACCCGGCGTACGGGAAGTGGGCTCAGCGGCCGGCGAGGAGAACGCGGAGGTCGGCCAGCAGGGGGAGGTCGACGGGGATCCAGGGGACGCTGTCGAGCTCGTCGGCAGTGAGCCAGCGGTGCTCGTCGTGGTCGACCAGCTGCGGCTCGCCCGACACCACGCGGCAGATGTAGACGCGGAGGATCGCGGTCTCACCGATCGGCAGGTCCGCGCCGAGGCGCTCGCCGACGGTCGCCTCGATGCCGAGCTCCTCACGCAGCTCGCGCACGAGCGCCTGCTCGTCGGACTCCCCCGGCTCGACCTTCCCGCCGGGGAACTCCCACAGCCCAGCGAGCCGCGGCGGCTCCGTGCGACGGCTGGCGAGCACGCGCGGCGGACCGTCACGCAGCAACGCAGCTCCGACGACGCCGACGACCTCCACGCCGCGGCACGCTAGGGCAGCGGCCGGCGCAGTGCCCAGAGCGCCACCGAGGCGAACCACGCATCGACGACCCCGAGGCCGACCCGCTGCCAGAGCCCGGTGTGCGCGGTCGTCACGGAGGCCACGAGCGCCGCGGCCGACACGGCGCTCACCGCGGCCGATGCGCCGGCCGCTGTACGACGGCCCGAGCGCAGCAGCGGGCCCACCGCGAGCGCGGGAGACGCGGCCATCGCGAGGTAGCCGACTCCGGCCGCGACGGCGTGCCGCGCGTCACCGGTGCCGCCGGGTTCGTGCTGCAGCGGGAACGCAGCCACCGCAAGGGTGGACAGACCCGCGACGGTCGCCGTGACCCGCAAAGAGGACCCCGCCGAGAGCAGCCGCGGCAGGCGCTGGGCGAAGACCGGAAGAAGTACGCCGAAGCCCACGAAGCCGGCCGTCATCCCGAGCCGTCCAGGGGTGCCCTCCCGGGCCAGCTGGCTGATCGCCTCGTCAACTGGGTCGTAGCCGTCGCGCAGCGTCCCGCAGACCGCCCAGGCCGTGACGAAGGACGCGGGCGCGAGAACGCCGCACCACGTCGCCAGTCGAGTCATCCGGCGACCCTCACCCACGCGGGCGCCGCTGTCGACCCGAAGCACTGCGCAGATGCGCTCAAAGCACCCCCGGCTGGCGTCTGCGCGCGCCTGACAGGGCGCCCGGACCATGCCCGGATGGCACGGGCGGGGGATAGGGACGAAGCGTCCGGGTGCCGACCTCTTTGACGTGGCGGAGAGCCCCGCCACCCCGAGGAGGCTGCCGTGAGCGATGTGAAGGTGCTGGCGCGCTGGGTCGGCTGGTGCGACCCGTGCGAGACCGAGCGTCCCCTCGTCCTGACCGAGACCGGTCAGCGCGGCCTGCGCGCCTGGCTGCAGGGGATCGGTCCGGACGACCGCGCGCTCACCCTCACCTGTGGCGTCTGCGGCGAGTGGCAGGCCGTCCCCCACGACGAGGACGACGCCCCGCTGGAGACCCCCGTCACCGCCCGTCCGGTCGCCCTCCAGCGACTCGGCGCGCGGCAGGTCGTCGTACACGCCGTCGCCTTCGCGCCCTACCCGATCGAGATGCTGGCCGCACCCAGACCCGTCACCCGGCTCGACCCGTCCGACTCCGTGCTCGAGCTCCTGTCCGAGGGCCTCGACCTCATCTCCTTGGCCTCCTGATGACCGCTGCCCCGCTCTCCGCCGTGCCTGCCCCGCGCCTCGGCGAGGACGCCGAGCTCACCTTCCAGCCCGGCCCGCGCGCGCCCCAGCCGGTGACGCAGACCTCCCCCGAGGACGCGGTGATGCTGCCGCGCCACATCGCCGACGCGGCGTACCACGTCCTGCAGGCCATCCACGCGCTGAAGGACAACGGCAGCTACGAGCTGTTCCAGGCGCTGGGCAAGGCCCTCGACAAGGGCAAGGACCGCGGGGCGGTGGTCTACGCACCCCCGTGCGAGGTCTGCCACGTCGACGTCTTCCACGGCCTTCCGCACAGCCCGCAGTGCACCAGCGACGAGGCCGTGCGCTACCGCACCGCGCCGCTCCCGGTCCTCGACGAGACCTACTGAGCGGTCAGCGCTCGTTCTGGGAGTAGACCGCCCACTTGCCGGCACCCTTGTAGACGCTCATGCCGAGGTGCAGCTTGCCGGTGCGGTCGCGCCGGACCATCTCGAACTCCGGCACCGTCTGCTTGCCCGTGAACAGCGGCTCCCTCGTCGTGTCACCGGTCGCCACGACGGCCCGGCCGGCGACGAGGCGGACCTTCGCCCACGAGAAGTAGTAGTCGGCGACGGTCGACGCGGTCGCCTTCGGGTTGGGGCTGCCGAGCCAGGCCACCGACGCCTGACCCGGCGTACCGCCGACGATCCACGGCGCCAGCCCGACCTTGCCGGGGTTGAGCGCGATCGGGCTGCTCCAGGTCAGGCCGTGGTCCGTGGACGCGGAGTACGAGATCGGGTTGCCGACGGCTGCCGGCGCGGACCAGACGACGTGCAGGCCACCCCCGGTGTCCATGCCGATGGCGGGGTAGATCGTCGTCGTCTCCTTCGGCAGCGTTGCGACCAGGTGCGGGGTCCAGGTCGCACCGCCGTCGTGGCTCTGGGTGACCCACACCGTCTCGGGGGTCGCGCCGACGTTGACGGTGACGGCACCCGACGACCGGCGCGAGTAGACGAGGTAGAGGTCCTGTCCGGACGGGCTGACGACGAAGTTGCCCTCCCACGTGTAGGCACCGCCGGCGTCGGCGTACGTGATCGGGACGGCCCGCGAGAACGTCTGGCCGAAGTCGGTCGACTTCATGAACCACATCGCCGCCGGCGCGCAGCACTGGAGGTCCTGGTAGCTGACGTACAGCGTCCCCTTGGGGCCGCCGACGAGCCACGGGCGGTCGACGATCGGGCTGCTGGCCGAGAGCGAGGTGCCCTGCCAGGACTCGCCGTGGTCGGTGCTGTGGCCGATCGAGAGGTCCCCGAGCCAGGTGTCGGCGGAGTACATGGTCCCGCCCTGGTCGAAGGCGACATCGCAGTCGCCGCCCTCGAACGCGGCCTTGCGGGTGTCCGTCGCGGAGGTCTCGACGTTCGCGGGATGCCACGAGCGGCCGCCGTCGGAGGTCGCGTGGAAGTACGACTGGCCGTGGCTGGTGTTCGGTACGCCGGAGGGGTCGCAGACGAGCTGCCGCTTCGGGTTGGTGGGGTCGACGTCGATGCTCGTCTCGCGGTTGGCCTGGCTCCCGCTGACCAGAACGGGCGCGCTCCAGCTCGTCCCTGACGTGGCCGCTGTGCCGGGCGAGGCGGCAGCGGCAAGTGCCGCAGCCGCCGCCGCGCCGACCAGCAGGCGGGTGGCAAGGGGCGGCATCCGGGTCATGGCTGTCGGGATTCGCGTTCGGTCGGCCGACTCCTGCCGGTCCCGGAGCCGCTCTCGTCCACAGCCCGTTGTGTCGACGGCCGTCCGTCCGACGGGTGACCTAGCGTGCCGGGGGTGACCCTGCCGCTCTCCCGTCCTCGGGACGCACAGCGGGCCCGCGTCTACCGCGCCGAGGACGACTGGGCCGCCCGGCTCGACGCCGCCCGCCGCGGCGCCGCCCTGGCCACCGTCGGGGGCAGCGACGTCCTGCTGCCCGCCGAGCTGCGCTTCGGTTCCCTTGCCGCCGCCACGGCCTACGCGGAGTCCGTGCTCGCCCAGCCGACGGTCGTCGCGGTCGTCGGGCGGTTGACGGCACCCGAGCTGCGGCCGCGGCGGGGGCAGAGCGCCGCGCACTGGGAGCCACCGGGCGTCATCGCCCTGCCGGTCCCCCGGCACGGGGAGCCGTGGGCGCTGCGCGAGACCGTCCTGCTTCACGAGCTGGCCCACCACCTCGGCGAGACGACGGGCCGCGCTCTCGGCCACCGGGCGCCCTACCCCGCCCTGGTCCTCCTGCTGGTGACGACCGCGCTCGGCGAGGAGGCAGCGTTCGCGCTGCGAGTGGCCTACGGCGACCACGGGGTCGACGTGGGGGCCGTATGAGCGACCGGCTGGTGGATCGGGTCGGCAAGCTGCTCGCGCAGGCCGAGGGGACAGACAACGAGCACGAGGCGGCCGCGTTCGTGGAGCGAGCCCAGCAGCTCGCGACCGAGCACGCCGTCGACCTCGAGCTCGCCCGCGCCCGTCAGCGTGAGCGTCAGCACCGCGGCGGGGGCGAGCCGATGGCCCAGGAGCGGCTGCAGGTCGGCCAGCGCGGTCGCCGCGGCAACCGCCACCGGGTGCTGCTCTACACCGTGGTCGCCCATGCCAACGACCTGCTGGTCAACGTCGCCGGAGACAGCACCTACGTGCTGGGCTTCGGGCACCGCACCGACCTCGAAGTGGTCGAGCGGCTGTGGACCTCCCTCGCCGTGCAGATGACCGCGGCCGCGCAGCGACGGATGGACAGCGGCGAGCACCGCACCGCACACGTGTCCGGCCTGTCCTGGCGGCTGTCGTTCTACGACGGGTTCATCGACGCCGTCGGTGAGCGCCTGCAGGGGGCGCGGGAGGCGGCCATCGCGCAGGCCCGGCCGACGGCGCCCGCGGGAGAGCCGTCCGCCGCCCTGGTGCTGCGCGAGAAGGCGCAGCGGGTCAAGTCGTTCTACGAGAGCGCCTCGGACGCCCGCGGGTCCTGGCGCGGGGCGTCGTCAGGCCGCACCCGGAGCAGCCGCACAGCGCGAGCATCGGGCCGGACCGACGGTGCCCGCGCCGATCTCGGCCAGCCGGGTCTTCGCCAGCGAGGTCAGCTCGGCGCCTGACCTCAGCACCGCGGGTCAGCGCCCCCGGCGCCCGTAGAAGGCCGCTTGAGTGCGGTCGGCGAGCTGGAGCTTGTCGAGGATGCGGGACACGTAGTTCTGAACGGTCTTCAGTGACACCCCCAGCGTGCGGGCGATCTGCGGGTTGCTCGCACCCTCCGCAAGCAAGGAGAGGATCTCGCGCTCCCGGTCCGTGAGGCCGTCGGCATCGTGCAGCGAGTGGTCACCGGCGGGCCCGGTGGTCAGAGTGAGGACCTGCGCGGCCACACCGGCCCCGAACACCGCGCCGCCTGCGCCGACGGCGCGGACCGCAGCGGCGATCTCGTCGCCGGGTGCGCCCTTGAGGACGTAGCCACGGGCGCCGGCCCTCAGGGCAGCAACGACCGTGTCGTCGTCGTCGACCATCGTGACGACGAGGACCGCAGGCGGCGAGGGCAGTGCAACGATCTGCCTCGTCGCCTCGATGCCGGACATGCTGGGAAGGTTGAGGTCCATCAGGACCACATCGACTGCGTTCCCACGCACGGCTGCCACTGCCTCAGGCCCGTCGGTCGCCGTGGCGACCACCTCGAGGTCGTCCATCGACGCGATGAGAGCTACGAGGCCATCCAGGAACACCGGATGGTCGTCCACGACCGCGACACGAATCGTCATCTCGCGACCGCCGTCACCGCAGCGCTTTGCGCCGGACGCTGCGCGGGTGGGAGCGGCAGCTCCGCCGTGACCCTGGTACCCATGCCGTCACGCCCCTTCCCCACCCGCAACCGGCCGCGGAGCTCCTCGGCCCGCTCGCGCATCGTCTGCAGACCGTGCCCTTCTACGCCTCGGGCGTGCTCCGGGAGCCCGGCTCCGTCGTCCTCCACGGTGAGGCGAAGCCGCCCCGCCGCGGCTGCGAGCTCGACGTGGCAGGTCGCCGCAGCCGCGTGCTTGACCGCATTGGTGACGGCCTCCGTCACGATGCGGAACGCTGCGACCTCCACCGCCGCGGACATCGAGGGGAGCTCGGCGGCGGTAACGACGATTCGCATTGGCGAGCCCGCGGCCATCCGCTGCGCCACCTGTCGCAAGGCCCCCGCCAGCCCGAGCTCGTCGAGCGCGGGAGGGCGCAGGCCCTCCACGACCCGGCGCACTTCGGCCACGGTGCCGCGCAGCTCCTCGCGCAGGCGGTTGATGTCGGCCGCGGCGTCGCTGCTCGCGCCAACCTGGGCGGCGACGACATCCAGCCTGAGCAAGTGGCCGGCCAACGCCGGGCCGAGCCCGTCGTGCAGGTCGCGACGGAGCCGCCGCCGCTCCTCCTCACGCGCGAGTACCAGCTGCTCGCGAGCGTGCTCGAGGTCGCTGGCCAGACGGCGTGCATGAAGGACTCCACCGAGATGGCCCGCGAGGTCACCGAGCAACTGCCGGTCGCGGCCGCGCAGTTGCGTCGCCGAGACCGAGTAGCGCAACGAACCGACCAGCCTTCCGTAGGCCGACAACGGCATCGCGGTCCGCTGCTCCTGCTCCCCCGCGCCGGCGAGGAGCACTCCCACGGCGTCGCTGATCGCGACGTCCCGCAGTCCGAGCCCCTCCAGCTCGGCCACGACGTCGGCGAGCAGCCGGTCCACGTCAGCGGTGCCCTCGACCCGTTGCCCAAGAGCCGCGAGTACGGCGTACGGCTCATCCCACCGGCCGAAGGTGACCCGGTTGACGGCACGCTGGAGGCTGTCCCGCAACGGCGCAAACGAGACCGCGACAGCGCCGGCGGCCGCCCAAGGCAACCAGCTTGCCTCGCGACCCACGTGGAGCAACCCTCCCAGGCCGACGATGACCAGCCCGTAGACGCCGACAACGACCGCGGACAGCATGAGCCAGACGAGGGTTCGGTTGACCGCGGTACGCAAGTCGTATAGCCCACGTGCGAGCACGGCGAACCCGATCGCGAACGGCAGAGGAAGAGCAGCCGCACCGAAGATCCAGCCTCCGGCGCCGAGTCCGAGCGCGACAGGCGCCGCGATGAAGGTCACCGCGACCGCAGCCGCGAACAGAAGAAGCTGCTGTCGCCGGAGGGCGTCACCGTGCCGCCAGCGGGACACCAGCTGAGCGACTGCTGCGATCGTCAGCACCAGGCTCAGCGGGAAGTGCCCGAGGAACGCGAGCGCACTGACGGCCTGCCACGCGCCGTGCGGCGCGATCGGATTGCGCCAGTGGCCGAAGGTCAGGAGATCGGCCCGCGGGTCGGTCAGCGGGTCGATCACGGCGGCGACCAGCACGACAAGAAGCGCCGGCTTCAGCCATCGCCAACGCGGCCCGGCGAGGCGGCCGTCAGGGAACACGATCGGCACGGCAAGGGTGATCACGTACCAGCCGACGGACCGGACGGCCGAGCCCGCGATGGCAAGCGCCGTCGCGCCCGGCACGCTGCCTGGCGAGGCGACGATGCCGTGGTGGGCAAGGTCGACGAACGCGGAGCCGTCGGCCCAGGCGACTCCGCCTGCGAGCAGAAGCCAGCCGACGGCGTTGCGCGGGCGAGCGCTGGCGATGACAGCGCCGACGACAGTGAAGCTGAGTGCGATTGCGGTGTTGAAGGCCGCGCCGGGCCCGCGCTGGCTGTCGGCGAGCGCAACCCAGAGCGAGACAGCGCCGCCCGCGGCCGCGAAGACAACGGCTGCGGCGATCGCCGCAGCCGTTGCCAACCCGTGTCGGGACGCAGTCACCGGGTCATCCTGCCTCTGTGGGCGCGGTTATGAGGCGGTTACGCCGAGGCCATCACCCGCGGGGGCACGGACGCGGCCCGCACGGTGCGCGGCCGACGGAGCGCCGCAACTCCGAGAGCGACAACCCACACGAAGCCCAGCAGCGTCGCGAGGTTGATGACGCCCGTGCCAGCGGCGGGGATCGTGGCGATGTAGAGCACGCCCACGACGATTCCGGTGTAGGCGATCCAACGAGGAAGCAGCCCCGTGGTCAAGACTGCAACGGCAACCCCGAGGGCGAACAGTGCGTAGAAGCCGCCCGAGAGGAAGAACGCGAAGTTCCGGATGTCGTTGACGGCAGTCACAGTCCCCACGGACGCTCCGTGGTGGCCGTCGTAGATCGCGGCTGCGCCCGCGGCGAAGCCGGCCGTGATGTTGACCGTGGCCGCCGCGACCGCCCCAGCGGCTGCACATGACGTGACCCAGTCGCCGAGGACGCCTCCTCCGCGCAGCAGCCGGACGACGAGGAGGGCCGCAACGAGGAAGACCAGCGTCGCCAGGAACTCGATGTAACCACCCGTGAACGCCTTGGTCATGGAGGTGTGCATGAGCTCCCGAGACACAACGCTCGGCTTGTCACCGAGCAGCACCGTCGGCTCCATACCGACCCCGGCAAAGGTCAATGCGACGTACCCGATCAACAGCCAACCGGCCACCTTCCACATACCTCGGTGCCCGGCGTCGTTGCCATCCATGCTGTCCATCCCTGGGACCCCTTCCACTTGCTCCTAGTGAGACAGCAGGAGGATGGGCGCACGGGCTTCCCAGCCGCTAGAGAAGGATTCCGCTTTGACCTGGGAGCTTCTCCCGGGTCAGTCGGCGAAGTTGTTGAGCGCGCGTACCGACAGGGCCGTCAGCACGAGGCCGGTCAGCGCGATCGTGAGGACGCAGATCCCCAGCGACCCCCAGTGGATGTCGGGCAGGAGCACCAGGTCACGCAGGCCGAGGATGACGTAGCTGACCGGGTTGAGCTGCGCGACCGCCTTCAGCGGACCGGCCAGCAGGTTGAGGGGCACGAAGTTGGGGGTCAGGAACAGCAGCGGGAAGAAGACCATGCCCGCCGAGTTGGTCGCCGCGGCGCTGCGGCTCTTGAGCGCGATGAGCTACAGGAAGCCGCTGTACACGACCGCCCACATCGCCGCGAGCACCACGATCAGCACGAAGCCCGCGACGCCGCTGCCGACGCGCAGTCCGAAGGCG
>JAODNA010000122.1 GCA_025465135.1 Frankiales bacterium | reverse complement strand
CGCAGGCGGTTGAGGCCGGCTTCGTCCCCGTCATCGCGCCGGCGCTGGTGCGGCCCGAGGCGATGGAGGGCACCGGCTTCCTCGGTGCGCACGCCGCCGAGGTCTACAAGCTCGAGAGCGACGACCTCTACCTCGTCGGTACGTCGGAGGTGCCGCTCGCGGCGTACCACTCGGGTGAGGTGCTCGACGGCGTGCCGCGTCGCTACGCCGGCTTCTCCTCGTGCTTCCGTCGCGAGGCGGGCAGCCACGGCAAGGACACCCGCGGCATCATCCGCGTGCACCAGTTCGACAAGGTCGAGATGTTCTCCTACGTCGACCCGGCGGAGGCCGATGCCGAGCACCTGCGGCTGCTGGCGTGGGAGAAGGAGTTCCTCGGCAAGCTCGAGCTGCCGTTCCGCGTCATCGATGTCGCCGCCGGCGACCTCGGGTCGAGTGCGGCCCGCAAGTACGACTGCGAGGCGTGGCTGCCGTCGCAGTCGCGGTGGCTCGAGCTGACGTCGACGAGCAACTGCACCGACTTCCAGGCGCGGCGCCTCAACATCCGCCTCCGCGGCGGGAAGGGCCCGACGCCGGCGGCGACGCTCAACGGCACGCTGTGCGCGGTCGGCCGCACCATCGCGGTGCTGCTCGAGGTGCACCAGCGCGCCGACGGGTCCGTCCATGTCCCGGCCGCGCTGCGACCGTGGCTGGGCGGCCGCACCGAGCTGTCGCCGCTCTGATCGTCCCCTCCCCGTTGATCAACGCAGCGTGAGGCACCGTGGAGCGAGTGCGGCCCGCGGTGCAGCGAGCCGCGTTGATCAACCGGAGGACGCATGACAGCGCCGAGGCTGGTGGCGACCGACCTGGACGGGACGATCGTGCGCAGTGACGGCACGATCAGCGACCGCACGCGTCGCGTGCTCGTGGCGGTCGAGGAGGCCGGCGCGGTGCTCGTGCTCGTGACCGGCCGGCCACCGCGGTGGATGCCGCCGATCGTCGAGGCGACCGGTCACCGCGGTGTCGCGATCTGCGCCAACGGTGCGCTGCTCTACGACCTGCACACGTCGACCGTCGTCCGGCACTCGCTGCTGTCGGCGTCCGCGCTGACCGAGATCGTCGAAGCGCTTCGTCGTGACCTGCCGGGCATCGCGTTCGCCGTGGAGCGGCACGACACCGGGTTTGCGCACGAGCCGTCGTACCGGCCCCGGTGGGACAGCACCGATGCGAAGTCGATCCGGCCGGTGGAGGAGCTGCTCGCCGACGGTGTCGTCAAGCTGCTCGGCCGACACGAGGGGATGGACGCCGACGAGCTCCTTGCGACGGCGCACCACTCCGTCGGCGAGATCGCGACGCTGACCCACTCGAGCAGTGACGGCCTGCTGGAGATCAGCGCCCGCGGGGTGAGCAAGGCGAGCGGGCTGGCCTCGCTCGCCGAGGAGCACGGCATCGACGCGTCCGAGGTCGTCGCGTTCGGCGACATGCCCAACGACCTGCCGATGCTCGCCTGGGCCGGCCACGGCGTGGCCGTGGCCAACGCGCACCCCGACGTGCTCGCGATGGCCGACGAGGTCACCGCCAGCAACGACCACGACGGCGTCGCCCAGGTCCTCGACCGCTGGTTCTGACCACCACCGCCGCCCTGATGCCGCGGCGCCGCTGGGTCAGAGGTACTGGCCGGTGCCGCCGGTCGGGTTGGGTGCACCGGGCGCGAGGCCGGGGACCTGGCCCTGCGGCAGGGCCGGCTGTCCGCCGCGCATCTGCTCGAGCTGCACCCGAGCGGCCATCTGCTGCGCGAAGAGCGCCGTCTGGATGCCGTGGAACAGGCCCTCGAGCCAGCCGACCAGCTGCGCCTGCGCGATGCGCAGCTCGGCGTCCGACGGCACCGAGTCGTCGCTGAACGGGAGCGTCACGCGGTCGAGCTCCTCCCGCAGCTCGGGCGCGAGCCCCTCGCCGAGCTCCTTGATCGAGCTCTCGTAGATCTCGCGCAGGCGGGTGCGCGCGCCGTCGTCGAGCGGAGCCGCTCGCACCTCCTCGAGCAGCTGCTTGACCATCGAGCCGATGCGCATCACCTTGGCGGGCTGCTCGACGAGGTCGGCCGGGCTGCGCTCCTCGGTGCCGTCGGCGGCTGGGACCTCCATCTCACCCATCGGCTGCCCGTCGGGCCCGACGATCGTGACGGTGTGGGTCTCGGTCTTCGGCTCGGTCATGCGTTGATCCTGCCCCACGTCGCCGGAGCCGCACCCGCTGAGGGAGGGTGACCGCATGACGTACGACGTGGAAGCGGTCCGCGCGCAGTTCCCCGCGCTGGCGGAGGGGCTTGCCCACTTCGACGGGCCGGGCGGCACCCAGGTGCCGGCCGCGGTCGCCGACGCCGTGGCGGACGCGCTGCGCAGCGCGGTCAGCAACCGGCACGGCGACTTCGCCAGCAGCGTGCGGGCCGACGCGATCGTCGACGGCGCCCGATCGGCTGTCGCTGACCTGCTCGGCGTCGACCCACGCGGGGTGTTCTTCGGTCCCTCCATGACCGCCAACACCTACGTGCTCGCCCGCACGCTCGGCGCGACCTGGCAGCCCGGCGACGAGGTCGTCGTCAGCCGGCTCGACCACGATGCCGACGTGCGGCCGTGGGTGCAGGCGGCAGCCCGCGCCGGCGCGACGCTCAAGTGGGCGGAGTTCGACGAGAAGACCTGCGAGCTGCCGACGGAGCAGTACGAGGACCTGCTCAGCGACCGCACCCGGCTGGTCGCGGTGACGGCAGCGAGCAACGCCGTCGGCACCATGCCGGATGTCCGCGCGATCGCAGACCTCGCGCACGCCGCCGGCGCGCTGCTCCATGTCGACGGCGTGCACGCGACGCCGCACGGCACTGTCGACGTGCCCGCGCTGGGCGCCGACTTCTACAGCTGCTCGGCCTACAAGTGGTACGGCCCGCACGTCGGCATCACCGTCGCGGACCCTGCGCTTCTCGAGACCCTTCTGCCCGACAAGCTGGTGCCGAGCAGCGACGAGGTGCCCGACCGCTTCGAGTTCGGCACCTCGCAGTTCGAGTCGCTCGCCGGTGTCACGGCTGCGGTCGACTGGATCGCGTCGCTGGGCAGCGGGGCGTCGCGACGGGAGCGGGTCGTCGACGCGATGGCCGCCATCGCGGCGCACGAGAGCCAGGTCTTCACCCGCCTGTACGACGGCCTCGCGACTCGCGACGACGTCACGCTGGTGGGCGCTCCGAGCCGTCGTACTCCGACCGTGGCCTTCACCGTCGACGGACGGGCGCCGCAACAGGTGGCGAAGGCACTCGGAGACGAGGGCATCTGCGTCTGGGCCGGCAACTACTACGCGGTCGAGCTGATGCGCCGGCTCGGGCTGGAGGACACCGGCGGAGCCGTTCGCGCCGGCGTGGTCTGCTACACGACGACCGACGAGGTCGACCGACTGCTGGGGGCGCTCTAGATGGACAGCTCGACGAGCCGCGAGATGCACAAGCTCGAGCCGCTGCACGCGATGATCTACTTCGTCCCCGAGGCGCAGGAGGAGTACGCCGCGTTCGGGCTGGACAACCAGGCGAGCGGTTACTTCCCCGCCCGCGCCGCTGCGCTCGGCGCTGTTCCGTGGCAGGTCGTGCAGGCGACGTTCTTCGGCTTTGCGCCGTTCGCGGCGGAGTACGGCATGACCGGGGTCTGGGAGCGCGTGAGTCCCGCTGAGCTGACGAAGGCGCGCTACCGCGGCGTCGACCGTGCGCTGCGCCGACTGTGCGGTGAGCGGTGCGACGACGCGTCGCTGACCGAGGCCGTCGAGCTCTACCGCACCGCGACCGTGGACCTGCCGCGCGAAGGCCGGGCGCTCTACGCGGGCAACGCCGCGCTGCCGTGGCCGAGCGAGCCGCACCTCGCGCTGTGGCACGGGCAGACGCTGGCCCGCGAGTTCCGCGGTGACGGGCACCTGGCAGTGCTGACTGCGCACGACATCAACGCACCGCAGTCGCTCGTGCTCAACGGCGCGTTCGCCGGCCACGGCATGACCGGGTTCCTCAAGCAGAGCCGCGCGTGGTCGCCGGAGCAGTGGGACGAGGCGGCCAAGCAGCTCGTCGACCGGGGCTGGGTCACCGACGAGGGTGCACTCACCGATGCCGGTCATCAGGTCCGCGAGAGCATCGAGGCGAAGACCGACGAGCTCGCGCTGCAGATGTGGCAGCGACTCGGTGACGAGGGCTGCAGCCGGCTGCGTGAGCTGGTGATGCCGCTCGTACAGGACATCATCGACAACGGTGGTTACCCGGTGGCGACCAAGCGCTAGCGCCTCCCCAGACGATCACTGCCGAACTACAAGCGTGCGGGCGTCCCGATCCCGGCAGTGATCGTTTAGGTGGGCGAGGTCGTCAGCAGGATCTTGCCGACGTGGCCGCTCTCCTCGAGAGCGCGGTGCGCATCGGCGACCTGGTCGAGCGGCAGCACGCGGTCGATGACCGGTCGGATCTCACCGCCCTCGATCGCGGGCCATACGCTCGCGAGGACCGCTTGTACGACGGCAGCCTTCTCGCCCGCCGGTCGCGCCCGCAGCGAAGTCGCGTGGACGGCGGCGCGCTTGTGCATCAGCGCCGACAGGTCGAGCTCGCCCCGGACGCCGCCCTGCATCCCGATCACCACGAGGCGGCCGTTGACGGCGAGCGCCTCGACGTTGCGGCCGAGGTACTTCGCACCCATGTTGTCGAGGATCACGTCCGCACCACGCCCTTCGGTCAGCGACCGCACCACCTCGACGAAGTCCTCATCGCGGTAGCGGATGGCCCGCTCCGCGCCGAGCTGCTCCGCCCGTGCCGCCTTGTCGGCAGACCCGACGGTGCACAGCACCCGCGCGCCGTGCCGCGACGCGAGCTGGATCGCCATGGTGCCGATGCCGGAGGTGCCGCCGTGGACGAGCAGCACCTCGCCGGGCTGCAGGGCGGCGAGCTGGAAGACGTTGCTCCAGACGGTGCAGACGACCTCGGGCAGTGCGGCGGCGTCGACCAGCGACACCCCCGCGGGCACCGGCAGCAGCTGCCCCGCCGGCACGGCGACCCGCTCCGCGTAGCCGCCGCCGGCCAGCAGCGCGCACACCTCGTCCCCGACCTGCCAGCCGGCGACGTCGGCACCGAGCGAGGCGATGCGGCCCGAGCACTCCAG
>JAODNA010000007.1 GCA_025465135.1 Frankiales bacterium | reverse complement strand
CGCAGGGCGAGCCGCGCCTCGACCTCGGCGGCGCGCGCGTCGGCCGCTTCGCGGCCCAGGCGGTCGCGCAGGTCGGTCGACGGCTCGCCCTCGTCCGGCGCGGCCTCGGCTGCGGCCAGCCGCTCCTCGAGCTCGGCGAGCCCGCCGAGGTCGCGGTCGCGGGCCTCCTCGGCGCGGACGCGGGCCTGCTCGAGCCGACCCGCCTCCGCCTCCGCTGCCCGGGCGGCCGACGCGAGCAGACCGAGCTGCTCGCCGAGGGCCGCCATCCGGGCGTCGGACTCGTGCAGCTCGACCAGCGCGGCCTCGACCTGTTCCTTGCCGCGTTCGACGTCGGCCTGTGCCGCCGCGACCTCGAACCGCAGTCGCTCCTGGCGCCGCTGCGCCTCGTCGTGCTGCGCAGAGGCCTCGTCCACGGCCGCCTGCACCTCGATCAGCGACGGCGCTGAGGCCGAGCCCCCGACCGCCCAGTCGCTGCCGAGCAGATCGCCCTCGGCCGTCACCGCACGCACGTCCGGCAGCGCCTCGACGAGCGACCGGGCTGCTTCGAGCCCGTCGACGACCGCGACCCGGCGCAGCGCGCGCGCGAGCGCCGGTCGCAGCGTCTCGGGCGCTTCCACCAGGTCGATCGCCCAGTGCGCACCGTCCGGCAGCGCGGGCCAGTCACCGGCGTCGTCGTACGACGCACCCCCGACGAGCAGCCCCGCCCGACCCGCGTCGTCGGTCTTCAGCCGGGCGAGCGCCTTGGCTGCCGCAGCGGGCGACGCGACAGCGACCGCATCCGCGACCGCGCCGAGCGCCGAGGACACGGCGTGCTCGTGCCCGTGCGCGATGGTGACCAGCGCGGCCACCGAGCCCAGGACGCCCGGCACGTCCCCGGCGAGCAGGGCGCCCGATCCGTCCTTTCGCGTCAGCGACAGCGCCAGCGCGTCGCGGCGGGCCGCGAACGTCGAGCGGTCGCGCTCGGCCTCGCGCTCGTCCGCCTGCAGGCCGGCCAGCCGGTCCTGCGCGAGGGCGAGCGCCCGGCCAGCCTGCTCGTGCTTGTCGTCGAGGTCGAGCTCGCCCTCGTCGAGCCCGCCGGCCTCGGCCTGCAGCCCGGCCAGGTCGGCTTGGGCCCGCTCGACCCGGGTGTGGGCGTCGGCGAGCGCGGCGGCGAGACGACCGATCTCGGCCTCGGCGCCTTCCGCACGCGACCGCAGCGCACCGACCTGTCCGCGCAGCCGGGCCAGGCCCTCCCGCCGGTCGGCGACCGCACGCACGGCGGCCACGAGCGCCTTCTCCTCGGCCGCGAGAGCGCCTTCGGCGTCGGTACGGCGGGTGACCGCACCCTCGAGCCGCTCGGCATCGGCGAGGAGCTGCTCGCCGAGGGCGGCCTCCTGCTCGCGCACGGTCGCGGCCTCGCGGTCGAGCTGCTCGGGGTCGCGGCCGGCGCGGGCCTCCTCGGGCAGCTCGCTGGTGAGGTGGCGGTGGCGCTCGGAGGCCAGGGTCGCCGTGCCGCGGAGCCGCTCCTCGAGCGCAGACAGCCGGTACCACGTCTCCTGGGCGCGGGCCAGGCGCGGCGCCTGCTCGGCCGCGGACGCCTCGAGGGAAGCCTCCCTCGTCTGGACCCCGGCGAGGTCCTGCTCGACGGCGGTACGGCGGTCGCGCAGCGCGGTCTCGTCGCGTACCTCGGCCTCGAGCGTGCCGCGCAGCGCGAGCAGGTCGTCGGCGAGCAACCGCAGCCTCGCGTCACGGAGGTCGGCCTGCACCTGCTGGGCACGGCGGGCGACCTCCGCCTGCCTGCCGAGCGGCTTGAGCTGGCGGCGCAGCTCGGTCGTGAGGTCCTGCAGCCGAGTGAGGTTGGCCTGCATCGCCTCGAGCTTGCGGAGTGCCTTCTCCTTGCGCTTGCGGTGCTTCAGGACGCCCGCGGCCTCCTCGATGAAGCCCCGGCGCTCCTCGGGACGCGCCTGCAGCACCGCGTCGAGCTGGCCCTGCCCGACGACGACGTGCAGCTCGCGGCCGATGCCGGAGTCGCCCATGAGCTCCTGGATGTCGAGCAGCCGGCAGCGCTGCCCGTTGATGGAGTACTCCGACTCCCCCGAGCGGAACATCAGCCGCGTGACACTCACCTCGGCGTACTCGATCGGGAGGGCGCCGTCGCTGTTGTCGATGGTGAGCGTGACCTCGGCCCGGCCGAGGGGGGGCTTGCCGGGGGTGCCGGCGAAGATGACGTCCTCCATCTTGCCGCCGCGCAGCGCCTTCGCGCCCTGCTCACCGAGCACCCAGGCGATGGCGTCGACGACGTTGGACTTGCCCGAGCCGTTGGGGCCGACGACGCAGGTGATGCCCGGCTCGAACCGCAGGGTCGTCGGGGCCGCGAAGGACTTGAAGCCCTTCAGGGTCAGGCTCTTGAGATGCACGTCTCGCCCGGTCTGGAGGATGCAGCGGTACGGCGGGGAAGGCCGGCTCGGACACTACCGGCCGAGCGGGCTCCGGGGGTGCGGACACGACGAAGGGCGCCCCGATCGGGGCGCCCTCCGGTGCAGCTGCTGCCTAGACGGTGGCTTCGACCGCCAGGGTCGACAGGTCGTCCTCGACCGTGAGCGTCGAGGCGAGCGCGTCGTTGGCGGCCCGGACCCGGACGAGCTCGGACTCGAGCTCGGCGATCCGGCCGCGCAGGCGCCGCACCTCATCGGCCAGCCGAAGGTCGGTGCCCACGCCGACGTGACCGAACAAGGCCTTCGCCATCTGTTTCCTCCGCGTTGAGGGATGTCCACGCGGCGGGGCCCGATAGCCTCCGCAGCGGTGCGCTCAGGGTCGCACGGCGGGCCCCCTGGGTCAAGGTCTGGGTAACAAATCCGTCACAGTTATCGCCCTCGCTCCAAGCTCTGCTACACCGCATCGCGGGGCGTCCCTCGCTGGCGCTCGGGGGCCCCACTCCGCGGCTTCGCAACCGCGTCGCTCGCGCTCGGCGCTCGTCTACCCCTCCTGTCACCAGCGGCCGCTTCGGGGCCTTGGCTGGCACTTCGGGCAGGTGAAGGAGGAGCGGTTCATGAAGGCGTCGCGGCGGATCGGCGTCCCGCAGCGGTCACAGGGCTCGCCCTCCCGCCCGTAGGCGTGCAGCTGGCGCTCGAAAAGGCCGCTGACCCCCTCCGTGGACACGTAGAGGGCGTCGAAGCTGGTGCCGCCGGCCGCGAGGGACTCGTGCAGCACGGCCCGGACCTGGGTGAGCAGGTCGGCGAGCACCCGTCTCGGCAGCAGCTCCGTGGGCCGGGCGTAGTGCAGGCCGACCCGCCAAAGCGCCTCGTCGGCGTAGATGTTGCCGATCCCGGAGACCAGGCTCTGGTCGAGCAGGGCCCGCTTGATCCCGGTCTTGCGCCGTCGTACGGCGGCCACGAAGGCCTCGTCGTCGAACTCCGGGTCCACCGGGTCCCGCGCGATGTGGGCGATCGTGCTCGGCAGCTCGGCGCCACCTGCCACGACGACGAGTCCCCCGAAGGTCCGCTGGTCGACGAAGCGCAGCTCGCGTCCCCCGTCGGCGAACGTGAAGCGCACCCGCAGGTGCGCCTCGTCGGGCTTGTCCAGCGGGACCACGAGGAGCTGGCCGCTCATGCCGAGGTGGCCGGTGAGCGCGTCGCCGGAGTCCAGCGGCAGCCAGAGGTACTTGCCCCGCCGCTGCGCACCGGTGACGGTGCGATCGGCGAGCAGGGCCTCGAAGTCGCGCGCGCCGCCCAGGTGCCGGCGTACGGCCCGCGGGTGGCAGACGGAGACGCGGTCGATCGTGCGGCCCACGACTCCCCGCTCCAGGCCGACGCGGACGACCTCGACCTCGGGCAGCTCAGGCATGCGGCTCAGGCACGGGTCAGGTCGCGCCAGGCCGCCTCGGCCGCCTGCTGCTCGGCCTCCTTCTTGCTGCGCCCCGCTCCTTCGCCGTGCACGGCACCCTGCACCACGGCCGCTGCGGTGAACGCCTTCTGGTGGTCGGGCCCGCTCTCCGCGACGACGTACTCCGGTACGCCGAGGCCGCGCGCGGCGGTCAGCTCCTGCAGGCTCGTCTTCCAGTCGAGCGCTGCGCCCTCCTCGGTCGCGGCCTCCATCAAGGGGTCGAAGAGCCGGCGGACCATCACGCTGGCTGCCTCGAGGCCCCGGTCGATGTAGATCGCGCCGATCAGAGCCTCCATCGTGTCCGCCAGGATGGAGGCCTTGTCGCGACCACCGGTGACCTCCTCGCCCTTGCCGAGGCGCAGCCACCTGCCGAGCCCCAGCGTGCGCGCCACCCCTGCCAGCGCGCGCGTGTTGACGACGCTCGCCCGCAGCTTGGCCAGCTGCCCCTCCGGCAGATCGGGGTGCTTGCGGTACAGCGCGTCGGTCACGATGACGCCGAGCACAGAGTCGCCGAGGAACTCCAGGCGCTCGTTCGTCGGCAGGCCACCGTGCTCGTACGCGTAGGACCGGTGGGTCAGCGCCCGCTCCAGAAGAGCGGGCTCGACCGCCGTGCCGAGCGCCGCCTCGAGCAGCGTGTAGGAGGCGTTCAAGGGCGCGTGACGGCGTAGTCGACCGCGTCCGCCACGGTGACGAGGCGTCCGAGGTCCTCGTCCGGGATCTCGAAACCAGGGCCGGCCTGCGCGACGAGGGCGTCCTCGACGATCTGCAGGATCTCGAGCAGCGCGAGCGAGTCGGCCTTCAGGTCGTCCCGGAAGCGCGTCCGGCGATCGACGGACGCGGCGTCCACGGCGAGAACGGTGGCCACCGCGCGCTGCACGATGACCAGCGCTTCCTCCGCGGTGACGACCGGGGTCATGCGCGGTCGCGTCAGACGGCGATGATCGTGCGCTTGTCGTAGCGGCCGCACTCGGGGCAGACGGTGTGCGGGAGCGTCGTGTGGCCACGGTCGCACGTCGTCAGGGCCGGCGGGGTCGCCTTCCACTGCGCGCGCCGCGCTCGGGTGTTGCTGCGCGACATCTTGCGCTTCGGGACGGCCATTACTTCTCCTCGGTGGTTCGCGTGTCGATCAGGCCTTGCAGCGCCGACCAGCGTGCATCGGGCGCATCGTGCGCGTGGTCCTCCGGCAGGTCGTCCAGGCGCTCTCCGCACTCGGCGCAGAGCCCTGCACAGTCCTCCCGGCACAGCGGAGTGAGCGGCAGGGCGAGCACCACCGCGTCGCGCAGTGTCGGCTCGAGATCGAGGAAGTCGCCCTCCATCCGTGCCGTCTCGTCCTCATCCACCGTCTGGTCCGTGGTGCTGTCGGGGTAGGCGAAGAGCTCCTGCAGGTCGACCGTCAGGGTGTCCCTGACCGCCTCCAGGCAGCGTCCGCACTCCCCCGCCAGCGGTACGGCGGCGGTGCCGCTCACCAGCACGCCCTCCATCACCGACTCGAGCCTGAGGTCCAGGTCGATCTCGGATCCGGCGGGCACTCCGATGAGCTCGACCCCGAGGTCGGCAGGCGCGGGGGCGGGGAACCGCACCGTGCGCATCGACCCCGCGCGTCGCCCCAGCTCGCGTGTGTCGAGCACAAGGGGACTGCGGAGGTCGAGGCGGTGCTGCGGCTTCCTGTTCTCGGGCATGACTCGCTCTGGGTCGTTGAGACCGTCGACAAGACTACCCGGGCGGGCGCCGGCGGTCGACTCAGCCCGGCAGGGCAGCCTCGTCGCGGCGGTCGACGATCTCGGCCAGCTCGTTGCGGCCGGCGAGCTTGGCGCGGCCGCGCTCCACCGACTTGAGCGTCTTGGTCAGGATGATCTCGAAGTTGGCCAGCTTGCCGTCGACGTAGTCGTCGACCTCGGCGCGCAGGGCCTGCGCGTTGGCGGTCGCCTCCCAGGTCAGCCGGTCGGCCTCGGTCTGCGCCTGGACGTAGACCTCCTGCTCCGACAGCATCCGCAGCCGCTCCTCGCGGGCCTGGGCGATGATCCGGGCCGCCTCGCGCCGGCCGTCGGCCAGCACGCTGTCCTTGTCCTCGAGCACGGTGCGGGCCTGCGTGATCTCGCCGGGAAGCAGGGCCCGCAGCTCGCCGACCAGCCCGAGCAGCTCGCCGCGGTTGACCACGCACGAGGCCGACATCGGCATCGCCCGCGCGGCCTCCAGCGCGGCGGTGATCTCGTCGAGCTTGGACTGGACGCTGTCCACGAGTCTCCGTCTACGGCTTCGGGGGGTTCAGGCGTTCGAGCAACCGGCGGCCGGCCGCTTCGGGCACGAGCCCCGACACGTCGCCGCCGTACGTCGCGACCTCTTTGACCAGGCTCGACGAGAGGAAAGAGTAGAGCGGGTTGGTGGTCATGAACAGGGTCTCGATGCCCGCCAGTCCGTGGTTCATCTGCGCCATCTGCAGCTCGTAGTCGAAGTCGCTGATGGCACGCAGCCCCTTCACGATCACCTGGATCGAGTGGGCCTTGCAGAAGTCGACGATGAGCCCGTCGAAGGAGTCGACCGAGACGTTGCCGTACTGCGCCGTCGCTTCCCTGAGCATCGCGATGCGCTCGTCGAGCGAGAACATCCGGTTCTTCGCGGCGTTCATGCCGACCGCGACGACGACCTCGTCGTAGAGGTCGCTCGCCCGGCCGATGATGTCGAGGTGGCCGAGCGTCACGGGGTCGAAAGACCCGGGGCAGACGGCGCGTCTCATGGTGCACGCACGCTAGCAGCGGCTCCCGTACCAGAGCGTGGCCTCGCCGTAGCGCCGCGACCGCTCGGCCCGCAGGCCGTCCGGCCACGCGAGCTCGGGCCCACGCGTTCCGCGCTCGACCGCCACGACCGCGTCCGGTGCCAGCCAGGGCACGAGAGCTGCGAGCACCGGCACGACGTCGACGTCGTACGGCGGGTCCAGGAACGCCACGTCGTAGCGCGGCTCCGGGGCGGCCGCGAGGAAGACCTCGGCCTTCATCGGTACGACGTGGGCGCCGGGCAGGTTCACCGTCGCGACGTTGTCGCGGATCGCGTTGAGCGCTGCCGGGTCGTCCTCGACGAAGGTGGCACTGACCGCGCCTCTGCTCAGCGCCTCGAGGCCGAGGGCGCCCGAACCGGCGAACAGGTCGAGCACCCGCGCCCCGTCGACGTCGCCGAGGCTCTGCAGGCTGGAGAACAACCCCTCGCGCGCGCGGTCGGACGTCGGGCGCGTGACGTCGCCGATCGGCACCTGCAGCCGCCTGCCCCTCGCCTCTCCAGCGATGATCCGCGTCACCGCGTCAGGCCTTCTGGAGATACTCGGCGCGTTCCGCGTCGACCAGGTCGCCGACCGCCTGCGCGAGAGCAGCGTGGCGGGTCAGGTCAGGATCGGCCTCCACCAGCTCCACCGCCACGTCGCGCGCCTCGCGGATCAGCTGCTCGTCCCGCGACAGCCGGAGCAGCTTCACCGACGATCGCGTGCCCGACTGGCTGGCACCCAGGACGTCGCCCTCGCGGCGCTGCTCGAGGTCGACACGGGAGAGCTCGAAGCCGTCGGTCGTCGCAGCCACCGCTTCGAGCCGGGTCCGCGCCGGCGTACCGACCTCGGCCTCGCTGACCAGCAGGCACAGTGCGGCGTGCTCGCCGCGACCGACCCGGCCGCGCAGCTGGTGGAGCTGGGAGACGCCGAAGCGGTCGGCGTCCATGACGACCATCACGGTCGCGTTGGGCACGTCGACACCGACCTCGATCACCGTCGTGGCGACGAGCACGTCGACCGCGCCGGCGGTGAACCGTCGCATGACGTCGTCCTTGGCGTCCGCCGCCATGCGGCCGTGCAGCACCTCGACGCGCAACCCGCGCAGCGGGCCCTCGACGAGCATCGGGTAGAGGTCGAGCACCGCCACGGCCGGTCGCTTCCCGTCCTCTCCGACTGCCGTGTCGTCGTCGCTGATGCTGTCCCCGATCCGGGGACACACGACGAACGACTGCCTCCCCTCGGCGACATGCTCACGGATCCGCGTCCAGGCCGTCTCGAGCCACTGCGGCTTCTCGCCGACAGGCACGACGGCGGTCCTGACAGGCGACCGCCCGAGGGGCAGCTCGGTGAGCGTCGAGACCTCCAGGTCGCCGTAGACCGTCATCGCCACCGTGCGAGGGATCGGGGTCGCGGTCATCACGAGCACGTGCGGTGGCTTGTCGCCCTTGGCGCGCAAGGCATCTCGCTGCTCCACGCCGAAGCGGTGCTGCTCGTCGACCACGACCAGACCCAGATCGGCGAACGCGACCCCCTCGCTCAGCAGGGCGTGCGTCCCGATGACGATTCCCGCCTCCCCGGACGCGGCATCACCCAGGGCGGTACGACGGGCTGCGGAACCCAGCGAGCCGGTCAGCAGTGCGAGCCGCGTCGCGACGTCACCTCCCCCGAGCTCGCCGGCCTGACCGAGTGGCCCGAGCAGGTCGCGGATGGACCGGTGGTGCTGCTGGGCCAGCACCTCGGTAGGGGCGAGCAGCGCGGCCTGCCCGCCGGAGTCGACGACGGCGAGCATCGCGCGCAGCGCCACGAGCGTCTTGCCCGATCCCACCTCGCCCTGGAGCAGCCGGTGCATGGGATGCGGCTGCGCGAGCTCGCGGGCCAGCACGTCCCCGACCTCCTGCTGACCGCCGGTCAGGGTGAACGGCAGCGAGCGATCGAACGCCTCGAGCAGCCCCCCGGCTCGCGGCACGCGCGGCACACCCGGCAGCGCGCGTGCCGCGAGCCGGCGCTGCGCCAGGGTGACCTGGAGGACGAACGCCTCGTCCCACTTGAGGCGGTCCTCCGCGCGTTTCACGTCGGACCGATTCTCGGGGCGGTGAACCGCACGGAGCGCGGCTTCCAGGTCGAGCAGGCCACGACCCTCGCGGATCCGTTGCGGCAGCGGGTCGGGGCCGAAGTCGACCATGTCGAGCACGTGCCGCACGGACCGCTGGAGAACGAGGCTGCTGACCTTCCCCGTCGCCGGGTAGATCGGGATCAGGGCGCCGGCGAAGTCGTCGGTGACGACGCCCTCGTCGTCGTCGACGAGCTGGTACTCCGGGTTGGCGAGCTGCACCCTCTTGTTGAACATCTCGACCTTGCCCGCGAAGAAGGCCCGCCGGCCCGCACGAAGGTCCTTCTCGACCCACGGGCGGTTGAAGATGGCCATGGTCATCGTGCGGCCCTCGTCGTCCTTCACCGTGACGTCTGTCTTGAACAGCTTCGGCCTGAGCTTGCGCCCCTTGCACTTCGTGACCTCGGCGAAGACCGTCGCGTGCTCTCCGACCTCCAGCTCGGCGAAGCCGGTCAGCCGGCCGCGCTCGGCGTAGCGCCGCGGGTAGTGGCGAAGGAGGTCACCCGCGGTGTGCAGGTCGAGCGTGGCCTCCATGGGCTTCGCCGTCTTGTCGCCGAGCACCGAGACGAGCCGCGCGTCGAGTCCGACCACTACTCGACGCCGAGCAGTACGGGGTAGTGCGGCTGGCCGCCGTCGTAGGTGACCGTCTCCGCTGTCGGGTGGTTCTTGCCGACGTACGACGAAAGCCGTTCGGCGAGCCCGTCGACGGCGCTCTCGCCGGCGATCACGGTCACCAGCTCACCCCCGCCCGCCAGCATCCGGTCGATGAGCTGCTCCGCCACCGACTCGACATCAGCACCGATGAGGACGACATCGCCCTCGATGAGGCCGAGGACGTCACCTGGACGGCAGACACCGGCCATCGTCATCGACTCGCGCACCGCCGTCGTGACCTCGGCCCAGCGCGTCGACCCGGCCGCGTCCGCCATCGCCGCCACGTCGTCGGCGAACGACCGGCTCGCGTCGCACACCGCGAGGGCCGCCAGGCCCTGCACGGTCGACCGCGTCGGCACCACCGCGACGGTGAAGCCCTCGTCGCGCGCGGCCGCCGCAGCGGCTCCCGCGACCGCGACCGTGTTGGCGTCGTTGGGCAGCAGGACGACCTCCGACGTGCCACTGCGTCGTACGGCGTCGAGCAGCTCGGCTGTCGAGGGGTTGGCCGTGGGGCCGCCGTCGACGACAACCGCGCCGGCCCGCTCGAAGAGCGCACCAAGGCCCGGCCCGGCCGTCACCGCGACAACCCCGCGGCCGGTCAGAGCCGCCTGCGTCCTGGGCGCCTGCTCGGCGGCGATCTGGTCGGCGAAGCGCGTGACGGTGATGCGGAACGGCGTGCCCGCCTCGACGCCCGCCTCGATCGCCGCGCCGACGTCGTTCACATGCACGTGCACGTTGTGCAGGCCGTCCGCACCGACAACGGCGAGCGAGTCGCCGAGACCCCCGAGTGCCTCCTTCATGGACGCGACCGCGTCGTCCGTCGCGTCCCGCAGCAGGAACTGCACCTCGTAGTCGAACTCGTCGCTGCCCGCCTCGCGCGCAGAGGCCAGGCCGCTGCGGTCGCGCGGGACGAGCAGCAGCGGTCCTGCCGCAGAGCGGACCGCACCGGTCACGACCTGCTCCAGCGCATCCAGCAGCACGCACAGGCCGCGTCCGCCGGCGTCGACGACGCCGGCTGCCTTCAGCTGCGGCAGCTGCTCGGTCGTGCGCGCCAGCGCAGCGGTGGCCCCGGCGGCCGCAGCCTTCACGACCGCCGCCAGGTCGGCCGGCCCGAGCTCGGCCGCAGCGGCGGCTGCCTCCCGGGCAACCGTCAGGACAGTGCCCTCGACGGGCGTCGCCACGGCGGCGTAGCCCAGCTCTGCCGCCCGGATCAGCGCGCGCTGCAGGCACTCCGAGCCGGCCGGGTCGTCCTCGCAGAGCACCTCGGCGAAGCCGCGCAGCAGCTGCGACAGGATCACTCCGGAGTTGCCACGGGCGCCCATCAGGGCCCCGTGGGCCATGGCCTTCGTCGTCGCGGACATGTCTGACGGTGCCGCGTCGACCGCCTCGACCACGGCCTCCATCGTCAGCTGCAGGTTGGTCCCGGTGTCACCGTCGGGGACGGGGTAGACGTTGAGGTCGTCGATCTCGCCACGGGCCGCGGTGAGGGCAGCCAGGCCCGCCGCGCACCACCGTCGTACGGCCGGGGCGTCGAGGAACTGCAGCACGCTGCTCCTCCTGTGGGCACCCTTCGGGACGAGAGGCGAGGTTAGCCCGCCTGCTACGCTTTGACGGTTGTCCGGCGCGTGCCGGAGAGCGACCCTTCCCGCATTTTGGAGCATCTGTGTCTGCGACCTGCGACGTCTGTGGCAAGGGACCGGGCTTCGGCATGTCCGTCAGCCACTCCCACCGCCGCACCCGCCGCCGCTGGAACCCCAACATCCAGACGGTTCGCGCCATGGTCGGCAAGACGCCCAAGAAGCTCGGCGTCTGCACGTCGTGCATCAAGGCCGGCAAGGTCGTGCGCGCCTGACCGCGGCGCCTCCTGCCGGCAGCTAGACCGACAGGGACCAGATCTTCGTCTGCTGCACCTCGGCCGCGAGCTCGGCGAGCTCCGCAGCCGGCCAGGCCGACTGGCCGTCGCCCGACGCGGTGATCGCGTCGACCATCCGGTTGAGCAGGCTCCTGGTCAGTGTCAGGTCCGCCGCGGCCTCCACGTCAGCCGATCCAGACATCGGTCTCGAACAGCCTGACGCCACCGCGCCACAGGCCGATCGTGACGGTCTCGACCACGGGGTCGTGCTGGACGAAGAGCTCGAGCTCCTCGGCGCTGTCGAGCACCTCCGTCGCGGCGGCCAGCCACCGAGGGGCGATCCAGCCCGGCAGCTGGCGCGACGCGAGCAGCGGAGCGAGCGTCTCGGCGACGGCGTCCGAGCGGTGCTCGCCGGCGGGGAGGTTCGCCAGCGCGGTGAAGCGCTCGGTGGCGGTCGGTCCGACCGGGGCGGGCGTGTCGACCTGGCTGTCCATGGCCATCTCCGCGGTGGGTGGGGGTGGGGGCCGTGCTCACCCTGGGTAACGGAGTCGTGACAGTAGGCTCGCGGACCGGTCTGCAGAAATTCGGAAACTGGGGTACTTCAGCCCCATCTGATGTGAAAAGTCGGACCGGTCAGTCGAGGCGCGTGAGCTCGTCCTTGTAGCGCTGCCCGTTCCAGGCGTAGAGCGCCACCGCCGGCTCGAACGTGCCGTCCGGCACGCTGTCGAGGCGCATCTTCGCCGGGATGCCCAGGGCCATCGCCCGCGCCGGGACCTCGACGCCGTTGCTGACGACCGCCCCCGCGCCGACCAGTCCGCCGCTGCGGACCACCGCGTCGTGAAGCACGATCGAGCCTGATCCCACCAGCGACCGATCCTCGATGGTGCAGCCCTCGAGGTGGGCGAGGTGCCCGATCACGCACTCGCTGCCGATGGTCGTCGGCTTGTCGTGCGTCGCGTGCACGACCGTGCCGTCCTGGATCGAGGTGCGCTCCCCGACGGTGATCGTCCCGTAGTCGCCGCGCAGGACGGCGCTGGGCCAGACCGTCGAGCCGGCCCCGAGAACGACGTCGCCGATGACGGTCGCGTCGGGGTGGACGTAGGCCTCCGGGTGGATCTGCGGTACCCGGTCGCCCAGGGCGTAGACGGCCACGCTGCGTTCCTCTCGTCGATCCGACCCGCATGGTGCCAGGCGGTCGCTCGGCTCGCCGTGCGCACCCCAGGCTCCGGCTCCCGCGGCGGCTGCGCACGCCGCTCATGCGGGCGGCTGGCGGAAGCCCCAGCCGTGGTCGACGGGGCCGACGCCACGGCCGAGCGCGAACCCTCCTGCGATCGCGCCGGTGACGTAGTGCTTGGCCTTGGTCGCGGCGGTCACGACGTCGTCGCCGAGCGCCAGGTACGACGCGAGGGCCGACGCCAGCGTGCAGCCGGTGCCGTGGGTGTTCGGGTTGTCGATCCTCGGGGCGCGCAGCAGGCACTCGATCGAGCCGTCGGTGAGCAGGTCCACCGCGTCACCGTCGAGGTGGCCACCCGTCACGAGCACCCAGCGCGGGCCGAGCTTCAGCACGGCGTCAGCCGCACCCCGCAAGTCGGCCTCCCGTCGCGCGACGACGCCCGTCAGCTGCTCCACCTCGTGAAGGTTGGGGGTGACGACCGTCGCGAGCGGAAGCAGCGCGGCCTTGACGGCGTCGAGGCCGGCGGGGTCGAGGAGCGCGTCGCCGCTGGTGGCGCGCATCACCGGATCGATGACGACCGGGCAGGTAACGCGCCGCAGCCAGGCAGCCACGGCCGCGACAGTCTCCGCGCTGCCGAGCATCCCGGTCTTGACGGCGTCGACACCGATGTCGTCGAGCACGGCGTCGAGCTGCGCGCGCACGGCCTCGAGGGGCAGCTGCCAGACCCCGTGCACACCCTCGCTGTTCTGCGCCGTCACCGCAGTGATCACGCTCATGCCGTGGACACCGCAGGCGAGCATCGTCTTGAGATCGGCCTGGCTGCCGGCGCCACCGCCGGAGTCCGAGCCGGCAATGGCGAGGACGCGCTTCACGCGAAGTGGTCCCAGCCGCCGCGGGACGGCTGTCCCGCGACGGTGACGGCCGGCTCCCCGGCGAGCACCCGGCCGATGACGCGAGCGCCCTCGGGCACGGCAGCGCCGCCCGGCAGGGTGGCGACCAGTGCGTGGTCCTCCCCGCCGGTCAGGAAGAGCTCGTCGGCGGCGTCGAGGTCGATGTGCACGCCGCTGGCCCGCGCGACGTGACCGAGGTCGGCCACGAGGCCGTCGCTGATGTCACACATCGCCGTCGCCCCCGCCAGGGCCAGGACAGGTCCCATGTCGTACGGCGGCGTCGGGCGCCGGTGGGCGTCGACGAGCTCGCCCTCGCGGGTCCCGGCCTCGAGCAGCCCCATGCCGGCGGCAGAGCGACCCAGCTCACCGGCCAGCACCACGACGTCGCCGGGCCGGGCGCCGGACCGCGTGATCGGGTCGCGCCCGTCGAGATCGCCGAGAGCGGTGACGCTGATGACGAGCGTGTCGGACCGCACGACGTCCCCGCCGACGACCGCCGCCCCCACGAGCACCGCCTCGTCCCGCAACCCGTCGGTCAGCTCCAGCGACCAGGCGAGGGGCAGGTCTGCCGGCGCCGCCAGCCCCACCAGCAGCGCCGTGCCGCGCGCCCCCATCGCGGCGATGTCGGCGAGGTTGCTGGCCGCGGCCTTCCGGCCGACGTCGTAGGCGCTGGACCAGTCGCGGCGGAAGTGCACGCCCTCGACGAGAACGTCCGTCGTCGCCACCACCCGGCCGTCGGGGGCCGCCACCACGGCGGCGTCGTCGCCGGGCCCGAGCAGCACCGAAGGGGACCCCGCGAGGCGGTCGATGACCCGGGCGATCAGCCCGAACTCACCGACATCCCGTGCGGTAGCGTCCGCCACGCCCGCCAGCCTTTCAGAAGGGGTCCGACATCGTGCCTGTCCAGGCCTACATCCTCATCCAGACCGAGGTCGGGAAGGCCGCCGCCGTCGCGAAGGCGATCTCCGACATCGGCGGCGTCGCCAATGCCGAGGACGTCACCGGCCCCTACGACGTGATCGTGCGGGCCGAGGCCAAGAACGTCGACGAGCTGGGCAAGCTCGTCGTCGCGAAGATCCAGGGCGTCGAGGGCATCACCCGCACCCTGACGTGCCCCGTCGTCCACCTCTGAGAGTCGCGCTCGTCGCGGCGGCCCTCTGCCTCGCCGGCTGCACGTCGTCATCCGGCCGGCCCGCATCGCCGGCGACCGGACCGGTCGCGGTCGCGGTTCCGACCGCCTCGAGCCCGGCGGTGCTGTCGGCCTGCCGCGCCCTGCTGGCCGCGGTCCCCGCCGAGCTCGACACGGGAGTACGACGGCGGCCCGTCACCGGTGATGCGACGCGCACCGCGGCCTGGGGCGACCCGGCGATCACGCTTCGGTGCGGCGTCTCCCGCGCGACCACCGGTCTCGGGCCCATCACGATCGACGGCGTCTCCTTCCTGACGAGCACCCGGGCGGGGATCACGACCTGGACGACCTCGGACCGGGCGGTCAGCGCCGCGATCGACGTGCCGAAGGCCTACAAGGAGCAGGTCTACGACGTGAACCCGCTCGTCTCGGCCCTCCTCCATGCGCTGCCTGCGATCCCAGCGGCGCCTGGCCCCTAGCTGCCGGTGGACTAGCGCAGGCCGGTCCCTCGACGCAGGGCCGTCTGCACCAGGCGGTCGACCAGCGCCGGGTAGTCGAGACCGGTCGCCGCCCACATGCGCGGGAACATCGACGACGCGGTGAACCCGGGCATGGTGTTGACCTCGTTCAGCGTCAGGTCGCCGCCGGCGCCCAGGAAGAAGTCCACCCGGGCCAGCCCGGAGCAGTCGAGTGCGGTGAAGGCCCGCCGGGCCATGTCCTGGAGGCGCTCGGTGACGTCCGCGGGCAGGTCGGCGGGGCAGTCGAGCTCGGTGGCGGAGTCGAGGTACTTCGCCTCGAAGTCATAGAAGGCGTAGTCGCCGACCAGCCGGATCTCCGCCGGGACGCTCGCGGCCGGCAGCCCGTCGGTGCCCTCGAGGATCCCGCACTCGATCTCGCGGCCCTCGACCGCGGCCTCGACGAGGACCTTCGGGTCGCAGCGCAGTGCGTCCTCGATCGCGGCCGGCAGCGCGTCCGCGTCGTCGACCCGGCTGATGCCGATGCTCGAACCACCGCGAGCCGGCTTCACGAACAGCGGCAGGCCGAGGCCACGCACGGACCGCTCGACGGCCGCGGGATCGCGGTCCCACTCGCGACGCCGTACGACGACCGCCGGCGTCATCGGGATGCCGGCCGCGGCCAGCAGGACGCGCGCGACGGCCTTGTCCATCGCCGCAGCGCTCGCGAGGACCCCCGACCCGACGTAGGGCACGCCCGCCATCTCCAGCAGCCCCTGGATCGTGCCGTCCTCCCCGTAGGCGCCGTGCAGCACGGGGAAGACCACATCGACCGTCCCGAGCACCGCCGCACCGTCGTCGAGAGGGATGAGGCCGCCCGCTGTGGGGTCGCCCGGCAGCGCAACAGCGGCGCCGTCCTTCACCGCGGGCAGCTCGCGGCCGCGGATCGAGAGCAGCTCGGGATCATCGGGTGCGAGGACCCAACGGCCCTCCGGCGTGATGCCCAGCGCGATGACGTCGTAGCGGTCACGGTCAAGGGCACCGAGCACGCTGCCGGCGGAGACGCACGAGATCGCGTGCTCGGTGCTGCGACCGCCGAACACGACAGCGATCCGGGTGCGAGCCACGGACTGAACCCTAGGTGACCTGCGCGGCCAGCTCTTGCAGCGGCGGCTCGAACGCCTCGCCGAACGTGGGGAAGGCATGCACCACATCGGCCAGCACGGACAGCGGGATCTCTGCGCGGATGGCGAGTGTCGCCTCCGACAGCCACTCGTCGGCCCGCGGTCCGATGGCGGCCGCGCCGATGAGCACGCCCCTGCCGCGGTCGGCGGTCAGCACGAGCCGTCCACCGCCCGCACCCTCCGTGGCGCTGCGTGCGGTCTCGCCGATGTCCATGACGGCGGTCAGCGCGTCGATGCCCTCGTCGCGTGCCTGCTGCTCCGCCATGCCGACACTGGCGACCGCCGGTGACGTGTAGATGGCCCGCGGGATGGCGCGGTAGTCGGCTTTGCGGTCGCCGCCCAGCAGGTTCTCGACGACGATCCTGGCCTGGTAGCCGGCAGCGTGGGTGTAGGGCGCGATGCCTGTGACGTCGCCCGCGGCCCACACGTGCTGCTGGCCCTTGACGCGGCCGTTGTCGTCGGTCTCGATCGAGCCGTCGTCCGCCGGTGTGATGCCGAGCGCGTCCAGGCCGAGCTCGGAGGTGTTCGGCGTGCGTCCGGTAGCGACCAGCACGCGATCCGCATCGACGGTGCTGCCGTCGGAGAGATGGCCACGAGCGCGTCCGTCCCTGAGCTCGAAGCGCTCCACCTCCGTGCCCAGTCGCACGTCGACACCTTCGTCGCGAAGCACCGTCGCGAGCAGCGCCGCGATGCTCGGCTCCTCCTTGCCGGCCAGCTGCGGACCAGACTCGACCAGCGTCACGGTAGAGCCGAACCGGACGTGCACCTGCGCCAGCTCGCACCCGACCGCACCACCGCCGAGGACGAGCAGCGACGCCGGACGCTCGTCAGCGGTGAGGGCCGCATCGCTCGTCCAGGTCGGTACGCCGTCGAGTCCGTCGAGGTCCGGGGTGGTGGCCGAGGACCCGGTCGCGACGACGAGGTCGGTGTAGCCCAGCTCGCGGCCGTCGACATCGACGGCCCCGGCCCGCAGGACCTTGCCGTGCGCACGGACGAGAGTGACGCCCGACTGCACGACCCCGTCTGCGGCGTCGCTGTCGTCCTGGTGCTCGCTGATCTCGTCGCGGCGAACTGCAGCCGCGCGGTAGGCAGTGGCGGCCTCACCCAACGCGGCCTCGCCACCGCCGAGCTCGGCGAGGCGGCCGGCATCGACCCTCGCCTCGGCGCTGCGCAGCATGGCCTTGCTCGGCATGCAGGCGACGTAGGCGCACTCGCCGCCGACACGGAGCGCCTCGACGAGTGCGACAGATCGCCCGCTCTCGGCAAGCTTCGTCGCGATGGTCTCCCCTGCCGAGCCGGCTCCGAGAACGACCACGTCGAACGACTCCATGAACCGAGTCTGCACTCAGACCCAGCTCTCCACACCTCGGCGCGGGCAGACGTCGGCCAGCGGGCATCCGCCGCACGGCGGGCAGTGCGCCGCGCACTTGCGCGGCTCGGCGTAGTCGCGGCGTGGGGAGCCGGCGGACTCGCAGCGCGGCTGCTTCGTCAGGCAGTGGTGGATGCCGTGCTCCACGATCAGGCCGTGCAGCACCTCCCACGGCAGACCGGTGTCGAGCACGGCGAGCTGCGCCCGCAGATCGCCGTACGACGACGTGGGGTCCACGAGGCCGAGCCGGCCGAGCACACGGCGCAGGTAGGCGTCGACGACCGGCACGGACGTGCCGGTGAACGCGAGCACGGCGTCCGCCGTCTCCGGACCGACCTGGGGCAGCGCGAGCAGCGCCGCCCGAGGGTCGGCACCGCGCAAGAGCGCCGCGACGCCACCGGCGTCCAGGACGGCCGCGGCGAGGCGCGGCAGCAGTCGCGCGCGGGTCGGCGGGTAGGCCGAGCCGCTCAGCAGCGGAGTCAGCACGGCTGGCTGCGCCCCGAGCAGTGACTCCCATGTGACCAGCTCCGCCGCCTGCAGGCGCAGCAGGACCTGCTCGACGCGCTCCCAGCGCGACTGCTGGCACAGCACGCCGCCGAGGAGCAGCTCGTCCTCGCGGGGGATCTCCGGCAGCAGCCTTGGCCACCACCACGGCTCCTCGCCGTAGTGATCGAGCAGGGCGCGGCCGGCAGCCGCCAGCGTGGTCAGACCGACTTGGGGCGGCGGCGTGGCGGCGGCGGCTGGTCCTCGCTGCGGGCCCCACGGAGCGCTGCCGCCAGGTTGGTCGCCATGGCCGTGAGGTCGGTCGGCACGAACCAGACCTTGTTGGCGTCGCCACTGGCGATGTCGGGGAGCCGGTCGAGGTACTTGTAGGCCAGCAGCTTGTCGTCGAGCCGCGCGTCGTGCAGCGCGTTGTAGACCGTCGTGATGGCCGACGCCTCGCCTTCCGCACGCAGCTTTGCCGCCTCCGCCTCACCCCGCGCCCGCGTGACCGCCGCCTGCGCGCGGCCCTCGGACTCGAGGATCTGCGCGGCCTTCTCGCCCTCCGCGGTGAGGATCGTGGCGCGCTTCTCCCGGTCGGCGCGCATGGACTTCTCCATCGCGTCCTTGATGCTCGCCGGTGGCTCGATGCCCTTGATCTCGACCCGGGCGACCTTGATGCCCCACTTGCCGGTCGCCTCGTCGAGGACCATGCCGAGCTGGCTGTTGACGGTGTCCCGGCTCGTCAGCGACTCCTCGAGCTGCAGGTTGCCGACGGCGTTGCGGAGCGTCGTGACCGCGAGCTGCTCGATGCCCTGGAGGTAGTTGGCGATCTCGTAGGTCGCCGCCTTCGGGTCGGTGACCTGGAAGTAGATGACGATGTCGATGCCGACGACGAGGTTGTCCTTGGTGATGACCTGCTGCGGCGGGAACGTCACGACCTGCTCGCGCAGGTCGATCGAGGTCCGCAGCTTGTCGACGAAGGGCACGACGAGGTTCAGGCCCGGCTCCAGCACGCGCTGGTAGCGGCCGAAGCGCTCCACGACGCGGGCCGTCGCCTGCGGCACCACCCGCACGCCTCGCGACACGATGCCGAGTACGACGGCAAGGAGCACGAGGGCCACGATCAGGGCATCCATCTAGAGCTCCTCGGGATAGACGACGAGAGTCGAGCCGTCGACCTTGGCGACGACCACGGTGCTGTCGACGGGGAGCTCGGCTCCGAACGCCAGCGGCCGCGCCGGCCAGGACTCCCCGCCGAGCCTGACGCGCCCGCCGTGGTCATCGACCGCCGTCGTCACCACGGCCGTGCGACCGGTCAGGGCCGCGGTCCCAGTGGCGATCGCGGGTGCCAGGCGATGACGGCGCTCGAGTGGCTTGACGAGGACGACAAGCGCCGCGCTCGTGACGGCGAAGACGCCGATCTCGGCCGCGACCGGTGCGCCGACAGCGGCGGCCACGGCAGCCGCCAGCGCGGCCGCCGAGAGGAGCCCGAGCACGAACGTGAGGGTGAAGAGCTCCGCCAGCAGCAGCACTCCCGCTGCCACCAGCCAGATCACCCAGTCGCCCATACCGGCAACCTATGTCCTTTTCGGGCGCCTAGAGGCTGTTCAGGGCCTGGACCACGTCGGCGATGACGTCGTCGGGGTCCTCGAGACCGACGCTGATGCGCACCGCACCCGCACCGATCCCGGCGGCTGCGAGGGCGTCGTCGTCGAGCTGGCGGTGCGTCGTGGACGCGACGTGGCTCACCTTGCTGTGGGTGCCGCCGAGCGATGTTGCGACCCGGATGAGCCGCAGGCGGTCGCAGAGCGCGACGCCGGCCTCGCGACCGCCCCGAGGAGTGATGGTGACCACCGCGCCGTACCGACCCTCGTCGAAGAGCTTGACCGCAAGGCCGTGGTCGCGGTGGCCGGTGAGGCCGGGGTGGTCGACCCGCTCGACCGAGGGGTGGTCCACCAGCGCGGTCGCCACCGTCAGGGCACTCGCGCAGTGCCGCGCCACCCGGAGCGGCAGCGTCGCCAGGCCGCGGTGCAGCAGGTAGGCGTCGTCGGGCGACAGCGACCCGCCCAGCTCGATCCGGTCGTGGCGGATCCGGGCGATCAGCTCAGGGGAGCCCACGGCAACGCCACCGGTCACGTCGCTGTGGCCGCCGATGTACTTCGTGGCGGAGTGCACCACGACGTCGGCGCCGTGCTCGAGCGGCCGGCAGACCGCCGGCGAGGCGAAGGTCGAGTCGACGACGAACGTCAGGCCGGCTTCGTGGGCCACGGCAGCCAGGCCAGGCAGGTCGGCCACCGTCATCGTCGGGTTGGCGAGGGTCTCGCCCCACAGCACAGTCGTCTCGGGACGGATCGCGCTGCGCACCGCGTCGAGGTCGGTCGTGTCGACGAAGGTCGTCGTCACCCCGAAGCGGCTCAGCAGGTCGGAGAGCAGCCCGTAGGTGCCGCCGTAGACCTCTCGTGGGCAGACGACGTGCGCGCCCGCCCGGGTCAGGGCCATGAGAACGGTGGAGATCGCCGCCATGCCGGACGCGAACGGCTGACCTGCAACGGGTGCGTCGACACCGGCTCCCTCGAGCGCGGCCACGCCCTGCGCGAAGGCATCAGCAGTGGGGTTGTCGACCCGGCTGTAGGAGTAGCCGGGCCGCGAGTCGTTGAGGACGTCGCGGTACTCGTCGGCAGTCTCGAACGCCCAGGCCGCCGTGCGGTAGATGGGCAGGCCCAGCGGCTCCTGCTCCGGCCGCGGGGGCACGGGCGTGTGGACCGCGCGGGTGTACTCGCCTGGCGTCATGCCACCAGGCTAGGCCGACTACTCCGACTTCGTCTCGCGGCTCATCAGGCCGCGGAGCATCTCCTTCGGCGTCATCCCGTCGTGGACGACGGCGACGACGTGCTCCGTGATCGGCATGTCGACGTCGTGCTTGCGCGCGAGGTCGAGGATGGATCGGCAGGACTTCACGCCCTCCGCCGTCTGCTGCTTCTGCGCCAGGATCTCCTCGAGGGTCTCGCCGCGCCCCAGCCGCTCTCCGAAGGTGCGGTTGCGCGAGAGCGGCGACGTGCACGTGGCGACCAGGTCACCGAGACCGGCGAGCCCGGAGAAGGTCATCGGGTCAGCGCCGAGCGCCGCGCCGAGCCGAGCCGTCTCAGCCAGTCCGCGGGTGATCAGTGACGCCTTCGTGTTGTCGCCGAAACCCATGCCCTCGGCCATGCCCGTTGCCAGGGCGATGACGTTCTTGACTGCGCCGCCGAGCTCGCAGCCCACCACGTCGACGTTGGTGTAGGGCCGGAAGTACGCCGTACGACAGGCATCCTGCAGCCTCTCGGCGGCCTCCCCGTCGGAGCACGCGACGACTGTCGCGGCCGGTTGCCCCCCGGCGATCTCCTTCGCGAGGTTCGGCCCGGTGACGACGGCGACAGCGTCCTCCGCCACGTCGGCGACCTCGCGGATCACCTCGCTCATCCGCTTCGTGGTGCCGAGCTCGACGCCCTTCATGAGGCTGACCAGCACCGAGCCGCGCGGCAGGGATCCGGCCACGGCGGCGAGGTTGTCGCGCAGGCTCTGCGACGGCACGGCCAGGACGACGAAGTCGGCACCGGCCACCGCCTCGAGCGGGTCGGAGGTCGCTGTCAGGTTCGGCGGGAGCACGACACCGGGCAGGTAGTCGGTGTTCTCGTGGCTCGTGCGCATCGCTTCAGCGAGCTCGGGGCGGCGGGCCCAGAGCACGACGTCGGTGCCGGCATCAGCCAGCACCTTGCCGAACGCGGTGCCCCAGGAGCCGGCGCCGAGCACCGCGGCACGCGTCACGCCGACGTCCGCTCCTGCCGGCGAGCGGTCGCCGCGGCCTGCACGGCCGCACGGGCGTCGAAGAAGGTCTTCGGCGCCGTCCCGCCGCGCAAGCCCTCGAGGAGGCCTGCGACCGCCCTCATGATGTCGTCGGTGGCCCCGCGCAGCACGTCGGCCGTGAGCTCCTTGCCGGCATAGGCCGACAGGTCCACCGGCGGCCCCGCGACGATGTGCATCGTGTGCCTCGGCAGCAGGTGAAGGCCCTTGGTGCGGTAGCTGTCGAGGATCTGCTCCGCGCCCCACTGGGCGATCGGGATGACGGGGACGCCGGACAGCAGCGCGAGCCGGGCCACGCCCGTCTTGGCCAGCATCGGCCACTTGTCCGGGTCGCGACTGACCGTGCCCTCGGGGTAGATCGCCACGCACTCGCCCTGCTGCAGCGCGGCGACGGCGTCCTTCAGCGCGAGGGATGCATCCGCGGTGTGGCGGTAGACCGGGATCTGGCCGGCTCCGCGCATGACCTGGCTGACGAGCGGCTTGCCGCTGAACAGGGTGCTCTTGGCCAGGAACCGTGCGATCCGGCCCGTGCCGTAGACGATGTAGTCGGCCAGCGCGATCGGGTCGGCGTGCGAGATGTGGTTGGCGGCCAGGATCACGCCGCCCTCGCGCGGCACGTGCTCGAGTCCGCGCCAGTCGCGCTTCATGAACGCCCACGTGAGCGGCTTGAGGATGCAGGCAGCCAGGCCGTACCAGAAACCGAGGCGGCGCAGCGAGACCCGTCGTCGTTCCGTCGCTGTCCCGCGTGCGCTCATCGCCTGGAGTCTTCCCTGCCCGGCCGGGCGCTGTCGAGGCACCTGCCAGACTTGCCGATCATGCCCGCCGTCTCCTGGGGCCTCGTCGTGCCCGTGAAGCGGCTCGCGCTGGCCAAGACCCGGCTGTCGTCGTACGGCGACACGGCCCGGGAAGCCCTGGCGCTCGCGTTCGCCCTCGACGTCGTAACCGCGGCCCTCGGCGCCGAGACCGTCGCCGAGGTGCTGGTCGTCACCGACGATCCCCATGCCGGCGAGGCGCTCGCGGCGGGCGGCGCTCGCGTCGTCGCAGATGCCCCCGACGCCGGGCTCAACCCGGCGCTCGAGCACGGCGTCTCGCTGCTGTCGCGCGGGCTGGCGGCGGCGACGCTGTCGGCCGACCTGCCCGCGCTCCGGTCGGTGGACCTCGCTGCGGCCCTGGCGGCGGTGCCGCCGGCCGGTCGCGGCTTCGTCGCCGACCGGGGCGGTGCGGGCACGACGCTGCTCGCCGCCGCCCCGGGGCTGGCCCTCGCGCCGGCGTACGGCCCGGGTTCCCGCACCACCCATCTCTGTTCTGGCGCCGTCGAGCTGCCCGGGGCACCCGGCCTCCGACTCGATGTCGACACCCCGGAGGACCTCGTCGACGCGCTCCGCCTCGGCCTCGGCGCGGCGACGGCGGCCGTGATCCGGCACCTACTCTGACGGCGTGCAGGCCACCGTGCGTACGTGGGACCCGCAGTCGCGCGGCGGCACGCTCCTGCTGGACGACGGGCGGCAGCTCGAGTTCCCCGGGGCCGCTGTCCAGGTCCGTGGCCTGCGGCTCGGGCAGCGCGTCCAGCTGCGCCTGGAGGGTGACCAGGTGGTCGCGCTGACGATCGCCACGCTGCCGTTCACCTAGCGGGTGCACCATGGCAGGGTGACGGACCTCCAGCACGACGTGGCGCCGGCCGAGGCGGCCGACGAGTCGATGCTCGAGGCCGTCAGCGCGCCGGCGGTGCCTGCCGATCCGGACCTGCCGGAGGACCGGTTCCTCAATCGCGAGATCTCCTGGCTCGACTTCAACAAGAGGGTCCTGGCCCTCGCCCAGGACCCCTCCACGCCGCTGCTCGAGCGGGCGAAGTTCCTCGCCATCTTCGCGATCAACCTCGACGAGTTCTTCATGGTCCGCGTGGCGGGTCTCAAGCGCCGGCAGAGCATGGGGCTCGGGGTCCGCGGGGCCGACGGGCTCGGACCACGCGAGCAGCTCGCGCAGATCACCCTGAAGTCACGGGAGCTCGTCGCGGAGCACGCACGCTGCTTCGTCGACGAGGTGCGGCCAGCGCTGGCGACGGAAGGCATCCGCATCGTCCTGTGGAAGGACCTGACGCCGGCCCAGCGCGTGCCCCTGCACGAGTACTTCCGCACGCAGGTCTTCCCAGTGCTCACCCCGCTCGCGGTCGACCCGGCCCACCCCTTCCCCTACATCAGCGGGCTGTCACTGAACCTCGCCGTCCTCGTGCGCGACCCGTCGACCGACTGGGAGCACTTCGCCCGCGTCAAGGTGCCCAACAACGTGCGGCGGTTCGTGCCGGTGGAGGCGGACGACGCGGCGACGACCTACCTCCCGCTCGAGGAGCTGATCGGGGCGCACCTGCAGCAGCTGTTCCCGGGACTCGTCGTGACGGCGCACCATGCCTTCCGCGTGACGCGCAACGCCGACGTGGAGGTGGAGGAGGACCGCGACGAGGACCTGCTGCAGGCACTCGAGCGCGAGCTGGCCCGCCGGCGCTTCGGACCCGTCGTCAGGCTCGAGGTCGGCCCTGACATCGACCCTCACGTTCTCGACCTGCTGGTGCGCGAGCTCGAGGTCACTGCCGACGACGTCGTCGAGATGCCGGGTCTGCTGGACCTGTCGTCGCTGTGGCAGCTGCACGAGGTCGACCGGCCGGACCTGAAGGACGACGCCTTCGTGCCGTCGACGCATCCTCGGCTCGCTGAGGGAGAGCAGGCGGCCGACGTCTTCGCGGCCCTGCGCGAGGGGGACGTGCTCGTCCACCACCCCTACGACTCGTTCGCGACCAGCGTGCAGCGCTTCATCGAGCAGGCCGCGGCAGATCCCCAGGTGCTCGCGATCAAGCAGACGCTCTACCGCACAAGCGGTGACTCACCCATCGTCGATGCGCTGGTCGATGCGGCCGAGGCGGGCAAGCAGGTCGTCGTTCTCGTCGAGATCACGGCGCGCTTCGACGAGCAGGCCAACATCAAGTGGGCGAGGGCGCTGGAGCGGGCCGGCTGTCACGTGGTCTACGGCCTCATCGGCCTCAAGACGCACTGCAAGACCTCTCTCGTCGTGCGGCAGGAGAAGGGCGGGCTGCGCCGCTACGCGCACATCGGCACCGGCAACTACAACCCCAAGACGGCCCGCATCTACGAGGACCTGGGACTGCTCACGGCGGACCCGGAGGTGGGCGCCGACCTCACCGACCTGTTCAACACACTGACCGGCTACAGCCGGCAGACGTCGTACCGGACCCTGCTGGTGGCGCCGCTCGGGGTGCGCTCCGGGCTGCTCGAGCGGATCGACGCGGAAGCCGACCACGCGCGCGCCGGGCGCCCGTCCGGTATCCGCGTCAAGGCCAACAGCATCGTCGACGAGGAGCTCATCGACGCGATGTACCGCGCGAGCCGTGCCGGTGTCCCCATCGATCTCGTGGTGCGTGGGATCTGCTCGCTGCGACCCGGGGTCCCCGGGCTGTCGGAGACCATCCGGGTGCGGAGCATCGTGGGTCGGTTCCTCGAGCACAGCCGGGTGCTGGCGTTCGCCGGTGGCGGAGAGCCGGAGTACTGGCTCGGCAGCGCAGACCTCATGCATCGCAACCTCGACCGGCGCGTCGAGACGCTCGTCCGCGTGAAGGACCCGCTCGTGCAGGCACAGCTCGCCGGCATCCTGGACCGCGCGACGGCCGAGGACGTCGTGCGTTGGGAGCTCGGGGCGGATGGCTGCTGGACCCGGCGTCCGACGTCCGGCCCCTCCTACGACCTCCAGTCGGAGCTCATGCGACGCACCCGGGAACGAGGGACGACGTAGACACGACGAAGGCCCCGGCATGAGCCGGGGCCTTCGTCGTCGCGTGCAGGGTGCTTAGCGGCTGGCCTTCTTGGCCGGCGACTTGCGCGCGGTCTTCTTCGCCGCGGTCTTGCGGGCGGGCGCCTTCTTGGCAGCCGACTTCTTGGCAGCCGACTTCTTGGCGGGAGCCTTCTTCGCCGCGGTCTTGCGGGCAGTGGTCTTCTTCGCTGCCGACTTCTTGGCAGGAGCCCGCTTCGCGGTCTTCTTCGCCGCAGTCTTCTTCGCTGCGGACTTCTTCGCGGGAGCCTTCTTGGCTGCCTTCTTCGCTGCCGACTTCTTCGCCGGAGCCTTCTTCGCCGCCGCCTTCTTGGCGGGAGCCTTCTTGGCTGCCTTCTTCGCGACCTTCTTGGCGGCCTTCTTCGCCGTCGCCTTCGCGGTGGCGCCGCGCTTCGCGGGGGCTGTCGCCGCGGCAACAGCAGTGCGGCCCGTCGCCATGGCGAACTCGGCCGGAGCGGCTGCCAGCTTCTTGGCACCCGACACGACGTCCTTGAAGCCCTGGCCGGCGCGGAACTTCGGCACCGACGTCTTCTTCAGCTGCACGGTGGCACCCGTGGCCGGGTTGCGGGCAGTGCGGGCGGCGCGGTCCACCTTCTCGAACACACCGAACCCTGTGATGGCAACGCGTTCGCCGGTGGCCACCGCGCGGGTGACGGCGTCGATGAACGCCTCGACCGCAGCGTTTGCCGTTCTCTTGTCACCGACGCGCTTGGTGACGGCCTCGATCAGATCGGCCTTGTTCACGACGTGTCCCTTCCAGAACGGTCGAGGCACTGTGCCTCTCTGTGCGGAAGGTAGAGGTGAATGGGTGCTCATACAAAGCATCTGGCGAAGGAAGTTTCGTTGTGTCGCGCGCAATCGGTGCGGCGATCAGCCGTCCTCAGACGCTTTCCATGACGAGATCCGGCCCTCGTCGAGGTCCTGAAAGAACGCGCGAAGGCGCTTTGCTGCTCGGTCGACGTCGCGCTTGGAAGCATCGCTGATCGCCAGCAAACGCCTGCTGGCTAAGGCTTTTTCTTCATCCGCGACATCCAGCTCGCGCACGCGCCGGTGGGCGGCCGAGAGATCAGCGGCCAGTCGCGCAGCGACGTCGTCGTCGCTCAACGAACAACCGGCAACCAGCCCGGACGCGCCGACTCGAACGCAGAAATTTCTTCGGCGTGCCGGAGCGTCAATCCGATGTCATCAAGCCCCTCGAGCAGTCGCCACCGGGTGAACTCGTCGATCTCGAAGGGGGCGCGCAACGACCCCGCGGTGAGCATTCGGGTCGTGAGATCCACCGTGACGTCGACCGTCGGATCGGTCTCGACGCGCGTCATGAGGTCCTCGACGAGTTCCGCCGGCAGCTGCACCGGGAGCAGTCCCCCCTTCAACGCGTTGCTCCGGAAGATGTCGGCGAACCGTGAGCTGACGACCACCCGGAAGCCGTGATCCTGGAGAGCCCAGACCGCGTGCTCACGCGACGATCCGGTGCCGAAGTTCTCCCCCGCCACCAGCACTGTCGCGGCGGCGTACTCGGGCCTGTTCAACACGAATGCAGGATCCTCCCGCCACTCGCTGAACAGGCCTGCACCGAAGCCGGTGCGCTCGACGCGCTTGAGCCAGTCGCTCGAGATGATCTGGTCGGTGTCGACGTCGCTGCGGCGCAGCGGCACGGCGCGACCGGTGTGGACGGTGAACGCCTCCATGTCAGGCCTCCAGATCGGTAGGAGCAGCAAGGTGACCTGCGACCGCCGTCGCGGCGGCGACCGCAGGCGAGACGAGGTGCGTGCGGCCACCGCGACCCTGCCGGCCTTCGAAGTTGCGGTTGGACGTCGACGCACTGCGCTCGCCGGGGGCGAGCGTGTCGGGGTTCATGCCGAGGCACATCGAGCAGCCGGCGTTGCGCCACTCCGCGCCGGCGTCCGTGAAGACGCGGTCGAGGCCCTCCTTCTCGGCCTGCTGCTTCACGAGCATCGAGCCCGGTACGACGAGCGCGCGGACTCCCGGCGCCACCCGACGTCCACGAAGCACGTCGGCTGCCGCGCGAAGGTCCTCCATCCGACCGTTCGTGCAGGAGCCGAGGAAGACCGTGTCGACGGCGATGTCGCGCATCCGCGTGCCGGCCGTCAGTCCCATGTAGGAGAGCGCGCGCTGGGCTGCTTCGCGCTGACCGCCCGCCGGCAGCGACTCCGGGTCGGGCACCGCACCGGACAGGGCGACGCCCTGTCCGGGGTTGGTGCCCCAGGTGACGAACGGCGCGATGGTCGAGGCGTCGAGGACGACTTCGGTGTCGAAGACGGCATCTGCGTCGGTGCGCAGGAGCTCCCATGCCGCGACGGCCGCGTCCCACTCCTCGGCCGAGGGGGCGTTGGGACGACCCTTGAGGTAGGCGTACGTGGTCTCGTCCGGCGCGACGAGGCCGGCTCGCGCGCCCCACTCGATGGACATGTTGCAGACCGTCATGCGGCCTTCCATGGAGAGGGCGCGGATCGCCTCACCGCGGTATTCCACGACGTGACCCTGTCCGCCGCCGGTGCCGACCTGCGTGATCAGTGCGAGCACGAGGTCCTTCGCCGTCGTACCGGCCGGCAAGGTCCCTTCCACGTTGACGGCCATCGTCTTCGGCCGTACGAGCGGCAGCGTCTGCGTCGCGAGAACGTGCTCCACCTCGCTCGTCCCGATGCCGAACGCGAGCGCCCCGAACGCGCCGTGCGTGCTCGTGTGGCTGTCACCGCAGACGATCGTCATGCCCGGCTGGGTCACGCCGAGCTGCGGGCCGATGACGTGGACGATGCCCTGCCCGGCCGCACCCATCGGGTGCAAGCGGATGCCGAACTCCGCGCAGTTGCTCCGAAGCGCCTCGACCTGCTTGAGGCTGACGGCGTCGGTGATCGTCAGCGCGTCCGTGGGGACGTTGTGGTCCTCCGTTGCGAGGGTCAGGTCGGGACGCCGCACGCCGCGGCCGGCGAGTCGCAGCCCGTCGAAGGCCTGCGGGCTCGTGACCTCGTGGACCAGGTGCAGGTCGACGAACACGAGGTCCGGCTCGCCGTCCGCGCGCCGCACGACGTGCGCGTCCCAGACCTTCTCCGCCAGCGTCCGACCCATGGGATGTCCTGTCCTCTGGCATCTCGCATGTTGAGATGCAAGTATCACTGTGTGGAACACACTAGCGGAGTCGGCGTCCTGGACAAGGCCATCCTCGTCCTCGACGCAGTGCAGGGCGGTGCCACGTCGCTCGCGGCCCTGACGGATCGCACGGGTCTGTCGAGGGCGACCGCGCACCGGCTCGCGGTGGCGCTGGAGGTGCACCGGCTGCTCGCCCGCGACGGCGAGGGTCGCTGGCACATCGGATCGCGGGCCGCCGAGCTCGCCGGGGGCGGCGGCGACCAGCTGCTCGAACGGGCCGGGCCGGTCCTGGTCAGGCTGCGTGACGCGACGGGGGAGAGCGCGCAGCTCTACCGACGGCACGGCGACCGGCGGCTCTGCGTGGCCGTGGCGGAGCGCGGCAGCGGCCTGCGCGACACCGTGCCGGTCGGGTCCGCGCTGCCCCTCACCGCGGGCTCGGCCGGTCAGGTGCTCCTGGCCTGGACGCCCGAGGACCCCTTGGTGGGGCTGGCGGCGTTCACCGCTCGGACCCTGGCGGACGTACGGCGGCGCGGCTGGGCGCACTCGGTCGCCGAGCGCGAGCAGGGCGTCGCGTCGGTGTCGGCACCGGTGCGCAGCCCGAGCGGTGCGGTGGTGGCCGCCGTGAGCGTCAGCGGGCCCCTGGAGCGCCTGACGAGGACACCGGGGCGCCTGCACGCCCAAGCCGTCCTCTCGGCCGCAGCCGAGCTGACCCGCCTGACCGCGCCCTGACGATGGTCCGTCGGGACTACTCGGGCTATCGGTGCAAAACGGTCACATCGGGTGATGGTCGGCGGGGCCGCGACTGTCGATGGTGAGAGCACGGCGCCGCGAGGCGCCGCCACCCTCGCCCCGGAGGCTCCGATGCTGATGCTGGTTCACGACAACGAGAGCCCCCAGGACCTGGAGGCCCGCTTCGCCGCGACGGCCCTGACCGTGGCCGAGATGGCCGCGGCGCCGGTCCAGCACATCCCCGCCGCCTTCCTGGCTGCGGTCGCCGGGCTGTTCCCCGACCTGCTGACGGCCGACGCGCGCCACCTCGCCGCGCGCTGCTAGTAGATCAGCGTCTGACGCACTCGGCTGGAGCCAGGAGCGTTGAGCAGGTCCTGCCCGGTCCGTACGACGAACCCGAACGTCCCTGATCCGGTGAAGCGCCGGGTCAGGCTCCACTCCCCTGTCGCCGAGCTCGCGCGGGCCTGAGCTGTCAGGACCTGCGATCCGTCGGGGTTGACGCGGTAGAGGGACACGATCAGGCCGCCCGGGCGGGCCGGCAGGCTGTCACCGGAGAACGTGTAGTTGCGGGTGCCGTTGCGGACCGCCGCCAGGCTCAGTGTCGTCCGCACACCGAGGACGACCTGGTTGCCCGCGGTGCAGCCGCGCTGCTGGGCGTAGAGCCGGGTGTTCCGCGGCGGCCGGATGCCCCAGGTGAAGGCGCCGCTGCTCGGCATCGGACCGGAGCGCACGACGGTGAAGGTCGTCGAGGGACGGGTGTAGGCGAACAGGTCCACCGTGCTGCCGGGTGCTCCGGTGACGGTCACGTTCGCTGTCTCCATCGCGCTGATGAAGGCGCCGCCCAGCAGGGTCGTCGCCGTCGTACAAGCAGTCCCGGTCGGGCTGGGCGACGGGCTCGGCGAGGCGGCGGCGACCGTGATCGTGGCGCTGTCGCTGCAGCGGCCGCCCGCTGACGCGCACACCGTTGCGGGCGTGGTCCGGATGGCCGCCGTCACCGTCGAGGTGCCCTTGTCGGTCGCCGTCGTCGTGATCGTGACCGTCGCACGGCCGCTCGCATCGGTGGTCGCGTTCAGGGTTGACGTCCCGTTGGCGCCGAGGGTGCCACCCTGGATGACGCCAGGACCCGTCTCGGTGAAGGTGATGCCGACGCCGGTCGCAGGGGTTCCGCTCGCGTCCGTCGCGGTCGCGGTCAGGACCTTGGTCGAGCCGCTGACCAGCGTCGACGTGTGCGGACTCAGGTCGACGAACTTCGCGGTGGCAGCGGTGACCGTGTTGGTGGCCGTCGCGGTGTCGCGCGGCTCGTTCTGGTCGAGGCCGCTGGTCGGGTTGGCCGGTGCGGTACGGGCGCTGGTCTGGTTGACCCAGATCGTCACCGTGTCACTGCCGGACTTGGTGCCCTTGTAGGTGCAGGTCGCTGTGCCCGTGTTGTCGCTGCGTACGCACGACGCGGTGAAGGTCGCTGCGGCGGTCGACGTCGCAGCGTTGGGGCCGGCCGTTGCGGTGATCGACGGCAGGACTCCGGTGACGCCGTCGCCGCTGCTGTTCGTGAGCAGGACGCTGAACGTGTGCGCCGCGCCACCGGTCGGCTGGAACGATGTCTTCGGCGTGATGGCTACCGCGCGGACGGCGTCGACTGCGCCGTCGCTGTCAGGCAGACCGCCTTCGGAGATCGTGAGCGCGATCGACTTCGACAGGTCACCGGGGCTCTGGATCTCGTCACCGTCGACGCTGCGGAAGACGTCGACCGTCGCGCCACCCGCGACGAGCCCGACAACACCGAAGGTGATGGTGGTGCTGCCACCGGCCCGGCCGTCGTAGATGTAGACGGCGGTGTCGCGGCCGCTCGGGTTGGCCTGCGCGGCAGGCGTGGTCGTCGATGCCACATCAGGGTTGCTCGCGGGTGTCGAGCCGTTGGCGGCGGCCGGGGTCGAAGTGATCGTCGTGCCTGCGTTGTAGGACTGCGTGCTGCCACTGCCGTTGACGTAGTGCGGCCGGGTGCTCGGTGTCGACACCGTTCCGGGCGTGCAGAAGTCGACGTCCTGGGAGGCCGAGTTGGGGTTCTCCGTGAGCCGTACGACGACGGTTCCCGTGTCGGTTGCCGGTCCGCCCCGGGAGTCGCTCGGCGTGACCGTGTAGGTCAGGCAGCTCCCCGCGGCGCCGTGCGTGGGACCCGTCACGGACAGTGTCCCGGTGGCAGCGGCCGAGGCCGTCGCCGGCAGCAGGGCAGGGACCCCCGCGGCGACGGTGGCGAGGGCGGTGACCGTGACGGCCAGCCGTCGAGGGGAGAGCTTCGGGACGCGCACGGGTCGCACCTTCCGTCGGAAAGCAGAAAGAACGGGCGAACCGTAGCCCGCTTCCCTACGACGCGTCCGGTCCTTGGCCGGTTGCCTTGTCGGTGATCCTGTCGGACCTCACCGGGAGGATCGCGACATTCCGACGTCCGGGAGGCACGCATGACCTGCCAGGCCGCCGGCTGCGACCGCAGCCTGTATGCGCGTGGGCACTGCAGCCGGCACTACAAGCAGCTGCTCCGGCACGGCGAGGTCCAGCCCGACCGAATTCGCGTCGACGCGACGGGCTGCATCGTGGATGGCTGCGGGCGCAGAGCTGTCGCACGGGGATGGTGCTCTGCGCATTACGAGCGCTGGCGCAAGACTGGATCCGTCGGGCCGGGCGCCGTCCGCTCGGCTCGGCACCGCTCGCCTGTCTGCGCTGTCGAGGGCTGTTCGAAGCCGACGCGCGCTCGCGGCTTCTGCTCAACCCACTACGCCCGCCTGCGGGCGAAGGGTGATCCCGGCGGCGCAGAGATCCTCTGCAGACCAGGCACCTGCTCGGTTGAGGGCTGTCACCGCAGGACCTGCGGCCAGGGGCTCTGCCGCATGCATTACGAACGAAACCGAAAAGGTCGAGCAATCGGGTCGCCCCAACCGCTGCGACGAGCGAGCGGCGAGGGGCACCTGAACAAGCAGGGCTACGTGATGCTTCGGGTAAACGGTCGCGATGTGGCGGAGCATCGCCTCGCGATGGAACGACTGCTGGGGCGAGAGCTGGAAAGGCACGAGACCGTGCATCACCTCAACGGCATCCGGAGCGACAACCGGACGGACAGGCAACTGCTCGGTTTTCGCTCGGGCAACCTCGAACTTTGGTCGTCGTGGCAGCCCTCCGGCCAGCGAGTGATCGACAAGGTCGAGTTCGCCATCGAGCTTCTCGAGCGATACCTGCGGGAGGTGCTCTCAACGCAGCGTCCGCTGACGTTGGTGCTGGGCGGGCAGGACCCGGAGGCACTCTTCGAGCAGGGCTGACGACGAAGAACGACCCGGCTACATTTCGTAGCCGGGTCGTCACCATACGTAGCCCCGAAGGGATTCGAACCCTCGCTACCGCCGTGAGAGGGCGGCGTCCTAGGCCGCTAGACGACGGGGCCGTGCTTGTTGAATTGTGGGTGACACGCTGGGGTACCTGGACTCGAACCAAGACTAACGGAACCAGAAACCGTCGGGCTGCCAATTACCCCATACCCCATGGGATTGCGGCCGCCAGCCTACCGGAACGGCGCGACGGCTCTCAAACGCCGGCGGCCCTCAGCCGGCGCAGTGTCCGGTCCTTCCCGAGCAGCGCCAGCGACTCCGGCAGCGGCGGCGAGACGCTCGATCCGCACACCGCCGCGCGGATCGGCGCGTAGGCCTTGCCGCGCTTCAACCCGAGTCCGCCGTCGAGCAACGCGGCGTCGAGAGCAGCCTGGATGTGCTCGGTGTCCCAGGTCTCCACCGGCTCGAGCGCCGTGACTGCCGCGGTGAGCACCGGCTCCGCCCCCACGAGCGACTTCTCCGCGGCCGCGGGGTCGACGACGAAGTCGTCCTCCTCGACGAGCAGGAAGCGCAGCAGGCCGGGCGCCTCTGTCAGCAGGGCCATCCGGGTCTGGATCAGGGGCACGGCCGCGGCAAGCGCTGCCCGCTGCTCCGGCGTCGCCTCGGCCCCCAGGAGACCGGCGGTCTGCAGGAAGGGCAGCATCCGGCGTACGAGGTCGTCCTCGGCGAGAGCGCGCAGGTAGTGGCCGTTGAGCCACCCGAGCTTGTCGAGGTCGAACACCGGACCGACGGTGTTGACGCGCGACCAGTCGAACGAGGCCGACATCTCGGCAAAGGTGAAGATCTCCTCCCCCGACGGCAGCGAGTAGCCGAGCAGGTCGAGGAAGTTGACGAGCGCCTCGGGGAGGTAGCCCACCTCGCGGAACCACGTCAGCCGGGCCGCGGGGTTCTTCCGCTTGGAGATCTTGGACTTGTCGGTGTTGCGCAGCAGCGGCATGTGCGCAAAGGCCGGCCGGTCCCAGCCGAGCCAGTCGAACAGCAGCAGGTGCTTGGGCGTGGAGGAGATCCACTCCTCGCCGCGCACGACGTGCGTGATCCCCATCAGGTGGTCGTCGACGACAACCGCGAGGTGGTACGTCGGGAAGCCGTCGGCCTTGAGGATGACCTGGTCGTCGGGACGAGGCGCATGGACCTCGCCGCGGATGACGTCGTCGAAGACGAGCGACACGTCGTCGGGGATGAGCATCCGCACGACGGCGGCGTCCGACGCGCCCGGCAGCTCGGCGCGCTCTTCGCGGGTCTTGCCGTAGCAGAGCCGGTCGTAGCCGGTCGGCACCTTGCGCTTCTGCTGGTCCTCGCGCATCTCCTGCAGCCGGTCCGGCGTGCACCAGCAGTAGTAGGCGCGGCCGTCTGCAACCAGCTTGTCGACGTGCGGCCGGTAGGTCTCGAGCCGCTCGCTCTGCCGGTACGGCGCGTAGGGGCCGCCCTTGTCCGGCCCCTCGTCCCAGTCGAGCGAGAGCCAGTGCAGCATGTCGTAGATCTGCTGCTCGCTGTCGTCGCGGAAGCGTGCGCGGTCGGTGTCCTCGAGCCGCAGCACGAACTGACCGCCCTGCTGGCGGACGAAGGCTAGGCAGAAGAGCGACACGTACGCCGTACCGACGTGCGGGTCCCCCGTCGGGGACGGGGCGACGCGGAGCCGGACGTCGGTCATCGCGCCACGACCGGGTTGGTCAGCGTGCCGAGACCCTCGATGACGACCGACACGGACTCACCGGCGAGCAACGGCCCGACGCCGGCCGGGGTGCCGGTCAGGATCACGTCACCCGGCAGCAGGGTCATGAAGGCGGTCACCCACTCGATGATGGCCGGCACGTCGTGGATCAGGTCCGACGTGCGCCCGTCCTGACGGACCTCCCCGTCGACGAGGCAGCGCACCGCGACGTCACGCGGCAGCTCGGTCTCCACCCAGGGACCCAGCGGGCAGAACGTGTCGTGTCCCTTGCCACGGGTCCACTGGCCGTCCTGCTTCTGGTGGTCGCGAGCCGTCACGTCGTTGCCGCAGGTGTAACCGAGGATCACGTCGTGGGCCCGTTCCTTCGGGACCTCGCGGCACAGCCGCCCGATCACGATGCCGAGCTCCGCCTCATGGTCGACGCGGCTGCTGTTGCGCGGCAGCGCAATCGCGTCGCCGGGCCCGACGACGGACGTGGAGGGCTTGAGGAAGACGACAGGCTGCTCCGGCGGCGCGCCCCCCATCTCAGCGGCGTGGTCGGCGTAGTTCTTGCCGATGCAGACGACCTTGCTCGGCAGGACCGGCGCGAGGAGCTTCACCGCCGACAGCGGCAGCGACTCGCCGGTCAGCTGCAGCGGCGCGAAGGGGTGCCCGGCGGCAACGGCGACGACAAGGTCGGCAGGATCCTCACCGGGGCCCTCGACGACGCCGAAGGCGACGTCGCCCGAGTGGGAGAAGCGGGCGATGCGCACGCTGTGCAGGCTAGCTGTCCGAGGAGACCCCCTCGCGGAGCAGGCCGGTGGTGTAGGCCTCCTCGAGCGCCTGCCAGGACGCCGCGATGACGTTCTCGTGCACGCCGACGGTGTCCCACTCGCTCGTGCCGTCGGAGGTCTCCACGAGGACCCGCGTGACGGCGTCGGTGCCGTGCGCACCGCTCACGATGCGGACCTTGTAGTCGACCAGCTCGAGCGCGGCGAGCCCCGGGTAGAGCCTCTCCAGCGCTCGCCGCAGCGCGTTGTCGAGAGCGTTGACGGGGCCGTTGCCCTCGCCGGTCGCCACGATGCGCTCACCCTTGGCATGCAGCTTCACCGTCGCCTCGGAGACCACCTGGCCGTCCGCGCCGTCCTTGCCCTGGCGGTGCTCGACGATCACCCGCCAGGACTCGAGGTCGAAGTAATGGGGTCGCTCGCCCATCTCCTCGCGCAGCAGCAGCTCGAAGGACGCCTCCGCAGCCTCGAACGAGTAGCCGACCGACTCCAGGTCCTTGACCCGCTCGATGACCCGGCCGACGGCAGCGCGGTCGGGCTCCAGGCCCATGGCCCGGCCCTTGAGCTCGATGGTCGCGCGACCCGCGAGCTCGGAGACGAGCAGCCGCATGTCGTTGCCGACGACGGCCGGATCGGTGTGCTGGTAGAGGTCGGGATCGGCCTTGATCGCGCTGACGTGCAGCCCCGCCTTGTGCGCGAACGCGCTCGCGCCGACCCACGGCTGATGCGGGTCCGGAGCGATGTTGGCGACCTCCGCGACGGCGTGGGCGACCCGGCCGAGCTCGACCAGCCGGCCGGCCGGGAGCACCTCGCGGCCGTCCTTCTCCTCGAGCGCCGCGACGATGCTGAACAGGTCGGCGTTGCCGCAGCGCTCGCCGTAGCCGTTTGCCGTCCCCTGCACATGGGTGGCACCCGCATGGACCGCGGCGAGCGAGTTGGCGACCGCGCACGCCGCGTCGTTGTGCGCGTGGATACCGACCCGAAGCCCAGTCCCGACGACGTCGTTGACGATCTCGGCGAGGCGGTGCGGCAGCATTCCTCCGTTGGTGTCGCAGAGCACGACCACGTCCGCGCCGGCCTCCGCCGCCGTACGCAGCACCTCGATCGCGTACGACGGGTCCGCGACGTAGCCGTCGAAGAAGTGCTCGGCGTCGAGGAAGACGCGCTGCCCCTCGCCCCGCAGGTGCCTGACCGAGTCGCGGATCATGGCGAGGTTCTCCTCGCGCGTCGTGCGCAGGGCCCGCTCGACGTGACGGACGTCGGACTTCGCCACCATGCAGACGACGCCGGCACCCGACTCGCGCAGCGGCGCAAGGTCCGTGACGACATCGCCGCCGGCCCGCCGGGTCGAGCCGAAGGCGGTGAGCTGCGCGGTGCGCAGCCTCAGCTCGGACTGGGCGCGCCGGAAGAACTCGGTGTCCTTGGGGTTGGCTCCCGGCCAGCCGCCTTCGATGAAGCCGACCCCGAGGTCGTCCAGGTGGCGGGCGATCGCCAGCTTGTCGTTGACCGAGAGCGACATGCCCTCGCGCTGCGCACCGTCGCGCAAGGTCGTGTCGTAGACGTGGAAGGCATCCGTGGGCGTGCTCATCGCTTCTCCAGGAAAGACAAAACCCTCCGTGCCGAAGGCAGGGAGGGTTGCGCGCTGACGATCGTCGTCAGCGCGCTCGCGTAATGATCGTGGCCGGGCTCATCCCGGCAGACGCTACTCCAGCGTCCGACCCGTGTCCCGCGATCAGGCGGGATCGATGGCCTTGACGCGTCCGTCGCGCTGCGCCGGCAGCGGTGGGGCCGGCCAGCCGTCGACCAGCAGGCTGTGCAGCTCGGCGGGCCGCAGTGGCTTCGCGACGAGGAACCCCTGGCCCAGCTCGCAGCCGAGCGACTCGACGACGGCCAGCTGCGCAGCCGTCTCGATGCCCTCAGCGCAGGTCCGCAGCCCGAGTCGGTTGAGCAGCCCGAGCACCGCGTCGGCGAGGGCCAGCGCGGCCGGGTCGCGGTCGACGCCGTCGAGCAGGCCCTTGTCGAGCTTGACGATGTCGAAGGGAAGCCGCTTGAGGTAGCGCAGCGAGGAGTAGCCGGCCCCGAAGTCGTCGAGTGCGAGCCGGACGCCGATCGACCGGAGGCGGCCGAGCACCCGTACCGCATCCTCGACGTCCTCGACCAGGACCGACTCGGTGAGCTCCAGGACGAGTCGCCGGGGCTCGAGGCCGGTCTCCGCAAGGATCTGCTGCACGCGCTCGACCAGCCCCGCCGAGTGGAGCTGGACCGCGGACAGGTTGACGCTGACGGTCATGCTGCTGTTCTCGGGGAGGACGTCGGTCTGCATCCGGCGCAGCTCGCTGCAGGCCTCGACCAGCACCCAGTCGCCGATCTCGTGAATGACGCCGCTCTCCTCGGCGAGCGGGATGAACAGCAGCGGGCTGAGCTCACCGCGCGTCGGGTGGTTCCAGCGCAGCAGCGCTTCGAACGCGACGACGGCGCGCGTCTTCACGTCGATGACGGGGTGGTAGCGGAGCGTCAGCTGGTTTCCGGCGACCGCCGACCGCAGGTCGTCGGAGAGCGCAGCTCGGTCGAGCACGCTGTCGCGGAGCGCCGGCGCGAACACCTGGTACCGGCCCTTGCCCTTGCTCTTGGCGACGTACATGGCGATGTCCGCGTCACGCAGGGCGCTGTCGGCGCCGTGCTCCGACGGCGAGGCGATGCCGATGCTGCAGCCGAGCGCCACGTCGCGGTCCGACAGCGCGATCGGCTCGGACAGGATCCGCAGGAACCGGTCGGCGAGGGTGATCGCGCGTTCCTGGTCGCCCTCGACGAGGGCGACGAACTCGTCACCGCCGAGCCGGACGAGCAGGTCGCTGGGCCGGCAGCTGCGCGCGAGGCGCCGCGACACCTCCAGCAGCACCTGGTCGCCCACCTCGTGCCCGAGTGAGTCGTTGACCGCCTTGAACCCGTCGAGGTCGAGCAGCAGCAGCGAGACCTTCGCGCTGCCGGAGAGCTGGTCGAGGCGGTCCCGCAGCATGGCCCGGTTGGCAAGGCCGGTCAGCGGGTCGTGGAACGCGGCGTGCCGCAGCTCCCGCTCCATGGCGACCCGGTGGGTCACGTCGGAGATCACACCGATGTAGCCGAACGCATCACCTTCGGCGTCGGTCAGCACCGCCGAGGACATCTCGACGTCCAGCATGCTGCCGTCCTTGCGCCGGCGACGGCCCGACTGGCGGTGGTCGACCTGCCCGCGCTTGAGCTCGGCCAGACCTGCGTCGTAGCCGTCCGGGTCGACCGTCGGGTTGATCTTGCCGATCACCTCGTCGGCGGACCAGCCGAACATCTCCTCGGCCGCGGGGTTCCAGGTGCGGATCCGGCCGTCGAGGTCGACCTCGAGGATCGCCGCAGGGACCTCGCCCAGCACCGCGGTGAGACGGCCGAGGGCCTGCTCGCGCTCGGCGTCACGGGTGACCAGCGCGGTGTGCAGCGCGGCGTTCTCGATCGCGACGCTGGCCTGTGCGGCGTACATCTCGAGGAGCTCGAGTGTCTCTGCTGTGGGCCGCCGCCCGTCGCGCGGCAGATCGACGCTCAGCGTGCCGAGCAGCCCGGAACGCGACGTCCTCAGCGGAGCGATCACGGCATCCAGGGGGTGCCAGGCGTCCTCGTCATCGCTGATGGGCCGGTCCGGCACCCAGGTCGGTACGTCGGAGCCGTCATCGACGAGGCGGCGGTAGTCGACGAGGAGCGCGCCTACCGGCGTGCACAAGGACATCCAGCGCTCCCACTCGGCCCGCTGCCCCCGCTGGCCGAGCAGGGTCTCGCGGGCCTCGTCCGAGCCGGCAACCGCCACGACCTCGAAGTCGCCGTCGGACTGCACCATGTTGATCACGGTGACCTCGAAGCCGAGGCCCTCCACGATGCCGCTGGTGACCGCCTCGAGGGTCCGGTCCAGGTCGAGGTCGCCGTTGATCCCTCGGACGAGGGCGTGCAAGCGCCGGAGGGAGGCCTCCTGGGCAGCCTTCTGCCCGGAGGGAGCGGCGGACATCGGGCTCACAGGGACCCATCGGCACGAACCGGCGTCGGGTGAAGCCCTAGCCGGCGTCCCGCACCCAGGCGGCGAGGAGCCCCCGATAGTGCGCGACGAACTGCTCGTGCTCGTGCGCGGGGAAGGTGCTCGTCACCGTCTCGACCAGGAGCCGGTCGAAGTCCGGGGAGGCGAAGTAGTCGACGGCAACCCGGTCGAAGTCGCCCAGCGACGTCGCGACGAACTCGTCGTACTGCTCCTGCTGGAAGTAGTCGTCGGCCAGCTTGCGGTAGGCGGCGATCTTGTCCTCGTAGGACGACTCAGCGTCGGCGATCTCGTACCAGCGCGCGGTGTCCAGGTCCAGTCGCGGCTTGCGCCCCGTGGTCGTGCAGAACAGCGACCACTTCACCAGGGCGCTCATCGCCCACGGGAAGTAGTAGTGCAGCGAGGTGATGGCGACGTCGGGGCACGCGTTGGCGTAGTCGATCGGGTGGACCTGGCCGCCGCGGACGAGGGTTTCGCAGGAGTTGAACTCCCACTTGAAGAAGGCGTTGACGACCTTGCCGATCGTCACGACCTCCTCGCCCACGGCCGGGTCGAGGAAGTGGTGGTCAACGCTGTAGCGGTCGTGCATCGGCCGGTCGGGGGCGAACTTCATGACCATCGTCTCGGCGCCGATCGACAGCGACCTGGCGAAGACGTCGAAGCCCTCGACGCTGGCCTGCAGGTGCATGAGTCGCTCACCGGACTCGTCGTAGGCCTTGCGCAGGTCGTCGGAGTCCTTGATGCGCGTCACGCCGACCCAGGCGCCGCCGTCGTACGGCTTCATGTAGAGCGGGTAGCCGACCTTCTCGGCGACCTCGGCGATGTCGAAGAAGCGGTTGTACTTCGCCGCTGTGTAGGGGAACCGCGGGTTGTCCGGGGGCTGCTTGTGGGGCACCAGCCAGGTCTCCGGCACCTTCAGCCCGAGGCGGATCATGGCGCAGTAGGCCGCGTGCTTCTCCATCGACTGGAACGTGAACGGGTTGTTGAGGAGGTAGACGTCGTCCATGAGAGCGACCTTCTTCAGCCACTCACGCGGGACGTAGTACCAGTAGGCGAGCCGGTCGACGACCAGGTCGTAGCGGCTCTTCTGCCGGAGGTCGAAAGGCTCGATCGTGATCCGCTCGACGTCGAAGCGGTGGGTGTCACCACCGACCTTCAGCGCGGGGTCGTAGCGCCGCACCAGCTGCTCGAACGCGCCTGGCCAGTCCTCCTCCGTGCCGAGCAGCAGTCCGAGCAGGTGCCTCGTGTCGCTCATGCGTCTCCTTCTCGACTCAGCAGAAGCGCGGCAGGTGGTGCGCGATCTGCGCCCGCCATGCCGGCCAGTCGTGCATGACGTCGTGCCCCCAGATGTCGGTCTCGACGCGCAGGCCCTTGGAGGCGCAGAGGCCGCCGAAGGAGCGGGTGCTGTCGAGGGCGCCCGTCGTGTCCTCCCACATGCCCTGGCCTGCGACGAGGAGCAGCGAGAGCTGCGACTGCAGCCAGCGCAGGTGGTCACCGTGGAGACCGGCGACGGAGTCGACCGGGTTGTTGAAGTAGAACGCGTCGCCGCGTTGCCCCCACCCCATGGACGCCAGGTCGTAGACCCCGGACAGGCCGATGGCGACCGGGAAGAGGTCGGCGCGGCGCAGGGCGACGTTGACGGCGTGGAAGGCCCCGAAGCTGCACCCCGTCGTCAGCATCTCCTGGCGGCCGCCGCAGTCTGCGTCGATGAACGGCACGGCGCCCTGGACCACCCAGCGCTCGTAGGCCTCGTGCAGATGTGCCCGCTCCTCCAGCTCGAGGTCGTGGCGGTACCACGACCCGCTGTCCCAGGAGTCGAGGCAGTAGAGCTTCACCCTGCCCTGGTCGAGCAGCGGCCGGACGGCGTCCACCATTCCGTTGCTCTCGTAGTCGTGCGCCATGCCCTCGCTGCTGGGGAACACGACCACCGGCCGGCCGTAGGAGCCGTAGACGATCACCCGCGGCGACCAGCCGAGCTCCGGCGACCAGAGCTCGATCGCCTCACGCCTCATGCGTCGGCCCGTCAACCACACGTCGTACGAGGTCCACCAGGTTGGGGTCGAAGGTGTCCCGCCAGCCCGTGTAGGTGTGCACGTCGCGGTTCTCGACGAGGCGCGTGTCGTAGCCCTGGGCGCCGAGCGACCTCGTCATCAGCCGGTTGTTCTCGACGTTCTCCTCGATCAGCCCGCACGTCATGACGATCGGGACCGGCTCCCGCGCCGGCCCGGAGCGCAGGACGCTCTCGACGAACGCAGTGACGCGCTGGAACCGCTCGAACGAGCTCTCCTGCTCGTCGAGCAGCCGGTGGAAGAAGCTGCTGCTCTGGAGGTAGAGGCCACCGAACGTGCCGGGGTGGGCGCGCTGGCAGTGCAGCATCGCGAGGCCACCGAGGCTCGCCCCCATGCCGAGGGTCACGGACGTGGGCAGCCTCTTGTGAAGCCCAGGGACCAACCCGAGCGCGAGCGCGCGGGAGTACGACGCCGAGGCGGCGTAGCTCTCGTTGCGGTCGATCGGGGCGAGCAGGGCGGCGCGCATCGGCGGCAGCCGTCCGTCGTCGACCATCGCGTCGAGGAAGAGCGTCAGGGATGCGAGTGCGTCGTACTCCGGGCCGTCGTGGACGACGAGCAGCGGCAGCTCCTGGTCGTCGCTGCTGCCGTAGGACGACCACAGGATCGCCGGCACGTCGTGCGGCAGCCCGCGGCTCGGCAGTGACAGCTCGGTCCGCGGCCCACGCGGGGGCTCGGCGTCGAGCCACTTCGGCGGGGAGTACTCCGGCATCTGCAGGACGGACTTGTCGCCGAAGGCGCCGCCGACCCGAAGCGGGTTGCCGGGGTCGCAGACCCACTCGCTGCCGCCGTCCTGCAGCTGGAGCTCGAAGGAGTACTCCACCCGGTCCACGTCCGGCCGGGGCACGGTCAGCTCCCACGCGTCCCCGGCGCGCGCGAAGCCGAGCAGCTCACCCGGCAGCCGGACGTCCTGCTGCAGGCGGACGCCGCGCAGCCGGTGGTCCGGGTCGGGCATCCGGAAGGTGAGCGTCTCGGGGGTCGTGCTCTCGGTCCGCTCCATATGGGCGAACAGCCTAGGAGATCGCCTAGGAGTCGCCGTGCTCGGCGGACCAGACCCGCACCAGGTCGCGCACCGAGAGGACGCCGACCACCTCGTCGCGCTCCGTGACGACCAGGTGGCGGAAGCCGCCGGCGAGCATGGCCTGGGCGGCCTTCCCCAGCGGCCAGCTCGGGTCGGCGACCACGGCCTCGTGCGTCAGGTGCTCGGCGGCGAGCTCGGTGTCCAGGTCCTCCCCCGCCGCAACGGCCTCGAGCACGTCGCGCTCGGTGAGGATCCCCGGGCCGTCGGCCTCGGGGTCGCTGACCACAGCTGCACCGACCTTGCGGGCGGACATGGCCTGGGCGACCTGGCGGAGGGTGTGCGTCGGGCCGACGGACAGCACCACGCTCGACATGGCGTCGCGAACCTGCAAGGCGGCCCTCCTGGGGCTAGATGACTCGGTGCAGCCAGCCATGGGTGTCAGGGCGGCGACCGTACTGGATGTCCAGCAGTGCCGTCCGCAGCTCGGTCGTCAACGGGCCGGGCGAGCCGTCGCCGGCGACCGCCTCGCCGCCCGGCCAGCGCAGGGCGCCGATGGGGGTGATCACCGCCGCCGTACCGCAGGCGAAGGCCTCCACGACCGAGCCGTCCGCCGCTCCCTTGCGCCACTCGTCGACGTCGACGGCCCGCTCCTCGACCGTGTAGCCGAGCTCGCGCGCCAGCGTGATGACCGAGTCGCGCGTCACCCCTTCGAGGATGGTGCCCCCGAGCGGGGGCGTGATCAGCGTCTGGTCGTCCAGGACGAGGAAGACGTTCATGCCACCGAGCTCCTCGAGCCAGCGGTGCTCCACGGCGTCGAGGAAGACGACCTGGTCGCAGCCGTTGGCGATCGCCTCCTGCTGGGCGACGAGCGAGCTGGCGTAGTTGCCGCCGGTCTTGGCAGCACCGGTCCCACCCGGCGCGGCCCGGACGTAGTCCTGCGACAGCCAGAGCGACACCGGCCGCAGCGGGCCGGAGAAGTAGTTGCCCGCGGGCGAGGCGATCAGCAGGAACCGCGCGGAGTCACTGGGGCGAACTCCGAGCCCGACCTCGTCGGCGAACATGAAGGGCCGCAGGTACAGCGAGGCGCCCTCGCCGTCAGGGACCCAGTCCTTGTCCGTGCGGACGAGCAGCTCGCACGCCGCGACGAACGCCTCCTCGGGGAGGGCCGGCAGCGCCAGGCGCGCGCAGGACCGGACCATGCGAGCGGCGTTGCGGTCGGGCCGGAACAGCGCGACGCCCCCGTCGGGCTGCCGGTAGGCCTTGAGCCCCTCGAAGACCTCCTGCGCGTAGTGCAAGACGACGGACGCCGGATCCACCGTCAGGGGGGCGTACGCCGTCAGGAGGGCGTCGAACCAGCCACGCTCACGGGTCCAGTGCGCGCTGACCATGTGGTCGGTGAACACCCGGCCGAACGCCGGGTTGGCCAGAACCCCGGCCCGCGTCTCCGCGTCGACCGGCGTCCCGGTCGGCTGCAGGTCGAACTCCACGGCGCAGACCCCTTTCGTCGACGTCCACGGTATCCGGCGTCGCGAGGCGCCGCGGCGACTACCCGGGGGCGACCACCGGCTCGCGGCGCAGCAGGACCCCCGACGCGATGAGCCAGACCGTGACGAGCAGGGAGCCCACCAGGAAGACCAGGTTGAGCGCGGCCTGGTCCTCCAGCAGGAGGTTGGCCACGCCCACGAAGGCACAGATGACGCCGCCGAGGATCCCGATCCCGGCCACCCAGGTCGGGAACGACCGGGTCTGCAGCATGGCGACGCTGATGAGCAGGGGCGCCAGGCCGAGGAGCAGGAGGGTCCAGGTGGAGAACAGGCTGGAGTTGGCCTTGTCCAGGGCGGACGTCGCCCAGAAGGCCCCCTGCTGGTTCTGCCCGTCGGCGCCGGCGAACACCCGCGCCATCTGGCGGTAGCCGAACATCTCGAGGCTGTTCTGGGCGAGCGCGATGGCGCCGCCTGCTGCGACCGCGGCCGCTCCGAGCCACGCCGCGTCGTTGCCGCGCCCGCCGCGCAGCGACGAGGCGATCGCCAGGATGCCGATCGTGGTGAGCAGGAACGCGACGATGAGCACCACCCCCGCCGGCGCGAGGCGACCGCTCGCCGCGACAGCGCGATAGACCTCGACGTTGTCGTTCTGGTCGAAGCGCGGTGCGAGGAGGTTGCCGACCAGGGCCACCACACCACCGGCGACGGCACAGGCAGATCCAACGGGACGGGACAGGCCGTTCATGACGCCCCCAGGGCTCGGATGCCGCGAAAGGTAGGCCCTTCCCATCCGATCCGCCAGGATTAGGCCAGCGAGCTCGCCAACGTGTCGCCGACCGCTGCTGTGCTGCGGACCGCCGTGCCGCGGGTGAGCAGGTCGTCCGCGACAACGGCCTCGACGCGCTTGGCCTCGTCGGGGTGACCCAGGTGCTCGAGCAGCATCGCGACGCTGAGAACCGTCGCCGTCGGGTCAGCCTTGCCCTGACCTGCGATGTCGGGCGCGCTGCCGTGAACCGGCTCGAACATGCTCGGGTTGGTGCGGGACACGTCGAGGTTGCCGCTTGCCGCCAGCCCGATGCCGCCGCCGATCGCCGCACCGATGTCGGTGAGGATGTCGCCGAACAGGTTGTCGGTGACCACGACGTCGAACCGGCCGGGGTCGGTGACGAAGAACATCGACGCCGCGTCGACGTGCTGGTAGTCGAGGACCACGTCGGGGAAGTCGGCGGCGACCTCGTCGGTGACGCGCTTCCAGAGGCTCCCTGCGTTGACCAGCACGTTGGTCTTGTGCACGAGCGTGAGGTGCCGACGTCGGGCCTGCGCGCGGCGGAAGGCGTCGCGCACGACGCGCTCCACGCCGTACGCCGTGTTGATGCTGACCTCCGTCGCCACCTCGTGGGGCGTGCCCGCCTTGAAGCGCCCGCCGTTGCCGACGTAGGGCCCCTCGGTGCCCTCACGGACGACGACCATGTCGATGGGCTGGTCCCCGAGCGGCGAGGTGACGCCGGGGAAGAGCCGGACCGGCCGCAGGTTCACGTGGTGGTCGAGCTCGAACCGCAGCCGCAGCAGGAGCCCGCGCTCCAGCACGCCTGGCGGCACCGAGGGGTCGCCGACTGCTCCGAGCAGGATCGCGTCGTGCCCCCGCAGCTCTGCGAGGACGCTGTCGGGCAGCGCCTCACCGGTGCGGTGGTAGGCCGCGGCGCCCAGGTCGTAGTGCGTGGCCTCCACGCCCGGCAGCACCGCGTCGAGGACCTTCAGGCCTTCTGCGACGACCTCGGGACCGATGCCGTCGCCGGCGATGACAGCGAGCCTCATGCGCGAGCCCGGTTGACGGCACTGACGATGCCGCGCAGTGACGACGTGACGATGCTGGGGTGCACGCCGCAGCCCCACAGGACGCGACCGTCAACCGCCATCTCGAGGTACGACGCGGCCTGCGCTTCCTCGCCGGCGCCGGTTGCGTGCTCGGCGTAGTCGAGGACCCGCGCGTCGACGTCGAGCTGCGCGAGGGCATGCACGAACGCCGCGATCGGGCCGTTGCCCTCGCCGCGGATGCTGCGCGTCTCGCCGTCCCAGCGCACCACCGCGTCGACGACGTCGACCGCGCCGGAGGCGCTCGTGTAGGAGACGAGCTCCAGCGGTGACGTCACATCGAGGTACGTCGAGCGGAACAGCTGCCAGATCCTGGCGGGCGCGATCTCGCCGCCACCGACGTCGGCGAGCTCCTGCACGACGCGTGAGAACTCGATCTGCATCCGCCGCGGGAGGTCGAGGTGGTGCTCGTTCTTCAGCACGTAGGCGACCCCGCCCTTGCCCGACTGGCTGTTGACGCGGATGACGGCCTCGTACGACCGCCCCACGTCGAGCGGGTCGATCGGCAGGTAGGGCACGCCCCACGTGAAGTCGCGGACGGGTACGCCCGCAGCAGCCGCGTCGCGCTCCAGGGCCTCGAAGCCCTTCTTGATCGCGTCCTGGTGCGAGCCGGAGAACGCGGTGTAGACCAGGTCGCCGCCGTACGGGTGCCTGGGGTGCACGGGCAGCTGGTTGCAGTGCTCGACGGTCCGGCGTACCTCGTCGATGTCCGAGAAGTCGATGAGCGGGTCGATCCCCTGGCTGAACAGGTTCAGCGCGAGGGTGACCAGGCAGACGTTGCCGGTGCGCTCGCCGTTGCCGAACAGGCACCCCTCGACGCGGTCCGCTCCCGCCTGGACACCGAGCTCTGCGGCAGCGACCGCCGTACCGCGGTCGTTGTGGGGGTGGAGGCTGAGGATGACGCTGCTGCGTCGGGCGCCGAGGTTGCGGCTGAACCACTCGATCTGGTCGGCGTAGATGTTGGGCGTCGACATCTCGACCGTCGCCGGCAGGTTGAGGACGACGGGACGCCCCGCCGTCGGCTCCCAGACATCCATCACCGCCTCGCAGACCTCGAGGGCGTAGTCGAGCTCGGTGCCGGTGAACGACTCCGGGGAGTACTGCCACCGGACATCGGTGTCCGGCAGCAGCTGCTCGGCGTACTTCTTGCACCACTGGGCGCCCTGGACGGCGATGTCCTTCACGCCGTCGCGGTCGAGCCCGAACACGACGCGGCGCTGCAGGGTCGAGGTCGAGTTGTAGAGGTGGATCAGAGCCGTGCCCGCGAACCCGACGAGCGACTGGACGGTCCGCTCGATGAGCTCCTCGCGAGCCTGGGTCAGCACCTGGATCGTGACGTCGGCGGGGACGAGGTCGTCCTCCACGAGCTTGCGGATGAAGTCGAAGTCCGTGGAGCTGGCGGCCGGGAAGCCGACCTCGATCTCCTTGTAGCCGAGCTCGACGAGCAGCGTGAACATCACGAGCTTTCGCGCGCTGTCCAACGGGTCGATCAGGGACTGGTTGCCGTCGCGCAGGACGACGCTCCACCACTGCGGTGCTCGCTCGATCGTGCGGGTGGGCCAGGTGCGATCCGCCAGGTCGATGGGCGGGAAGGCGGTGTAGCGGTGGAAGGGCATGCTCACAACGAGGCTCCGTCGAAGGAAGGGGTGACGGCCAGCACGAGATCCCGCGACGGGGAGCCGGCCTGGCTCAGACCCCGTCGCGGCCGCTAAGCAGCAGGCTCGCGCGCGTCACGACCCGGACGCTACACGTCGGCGAGGAAGTCGCGGACCGCTTCGGCGAAGGCGACCGGCTCGTCCACCCACGGGAAGTGCCCGGCGCGCGGCACGACGACCGTGCGCGCGGAGGGGAACGACCCGGCGACCGCAGCGACCGACTCCAGGCCGGTGAGGGCGTCCCGCTCGCCGCCGACCACGAGGACCGGCGCCGTGACCGCCCCGAGGGAGGTGAGCATTGCGGGCAGGTCGAGGTCCTCGGTGCCCGCCCCGAAGCCCAGCTCCGCCCGCCTGCTGCTCTGCCGGTCGGCAGTGGCCGCATGAGCCTGGGTCCGGTCGTCCCAGCGGCCGTAGAAGAAGGGTCGGGTGGCTCGCAGCAGCGACTGCTGCTGGGCCGGCGGGGCGTAGTCGAGTGCCTCGACAGCCTCCGCTGCGTCGGCGTACCACGGCTCGTCCTTGCGGGCCAGCCGGATCGCCGGCACGTCGGCGCGACCGCCTCCCTGCAGCCGGTCGGAGGGGGTGACGAGCACGAGACGGCCGACCCGTTCGGGGTGAGCCGCGGCCCACGCCTGGGTCACGATGGCACCGGCGGAGTGGGCGAGGACGTCGGCCCGGTCGAGCCCGAGGTGCTGGCGCAACGCGTCGACGTCGTCCGCGAGCCGGTCGAAGCGCAGCGTGGCGGGATCCGCCGGCACCTCGCTGTGGCCCGTCGCCCGGGTGTCGAGCAGCACGAGGGTGCGGTCTGCGGACAGGCCCCCGAGGTCCTCGAGGTACGCCGATGCCCGGCCGGGGCCGCCGGGAACGCACAGGAGCGGCGGCCCGGCGCCGACCTGCGTGTAGGCGAGCTTGGTGCCGTCGTACGAAGCGAAGGAGCTCACGCCAGGTCGACAGCGCGGGCGGAGGTCGCGCCGATCGCGGTCGCGATGTCGTCGAGGACCTCGGCCGGCACCGCGCTGTCGACGGTGAGCGCCATCAGCGCATCCCCGCCCTGCGACGTGCGACTGACCTGGGCACCGGCGATGTTGATCCCGGCGGTCCCGAGCGCGGCGCCGACCCGGCCGACCACACCAGGCTGGTCGGCATACCGGAAGAAGAGCAGGTGGTCGGCGGCGAGCAGGTCGACGTCGAAGCCGTCGATCTCCGTGAGCTTCTCCACCTGCCGGGTGCCGCTGAGGGTGCCCGACACCGAGACCGTCTCACCCGTCGGCAGCACGCCGCGCAGGGTGAGCAGGTTGCGGTAGTCGGGGCTCTCGGCGTTCTTCGACAGCGACACCTGCACCCCGCGCTCGGCCGCGAGGGCGGGGGCGTTGACGAAGGTCACCGACTCCTCGACGACATCGGCGAAGACGCCCTTGAGAGCAGCGAGCTGCAGCACGGACACGTCATAGGCCGCGATCTCGCCGCGCACCTCGACCTCGAGCGTCGCCGCGACGTGACCGGCGAGCGCGGTGAAGACGCGACCGAGCTTCTCGACCAGCGGGAGCGCCGGCCGGAGCTCGGGCACCACGGAACCTCCCGCCTGCACGTTGACGGCGTCGGGGACGAAGTCGCCTTCGAGCGCGAGCTTGACCGACCGGGCGACGGCGATACCGGCCTTGTCCTGGGCCTCGACCGTCGACGCCCCGAGGTGTGGCGACACGACGACGCTGTCGAACTCGAACAGCGGCGACTCGGTGCATGGCTCGGTCGCGAAGACGTCGATGCCTGCCCCGGCCACGTGGCCGTTCTTGATGGACTGCGCGAGCGCGTGCTCGTCGATGAGACCACCGCGGGCCGCGTTGACGAAGCGGACACCCGGCTTGCAGGTCGCCAGCTCCTTCTCGCCGATCAGCCCGACGGTCTCCGGCGTCTTCGGCAGGTGGATGGAGATGAAGTCGCTTTCCCGGAGCAGCTCGTCGAGCGGCACGAGGCGCACCCCGATCTGCGCGGCGCGTGCAGGCTGGACGTAAGGGTCGTAGGCGAGCAGGCGCACACCGAACGCGGACATCCGCTGTGCGAAAAGCACCCCGATGCGGCCCAGCCCGACGACGCCGACGGTCTTGTCGGCGATCTCCACGCCGGTCCACTTCGAGCGCTGCCACTTGCCGGCCTTGAGCGAGGCGTTGGCCGGCGCGATGTTGCGGGCGCAGGCCAGGAGCAGGGCGACGGCCTGCTCGGCAGCGCTCACGATGTTGGACTGCGGGGCGTTGACGACCATCACGCCCCGTGCGGTCGCCGCGGGCACATCCACGTTGTCGAGGCCGATGCCGGCCCGCGCCACGACCTTGAGACGAGGAGCCGCGGCGAGCGCCTCCTCGTCGATGACCGTCGCGCTGCGGATGAGCACGGCGTCGGCGACGGCCAGAGCGGGCAGCAGCTCGGCGCGATCCGCGCCGTCGACATGGCGGATGTCGAAGTCGTCGCCGAGGACGGCGAGGACCGATGGGGCGAGCTCCTCGGCGATGAGCACGACGGGCTTGGTCACCTGGCGCAGTCTACGGGCGACGCGCGCTCGGGCGACGACGACCGTCGCGCTGCGGGGGCGTCCTGTCACAATGAGGACCGCTTCGGTAACACCTTGGAGTCTGCGTGCGCCTGGCTTTCCCGTACCGCTCAGCCTGCGCGCTCGCCGCGACGGGAGCTCTCGTTGTCTCCGGGCTCGCCGGCGCGACCCCGGCGGGTGCCGCGCCCTCCCGGCACACCCCGCGGGTCCTCGGCCAGACCCTGCGCGCGCCGGGGCCGACCGCAGCCTCCCCGGCTTCCCTCCGGGTGGCCGCCCGGCCCGCCGACACCGGCTCCCCGACCTCGACCTGGACCGTCAACTACGACGCCGGCTTCCAGGCCCGGCCGCAGGCACGCGCGTCGTTCCAGGCCGCCGTCGACATCTGGTCGCGGCTCATCGCGTCGCGGGTCCCGATCAGCGTCGATGCCGTATCGACGGGCCTCGACCCAGGCGTGCTCGGGCAGGCCGGCCCGACCGACTTCGTGCCGCTGTCGCGAGACGGGCTGGGGGGCACCGCGCGCACGGACTACCCGCTTGCGCTGGCCAACGCCCTCGTCGGTCGTGACCTGTCCGCCGAGTCCGACATCACCGCGGAGTTCGACACCACTGCGACGGACGTCTACTACGGGACCGACGGGCAGTCGCAGGGCAAGTACGACTTCGAGACGGTCGTCCTGCACGAGCTCGGGCACGGCCTCGGGTTCCTCGGTTCCATGGACGTGGACGCCAACGGCTTCGGCTTCTACGGCTCGGGGCCGCGCCAGCCCGAGCCGACGATCTACGACCGCTTCACGGTCCGTTCAGGTGGTGCCGTGCAGGGCAAGCGCCTGCTGTCCTACGTCAGCGCCACCACCGCGCTCGGCGCCGCGCTCACCAGCGGCGACGTCTACTGGGACGGGCCGCGAGGCAAGGCCGCCTACAACGGCCGGCCCGTCCGGCTCTACGCACCGAAGCCCTGGGAGCCGGCGAGCAGCTACAGCCATCTGTCGACGGCTGACTTCCCGCCATCCGACGTCAACTCGCTGATGACGGCGTTCGTCGGGACGAACCAGGTGAAGCGCGATCCCGGAGCGGTGGTGCTCGGGATGTTCGCCGACATGGGCTGGGGAGTCCCGGCACAGCCCGGCGTCCGCTACACAGCGGTCGACCCCGTCCGGATCCTCGACACCCGCGACGGCACCGGCGGCTTCGTCGGCCGGCTCGGCGCGGGCAGGACCATCGACGTCAGCGTCGTGGGTGGCTCGTCCGGTGTGCCGACCACGGCGACCGCGGTCGTGCTCAACGTCACGGGCATCGGGCCGGCGTCGCCGACCGACCTGCGGGTCTACCCGACGCCGCGATCAGGTACGGCGCAGCCCTTGGTCAGCAACCTCAATCTGGCTGCGGGCGCCGTCCGGGCCAACCTCGTGACCGTGCCGGTCGGCGAGGGCGGTCGGGTGCGGGTGCTCAACAGCGGCGGCGCGCCGCAGGTGATTGCCGACATCGAGGGCTGGTACGGCGCCAGCGGGGCGTCCGGCTACGAGCCGACGAGCCCGACCCGGCTCCTGGACACGCGCGACGGAACCGGCGTGAGCCGCGCTGCGCCCGTGGAGGCCGGCGGCGCGATCGACCTGGTCGTCACCGGCGGCGCCCGCGACGTGCCCGACACGGCAACTGCGGTGATCCTCACCGTGACCGCGACCGACGCCACGACCGCTACCGACGTCCGCGTCTACCCGACGCCGCTGGACCCGTCGAGCCCGGCGCCGCAGGTCAGCAACCTCAACCTCAGCCCGCGCCAGACCGTCCCCAACCTCGTCATTGCCAAGGTCGGCGCGGGCGGGGCTGTCCGGCTCATGAACAGCGCCGGCTCCGTCGACCTGGTGGCCGACCTGGCCGGCTGGTACGACGACAACGCCAACGGCCGGCTGCTGCACGTCCTCGCGCCGCAGCGGGTGCTCGACACCCGGATGCAGACGCCTACCCGCGTGGCCGCCGGCGAGACTCGTGACCTCACCGTCGCCGGGGTGGCCGGCGTACCTGCCACAGGCGCCGATGCGGTCGTCGTCAACGTCACCGGTGTCGACGCGTCGCTGACGACGGACGTCGCCGTCTACCCGACCCCCAATGACAACGCCGTCCCGCTCGCGTCCAACCTCAACCTGCTGCCGCGCGAGACCGCGGCCGACCTGGCCGTCGTGGCCACCGGACTCGGCGGGCAGATCCGGCTGCGCAACGGCAACGGCGACCTGGCGCTCGTCGTCGACATCGTCGGCTGGTTCGGCCCCTAGCGCGTCAGCGCGAGCTCACTCACCGGCGTCGTCGATCCAGGCCATCATCGGACGGAGCTTGGCGCCCACGAGCTCGATCGGGTGCTTGGCACCCTCCTCGCGATACTTCGTGAACTGCGGCCGGCCCGCGTCGTCGTCGGCGATCAGGTTCCTCGTGAAGGTGCCGTCCTGGATGTCGGCGAGGATCTTCTTCATCTCCTCCTTGACGGCCGGGGTGATGACGCGCGGGCCGCTGACGTAGTCGCCGAACTCCGCGGTGTCGGACACCGACCAGCGCATCTTGGAGATGCCGCCCTCGTACATCAGGTCGACGATCAGCTTGAGCTCATGGAGGCACTCGAAGTAGGCGACCTCGGGCTGGTAGCCGGCTTCCGTCAGCACCTCGAAGCCGGCCTGCACGAGCGCGCTGGCGCCACCGCACAGGACTGCCTGCTCACCGAACAGGTCGGTCTCGGTCTCCTCGGTGAACGTCGTCTTGAGCACACCGGCCTTGGTGCCGCCGATGCCCTTGGCGTAGGACAGCGCAAGCGCCTGCGCGCCGCCCGTCGCGTCCTGCTCGACGGCGATGAGGCACGGCACACCGCGGCCGTCGACGAACTGACGGCGGACGAGGTGACCGGGCCCCTTGGGCGCCACCATCGCGACATCGACGCCGGCCGGGGGGGTGATGAGGCCGAAGCGGATGTTGAGCCCGTGGCCGAAGAAGAGCGCGTCGCCGTCCTCGAGGTTCGGGGCGACGTCGGCCTCGTACAACTTCCGCTGCACCGTGACGGGAGCCAGGAACATGATGACGTCGGCTTCCGCCGCTGCCACCCCGGGCGAGACGACCCGCAGCCCTGCCGCCTCCGCCTTCTCCCGGCTCTTGGAGCCCGCGGGCAGTCCGACGCGCACGTCGACCCCGGAGTCGCGGAGCGAGAGGGCGTGAGCGTGTCCCTGGCTGCCGTAGCCGAGGACGGCCACCTTGCGGCCCTGGATGATCGCCAGGTCGGCGTCGTCGTCGTAGAAGATCTCGGCCATCGGTGTGAACGTCCTCTCGAAGGATGTGTGACGAGCTAGGCGGAAACGGAGCGCAGGCGGGGCTCTGCGCCGGTGATCGAGCGTGAGCCGCGGCCGACCGCGACGACGCCGGACTGGACGAGCTCGCGGATGCCGAACGGCTCGAGCACCCTGATGAGGGCGGTGAGCTTGTCGGCGGTGCCGGTCGCCTCGATCGTGACGGCATCGGTGGCGACGTCGACGACCTTGGCGCGGAACAGCTGGACGGTCTCGAGCACGTGGGAGCGGCTGGTGAGGTCGGCCTTCACCTTCACCAGCAGCAGCTCGCGCTGGACGCTGGCGGAGGAATCGAGCTCGACGATCTTCAGGACGTTGACCAGCTTGTTGAGCTGCTTCGTCACCTGCTCGAGCGGCAGGCCCTCGACCTCGACGACGATCGTCATGCGGCTGACGGACGGCGCCTCCGTCGGCCCGACCGCCAGCGACGTGATGTTGAACCCGCGGCGGCTGAACAGCGAGGCGACGCGTGCGAGCACACCGGGCTTGTCCTCGACGAGGACCGAGAGCGTGTGGGTGGTTGCCATGTCAGACCATCTCATCGCTGTCGTAGTCGGGGCGCGTGTCGCGCGCCGCGAGGATCTCGTCGTTGCTGGTCCCGGCGGGCACCATCGGCCAGACCATCGCGTCCTGCCCGACGACGAAGTCGATGACGACCGGCATGTCGTCCACGGCCATCGCCTTCTCGATCGTGGCGTCGACATCGTCCTTGCTGTCGCAGCGCAGACCGACGCAGCCCATCGCGTCGGCGAGCTTGACGAAGTCGGGGATGCGCTTGGACTGGAGGTTGGTGTTGGAGTAGCGCCCCTCGTAGAACAGCGTCTGCCACTGCCGGACCATGCCGAGGTTGCCGTTGTTGATGACGGCCACCTTGATCGGGATGCCCTCGATCGCGCAGGTGACGAGCTCCTGGTTGGTCATCTGGAAGCAGCCGTCGCCGTCGATCGCCCAGACCGTCGCCTCGGGCCGGTCCACCTTGGCCCCCATGGCCGCGGGCACGGAGTAGCCCATCGTGCCGAGGCCGCCGGAGTTGAGCCAGGTGTAGGGGTTCTCGTAGGAGATGAACTGGCTGGCCCACATCTGGTGCTGGCCCACACCGGCGACGTAGAGCGCGTCGGGGC
>JAODNA010000225.1 GCA_025465135.1 Frankiales bacterium | reverse complement strand
GACAGGTCGGGCTCTACGGCGGCGTCACGCGGGACCAGCGGCCCGGGCCGCACGGTCCAGCTGGCGGGCGTGTCGTCGTCGACGGTGGCACCGGCGGCGCGGAGCGCGCCGACGGTCATCGCGATGTGCGGGGCGCTGGGGAGCGCGGGTCCGACGTGCCGCACGGTGACGCCTGCGTCGAAGCGGGGTGCGCTGAGCAGCAGGCCGCTGACCAGCTGGCTCGAGGTGGAGGCGTCGAGGGCGACGGTGCCACCGCGCAGACGGCCGGACCCGTGCACGGTGACCGGCAGGGCGTCGATCCGGTCGACCTCGGCGCCGAGCTCGCGCAGGGCCGCCAGCAGCGGACCGAGCGGTCGCTCGCGGACGCGGGCGTCGCCGTCGAACCGCACGGGGGTGGTGGCGAGGGTGGCCAGCGGAGGCAGGAAGCGGGCGACGGTGCCGGCGTTGCCGACGTCGATGCTGTCGGCCGTCGGGCGCAGCGGACCGCCGAGGCCGTCGACGACCCAGTCGCTGCCTGCGTCGGTCACCCCGATGCCGAGAGCCCGCAGCCCGGCCGCCATCAGCTCGGTGTCCCGGCTCCGCAGGGGCCGGCGGACGACGGACCTCCCCGGCGCCAGCGCAGCGAGCACCAGGAGCCGGTTCGTCACGCTCTTCGAGCCGGGCAGCTCCACGACCGCGGCCAGCGGGCCGCGCGCACGGGGGGCTGCCCACACATCGGTCACGCGCCCAGTCTCCCAGGTGCCGGCGGTGACCGCGTGTCACCGAAAAGCGGACATCGGCGCCGTTCGGTCACGCCTTGTAGTCAAGGATCCGGCCGAACCGGTCGAGGGGAGAGGCATGGCTCCCGCTGCGACCCTCTCGACCGCCCGTCGGGTGCTGGCTGCCCTGGCGCTCGCTGCCGCGGCCGCCTCGCTGCCGGTTCCGGCCGTTGCCGCGGTGGGCGGAGTCGCGGAGGGTCGCGACGCCGCGCCGCTGGTCGTCTCGGTCGGCAGCAGCAGCGCCGCGCACTGGACGCCCGTCAGCCGCCGTCGCACCCCCACGGCTGCGACCCTGCGCACCGCCGCGCCGGTCGTGTCCGCCCCCGTCGTACCGGCCGCTCCGCTCGTCGCCGCGGCACCCGCCGCGGGCAGCGCCCCCAACCTCGCCGCCGTGCACGCCACCAGCTTCACGTTCATGTCCGAGACGACCCCTGGCGACCCGATCCGCTGGGATGCCTGCGGCACGATCCACTGGGTCTTCAACCCGGAGAACGCCCCTGCCGGCGGGCTCGACGCGGTCCAGAGCGCCGTCACGCGGATCGGCACGGCCACCGGACTGCACTTCGCGTACGACGGCACGAGCACGTCCGCCCCGTCCGGCGCCTACCTCGACAGCCAGACCTCGGCGAGCGGCTTCGGCCCGCTGCTGGTCGGCTGGAGCACGCCGGCCGCCTCGACCCTGCTGGCGAACCAGCCGGCCAACCTCGTCGGCATGGACCAGACCATCTGGGCCCGCCCGTCGACGGGCGCGACGCACATCGTGAGCGGTGTCGTGGCCCTCAACGCCGACGTGTCGGCGCCCACCAGCGGTGGCAACTCGTGGTTCACCTTCGCCCTGCACGAGCTCGGCCACGCTGTCGGCCTCGGACACACCACCGACGCGACCCAGATCATGGCGCCGACGATCCCGGCGGCGGCGACGGACTACGGCAGCGGTGACCTGGCGGGTCTGGCCAAGGTCGGCGGGACCTGCTGAGCGTCCGCACCTGCGGCCGCGCACCTATCCTGACGTCATGCGCCGCTCTGCCCCGTTCCTGTGCGGCGCCCTGCTGCTCGGCCTGACCGCCTGCTCCGGGGGGTCGAACAGCGCCCTGCCGCAGCCGACCCCGACTGTGACCGCGCCCTCGCCGTCCCCGCTGCCGACCTGCGCACCCGCGCCCGTCACGTCGTACAAGTGGCCCAAGCAGATCCCGCAGGACCTGCCCAGGCTTCCGGGCGCGACCATCGAGTCGGCGAGGCAGACCACCGACGGCCTGTTCATCGTGCTGTTCTCGACGAAGACGTCCCTGCGCGACGGGGTCATCTTCATCGTGCGCAAGCTGCCGCCGGCCGGCTACAACCTCGGCCGGGGCGATGCCGAGCCGGCCGAGGCGGACGCGCCGTTCACCAAGGGCAACGAGCTGCGCGGTGTACTTCGCGGTGCCGCGATCGCGCTGTGCGAGACGAAGTGGGTGCTCGCGGTGACGCGACAGCGCCTCGGCGGGGGCAGCCCCCTCCTGCCGGTCCACACCGGGCCGTCGCCGTCGCCGCTGCCGTTCGGTTGAGGCTGCCGCTCAGCGGCTAGGGTCCGCGCGTGGACCTCGGCGTGCTGCTGCAGGCCCTGGTGGGCGGCCTTGCCACCGGCGCCGTGCTCGGGCTCGTGGCCCTCGGCTTCACGCTGGTCGCGGGGACAGTTCGCGTCCTGCACCTCGCGCATGGCGACGTCGTCGTCGCGGCCGTCTTCACCGGTGTCCTCGTCGTCCTCGGCCGCACGCCGGTGGCCACCACCCTGGCGCCGGGTCCGGCGGTCGGCTTCGCGCTGCTGGTCCTCGCGGCCGGCGCGGTGCTGTCCGGCGCCGCCGGCTGGCTCGCCGTGCGGCCGCACCTCGCCGACGTGACCCGCGGGCGCGCCACCGATGTCGTCGGCTGGGTCGCCGCGCTGGTTGCCGCCGGGCTGCTGCTGCGCGAGGTGCTGGGCCTGCTGCTGCCGCAGGAGGCGTACGCCGTACCGGACCCGCTCCGCCTCGACGCGCTGTCGGGCAGCGGCGTCTTCGCGCTGCCCGGCGGCGGATCGCTCCCGGCTCGGGTGCCCGCCGTGCTCGTCCTCGCCGTCGTCGTCGGGGTCGCCGCCGAGCGCCTGCTCGTGCGGAGCCGCTTCGGCCGGGCCCTGCGCGCCGTCGCCGACGACCCGGACGCGGCGGCGCTCTGCGGAGTCCCGGCCCGTCGCGTCGTGCTGCTCGCCTTCGTCTTCGCGGGGCTGCTTGCCGGCATCGCCGGACTGCTCGACGCACCGGGGCGCGCGCTGTCGGTCGACGACGGCGTCGTCCTGGGACTGGCCGGGATCGCGGCCGCGTTGCTGGGCGGTCTCGGTTCGCTGCGCGGCGCACTCGCCGGCGGGCTCGTCGTCGGTGTCGCCCAGTCGCTCGCCGTCACGCAGCTCGGCGCGGAGTACTCCGACGTCGTACCGCTCGGCCTGCTCGTCGCGCTGCTCTGCCTGCGACCCGAGGGGCTGCGCCGATGACGGTCGTCGAGCTCGCGCAGTCCCTGTGGCTCCTCGTCGCGGCGCTCGGCCTCGCGTTCTCGGTCCAGTACGCCGGCCTGCCCGTCCTCGGGCAAGGGGCGTTCGTCGCGGTCGGCGGTGTCGGCACCGCGCTGCTCGGCCCCGGTGGCGCGGGCTGGCCGCTGGGCCTCGCTGTCCTCACCGCCGTCGTCGCCGCGGGGGTCCTCGGCCACGTCGTCGCCCTGGCCGCGCGCCGGCTCGAGGGGGCCTACCTGGCCCTGGCGACCTGGGCCCTTGCGTGGCTGGTCTACCGGGCGATGCTCGCCTTCCCGTCCGCGTTCGGTGGCGCGCAAGGTCTCGTCCGCCGCGTCCCCGGGCACCTGGTCTCCCCGGCACTCGGCCTGGACTGGACGCTGACGCCGGCCGTGCATGTGGGCCTCGCCGCCGCGTCGTGCGCGCTCGTCATCGCGGCCCTGATCCGCCTCGACCGTGGCCCGGCCGGTCTCGACCTCGCCGCCCTGCGGGAGGGCCCGGAGCTGGCCGCCTCGCTGGGCATCCCGGTGGCCGTGCGCCGTCGCGCGGTCCTCACCGTCACGGCCGCCCTCGGCGCGCTCTCAGGAGCGGGAACGGTTGTGCTGCTCGGACTGGTCGCCCCCGCCGATGTCAGCCCGTTGCTCTCGCTGCAGCTGTTCGTCGCCGTCCTCGTCGGAGGGGCTGCGCGGTGGTGGGGTCCCGTGCTCGGTGTGGCGTTGCTGACCGCGCTGCCGCATCTGGCCGACGCCCTGCCCGGCGATGCCGAGCGCGCCCGCGGCGTCCTCACCGCCGCTCTGCTCGTCGTCGTTCTCGTCGTACGACGGGTGCTCTCGCTGCGCCCGGACGCGGCTCCGCCCGCGCCCCGGATCGCACCGGAGCCCGACGAGGCGCACCTCGTCGCGGAGGAGCACCCCGTGCTGCTGCGGGCGAGGGGCATCACGGCCTCCTACGGCGCCCTCCGTGCCCTCGACGGTGTCGCGCTCGACCTGCGCGGCGGGCAGGTCCACGCACTCATCGGCCCCAACGGCTCCGGCAAGTCGACGCTGCTGAAGGTGCTGGCGGGCGAGCTCTCGCCTGACTCCGGCGCCGTCGAGGTCGCAGGTCGGGTCCTCGCGGCCGCGGGTCCGCAGGCGCGCGTCCTGGCGGGTGTGGCCGCGACACCGCAGCGGACCGTGGTGCTGCCGAGGACGAGACCGGCCCGGCAGGTCGCCATCGCGGTGCGGGGCGGGTCGCGGCCGAGGCACGCCGTGGCGCGCCACCTCCTGGCGACGCCTTCCTCACGGGTTGCCTCGCAGCGGAGCGCGCTGATGGTGCGGGCGGCACTGCGCGAGGCCCGCCTCACCCCGGTGGCCGACATCGACGCTGCCGAGCTGACGTTCGGTGAGCAACGGCTCCTCCAGGTGGCGAGAGCGCTCGCGACCGGTGCGCGCGTGCTGCTGCTCGACGAGCCGGCGGCCGGGATGTCGGCCGACGAGCGTGCGACGCTGCGACACGTGCTTCGGCGTCTGGCGGGGAACGGCATCGCGATGCTGCTCGTCGAGCACGACATGCGCCTCGTCAACGCGGTCGCCGACCGGGTGACCGTCCTCGTGGCCGGTGAGGTGATCGCGGCCGGCCGGCCCGTCGACGTCCGGACCGACCCGGCGGTGCAGCGTGCCTACCTGGGGACGCCGTGATCCGTCGCGTCGCTGCCGTGCTGCTCCTGCTTGCGGCCACGGCCTGCTCGGGCGGGGGCGCAGCCGCGACGAAGGGCGAGGTCCTCGTCGTCGTGTCGGCACCCCTGACCGCGCAGCCGTGGATCGGCCGGTTCGTCGAGCGCGGCGCGCGACTCGGGGCCGACCAGCTCAACGCATCCGGCGGCGTCGTCGGCCGCAAGGTCATCGTGTCCGTGCTCGACAACGGGGGGTCGCCGCAGCGCGCCGTCGCCAACGCCCGCGTCGCCGTCGCGAAGCACGCGATCGCCCTCATCACCGACGGCGTCGGCGCCGTCGCGACGGCCGACGTCACCGACCCCGCGTCGCTTCCGGTGTTCATCGTCTTCGAGGGCGGCGCATCGCTCGTCGACGCGAAGACCCGGCCGACCCTGTTCCGGATGGCCCCGGCCAACAAGCCGATGGCCACGCGGCTGTCGGACTACCTGTCCGAGCACGCGAAAGTCGCCGCTCTGCTCGCCGACGACTCGACGTTCGGTCGCGAGGGAGCGGCGCAGACGAGGATCGCGTTCGCGCGCAACGAGATCCGTCTCGCGTCCGATGCGGCGGTGCCCGAGGGGACGAGTGACGTCGCCGCGCAGGTGCTCGCGGCCCGCCGTTCCGGTGCGAAGGTGCTGGTGGTCTGGGCGCGCGCGACGGGTGTCGCCGCCGTCGTACGGGCGGCACGATCGAGCGGTTGGACCGTCCCGATCTACGCCGGGCCCACGGGTGAGGACCCGCTCGTGCGCCAGCGGCTTGCCGACCACCCGGAGTGGGTCGACGGCCTGACCTTCGTGTCGTTCCGCATCACCAGCGAGACCGGTCCGGCGCCCTTCGCCGCCTATCGCAAGGCCTACGAGAAGGCCTTCGGCGTCGACAAGGTCGGTGTCTCCGCCGGAGGCAGGCCCGTCGTCATGCCGCCCGACTGGTCGACCTACTCCTACGACGCGGTGAAGCTCGTCGCGGCGGCGCTGAAGAACTCCGGCGGCAAGCTCGGCGCACCGCTCATGGACGCCCTGCAGAGGACCGTCGTCACCGGAGCCAACGGTGACGAGCGCGGCTTCGGCGCGGAGGACCGGGAGGGCGTCAGCCCAGACGACATGTACTTCGGCCGGTTCAAGGACATGCGCTTCGCTCCGGTCACCGACGACATCCTGTCGACCAACCTGCCTCCCGTGGGTCAGTGATGTGCGGCCGCTACGCGAGCAGCGCCAACCCCGACGACCTCGCGTCCTACTTCACCGTCGAGGAGCCGCCCGAGGAGGCCCTGCCGCCGTCGTACAACGTCGCGCCGACCGATCCGGTCTACGTCGTCATGCAGCGGCACGAGCACCGGCAGCTCCGGGTCGTCCGCTGGGGACTGATCCCGTCGTGGGCGAAGGACCCCAAGGTCGGCGCGCGCTTCATCAACGCGCGGCGCGAGACGGTCCGCGACAAGCCGGCGTTCCGCGCGGCGTTCCAGCGGCGGCGGTGCCTCGTGCCGGCCGACGGCTACTACGAGTGGCAGAAGCTGGGCGGCGACAAGCAGCCGTTCTTCCTCGTCGCGCAGGACCGCAGCCCGCTGGCGATGGCCGGGCTCTACGAGGTCTGGAAGGCGCCCGACGAGTCGCTCGTGTGGACCTGCACGGTCATCACGACGGAGGCTGCCGACGAGCTCGGGCACATCCACGACCGGACGCCGTTGCTCGTGCCGCGCGCCGCGTGGACCCGCTGGCTCGACCCCGCCGTCGAGGACCCGGGCGATGAGCTCCTTGTGCCGGGCACGCCCGGCGTGCTCGACGCGTGGCCGGTGTCGCCCAAGGTGGGCAACGTCCGCAACAACGGCCCGGAGCTCGTGGAGCCCTACACCCCCGCGGATGCTCAGCTGTTCTAGCTGCGCCGCCAGATCAGCGCGGCATTGACGAGCAGCAGCAGCGCGGCGACACCGGCGAGCGCGATCGGGCCGGACCGCGGATGCAGGACCTGCCGCAGGACGGTGCCCTTGTCGGCAGGCGCGAAGGCATAGCGGAAGACGGTCGTCCCGGTCCCGGGAAGGTCGGCGCCGAGATAGGGCGAGTACGACGACGCGCGGGCGCCGGTCGCGGCCGTCGACACCAGCAGGTCCAGCGCCGCCTGCCGCTCCGCGAGTGGCGGCCCGCTGCGGGCCCACGCGGCCCACGTCGGCAGGCCACGCGGAGGCGCGAGTGCGCGCGGGTCCAGGGTCGGTACGACGGCGAGGTCGAGCACGAGCGTGCCGGCCGCCTGGACGGCTGCCGTGAACTCCACGCTGCCGGAGTCACCCGAGAGCGTGCCCGCAAGCACCGCGCCGTCTGGCAGCGGGGAGGTGCCGGGCCCCGTGACAGTGCCAGCGGTTCCCCGGACGGCGATGGAGCCGGTGATGCGCAGCGGCACCGCCTGCGTCCCCTGCCGGCGGGCGGGCGAGGTAACCGGCAGGCGGGCCGGCAGCACGGTCTCGGTGGAGGGCAGGCGCGGGCCCGGCGGGGCCTGCGCGGCCCTCAGCGCCCGGTCGAGCGGTC
>JAODNA010000172.1 GCA_025465135.1 Frankiales bacterium | reverse complement strand
GGTCGAGGTCGAGCACGAGACCGGTCGGGGCGTCGTCATCGGCCCGGCGGAACGGTACGTGGAACTCGACGGCCCGCTGGTTGGCCAGCCACAGCAGCGTCCGGCGGTCGTCGCAGAGCACCTGGTGCACCTCGCGGTGCGCCCCGTAGGACCACACGGCGACGGTGCGCACCCAGTCGGGCGCGCCCTTCGACACGTTGCGCTGCATGAACGGGGCCTGCCCGGGCCGCACCCGCATCACCGACAGCGGCCGGCCGGCGAGCAGCGGGACGAGGCGGTCGGAGAACGCGTCGAGGTGGTCGACGAGGTCGCCCTTGGTCACCTCGAGCCCGTCGCCGAGCGGCTGATCGAGACTGGTCAGCCGGACGCCGTCGCGCTCGTCGTCCACCATCGCGTCGCCTCAGATCTCGTAGGTCGCGCCCTGGCGGACGAGTTCGGTCTCCGGGAAGACGGCGCTGGCCGAGAGCAGCTGGCCGATCGCGTCGACCCACGGCGGCACGTGGGTGAGCAGCAGCCGCTTGGCGCCGGCGGCCGACGCGTGCTCTCCCGCCTCGCGGCCGGTGAGGTGCAGGTTCGGCGGAAGGCCGGGGCCCGGCGGGTGCGCGGCCTCGGCGAGCAGCACGTCGGTGCCGCGAGCCAGGGCGATGACGGCCTCGGACGGCCCGGTGTCGCCCGTGTAGACCATCGACCTCCCGTCGACAGTGAGCCGGATCGCGTAGCACTCGATCGGATGCACGGTGCGCACGATCTCGGCGGCGAACGGCCCGATGTCGAAGGTCCCCGGACCGACCGGCACGAAGTCGAAGACATCGGTCAGCCCGTCTGCCTCCGCGTCGTAGGCCATCGCCAGCCGCCGCTCGGCGCCGACCGGCGCGTACAGCGGCAGGAGACCACGCGAGACGCGGCCGGAGTACCGGCGCCAGACGACGAGCGGGGCGATGTCGAGGCAGTGGTCGGCGTGCAGGTGGGAGAGGAAGACCGCATCCACCGAGTCGGGGTCGGCCAGCGCCTGCAGAGCGCCGAAGGCACCGTTGCCGAGGTCGAGCACCAGCCGGAACCCCTCGTGCTCGACGAGGTAGCAGGACGCCGGTGAGGTCGGGCCGGGACTGCTCCCGGAGCAGCCGACGATCGTCAGCTTCATGCGGCTCCGACCGTGTCGGCATGCAGCACCGAGCCGATCTCGGGGCCCAGGAACCGGCGGCCCAGCCGGGCGAACGGCGCGGGGTCGCCGGTGGCGAGGAAGGCGTGCTCGGGCGGGGGCGCATCGGGGTCGCGCAGCAGGTCGGCGCGGGTGAGCACGCGGTAGGCGTCCTTCGCGGTCTCTTCGGCGCTGGACACGAGCGTGACGTCCTCCCCCAGCACGAGCGACAGGACGCCGGTCAGCAGCGGGTAGTGCGTGCACCCGAGGACGACGGTGTTGACACCGGCGCTCAGCAGCGGGTCGAGGTAGGACTGCGCCAGCCCCAGTACCTGCCGGCCACTGGTGACGCCGCGCTCGACGAAGTCGACGAAGCTCGGGCAGGCCGCACTGGTCACCGAGATGCCGGGAGCGGCGGCGAACGCGTCCTCGTAGGCGCCGCTGGTGACGGTCGCCTGGGTGCCGATCACGCCGACGCGCCCGTTGCGGGTCGCCGCCGTCGCTCGGCGGACGGCGGGCAGCACGACCTCGACGACCGGGACGTCGTAGCGCTCGCGGGCGTCGTGCAGGGACGCCGCGCTGGCGGAGTTGCAGGCCACGACGAGCATCTTGACGCCCGCGGCGACGAGATCGTCCATCACCGCGAGGGAGTGCCGGCGCACCTCGGCGATGGGGAGCGGGCCATAGGGACTGTGCGCGGTGTCGCCGATGTAGCGGATCGCCTCGTGCGGCAACTGGTCGAGCACCGCGCGGGCGACGGTCAGCCCGCCGACGCCGGAGTCGAAGATGCCGATCGGCGCGTCTGCTCCGCGCTGCGTCGTCCCCATGTCGCGCGCCAGGTTATCCGGCACCCCCGACAGGCCGCACGACGTGCACCGCGGACGATCACGCCGATGGCCCTCTGCCGGGTCCCGCCGCGAGCGCGCGAGTGGTGGGGAGCAGAGGGTCCTTTCTCAGGCCCAGAGCTGGCCTTCCAGCGAGGACGTCGCGTCCTCGAGCGAGCCGGAGTAGGCGCCGGTGGAGAGGTACTTCCAGCCGCCGTCGCAGACGATGAAGGCGATGTCTGCCTTGCGACCGGCGGCGATCTCCTTGTCGGCGATGCCGAGCGCCGCGTGCAGGATCGCGCCGGTGGAGATGCCGGCGAAGATTCCTTCGCGCTCCACCAGCTGACGGGTGCGGTGGATGGCGTCCTCGGGGCCCACGGAGAAGCGGGAGTCCAGCAGCGAGGGGTCGTAGAGCTCGGGGATGAAGCCCTCGTCGATGTTGCGCAGCCCGTAGACGAGCTCGCCGTAGCGGGGCTCGGCCGCGATGATCTGCACCCCCGGCTTGTGCTCGCGCAGGTAGCGGGAGACGCCCATGAGCGTGCCCGTCGTCCCGAGGCCGGCCACGAAGTGGGTGATGGACGGCAGGTCGGCCAGGATCTCCGGGCCGGTGCCGTCGTAGTGCGCCTGGGCGTTGGCCGGGTTGCCGTACTGGTACAGCATCACCCAGTCCTCGTGCTCGGCCGCCAGACCCTTCGCGACCGCGACCGCCTGGTTCGAGCCCCCGGCCGCCGGCGAGAAGATCACCAGCGCGCCGAACATCTCCAGCAGCTGCCGGCGCTCGACGGACGTGTTCTCCGGCATCACGCAGACCAGCTTGTAGCCGCGCTGCTTGGCGACCATGGCCAGCGAGATGCCGGTGTTGCCGCTCGTCGGCTCGAGGATCGTGCAGCCCGGGCGGAGCTTCCCTTCCTTCTCCGCCGCCTCGATCATCGCGATGGCGGCGCGGTCCTTGATCGAACCGGTCGGGTTGTGGTCCTCGAGCTTGGCCCACAACCGCACGTCAGGGGACGGCGACAGCGACGGCAGCCCCACCAGCGGGGTGCCGCCGAGTGAGTCGACGAGAGACGAGAAGCGGGCCATCAGGGCTCTTCCGTGTCTGGGAAGCGGTCGGCGCTCAGCCGCCCGCGACCGCCGGGAGGATCGTGACCGAGTCGCCGTCCTTGACCGCGGTGTCGAGCGCACCGGTGAACCGGACGTCCTCGTCGTTGACGTAGACGTTGACGAAGCGGTGCAGCGTGCCCTCCTCGGTCACCAGCCGGTTCTTCAGCCCGGGGTGCTTGCTGTCGAGGTCGTCGACGAGAGCGGACAGCGTGGCGCCACTGCCCTCGACGGTCTTGTTGCCGCCGGTGTGCGTGCGCAGGATGGTCGGAATCCGGACCTCGATGGCCATGGCGAGCGGTTCTCCTCGAAAACGGTGTCAGGGATATGCATCGGCGCCTGGGGCGCGCTGCTTGAACAGGGGAACGCCCTGCCGCCGCCAGGGATTCCGGACGACGGCCCAGCTCACACGTCTACTCGTAGACGACCGTCGTCGGCGAGTGGCCGAACAGGTAGGACTCGACCACGTCGACCTCCTCCTCGGTCACCTCGCCGTCGACGATGCGGAAGCTGCGGAACTCGACGTCGTCGCCGGCCAGGCCGGTCCGCTCCCCGTGCTCCCGCGTGGAGACCAGCACGTAGTGCGCGTTCGGCTCGGAGGCGTAGCTGATGTCGGTGCGCGAGGGATAGGCCTCGGTGGCGGTGTGCGAGTGGTAGATGACCACCGGCTCCTCGTCCCGGTCGTCCATCTCCCGGTACAGCCGCAGCAGGTCGCCGGAGTCGAACTCGTAGAACGTCGGTGACCTGGCCGCGTTGAGCATCGGGAGGAACCGCTCGGGGCGATCGCTGCCCTCGGGACCTGCGACGACACCACAGGCCTCGTCCGGGTGGTCGTCCCGGGCGTGGCCCACGATCGCGTCGTAGGTCGCGCGGTCGATTCGCAGCACGGCCCCAGTCTAGGACCCGTCCCCCGGACGCCCGGCGGGGTTCCGGTCAGGAACGACGGATACCGTTGCGTCTCGTGCTGGTGGACTCGCTCGTGATCGCCGGCGTGGTCCTGATCGCGCTGCCCGCGCTGGTCCTGGGCGCGCGCGGCGCGTTCCGGCGTCCCGGCTACGACCCCGACGAACCGGCCGACCGGGCCTCGGCGATCGTGCTGATCACGCTGCGGCTGCTGACCCTGCTCCTCATGTTCGCGCTGTCGGCGATCACGCTGCTCGCGACGGTCGGCGCGATGATCAAGGACGTCGAGCTGCACGGCCTGGTCTATGTGTTCTGCGTGCTCGATCTGCTGCTCGCCGCCATGGTGCTGCTCACCTTCGGGCGGCTCGACCGGCCGCCAGCGCGTCGACGAGCGAACCCTGCAGCGCCGTGAGCCAGTAGTAGACGGCCAGCTGCTGGTCCTCCTCGCCGGAGAACTCGTCCGGCGGCTCGGTCTCGTCGGTGATCTCCAGCCGGGTGCCCAGCGCCAGCCGCAGGTCGTTGGTGCTGCGCAGCCA
>JAODNA010000162.1 GCA_025465135.1 Frankiales bacterium | reverse complement strand
GTGAAGACGTTCAAGAAGCGCGACGGGCATGTGTGGCTGCTGCCGCACAACCCCAACTACGCGCCGATCCCCGGCGACGACGCCACGATCCTCGGCCGCGTCGTCACGGTCCTCCGCAAGATCTAGGACGCGTTCGCCGACCCGCGCGCGCCCAGCGGAGACGGCAGTGCCCGTTGCCGTGTTGCCGCACCGGTCACCTCTCGCCGAAAGGTGACCCCTGCGGCAACAGGCCAAGACGCACAGGGTGAAATCCGCCCAGAAGGAACGCCTCAGGCGACGGCGTAGTTGGCGAGCTCGGCCGCAAGCGCCGGGCCGACGCGGGCCTGCAGGCGCGTCCCCGAGTCCAGGTGCTCCTCCGCGAGCACCTCGCCCTCGGCGTGGATGCGCGAGACCAGAGAGCCCAGCCCATACGGCAGTACGACGTCGACCAGGGCGTCGAGGTGCGGCACCTCGACCTCGAGCAGCTCCAGCAGCTCCGGCAGCCCGGAGCCGGTCAGCGCCGACACGAGCACGCAGTGCCGCTCCTGGCGCTGCAGCCGGCCGAGCACCAGCGGGTCGGCGATGTCGGCCTTGTTGACCACCACGATCTCCGGGATCGCCGCTGCCCCGACCTCGGCGAACACCTCGCGTACCGCGGCGAGCTGCGACTCGGGATCGGGGTGCGAGCCGTCGACCACGTGCAAGATCAGGTCGGCGAACTGCACCTCCTCCAGCGTCGAGCGGAACGCCTCGACGAGCTGGTGCGGCAGGTGCCGGACGAAGCCCACCGTGTCGGCGAGCGTGAACTCCCGACCGGACGGCGTCGCCGCCCGTCGTACCGTCGGGTCGAGGGTGGCGAACAGCGCGTTCTCCACGAGCACGCCGGCGCCGGTGAGCCGGTTCAGCAGTGAGGACTTGCCCGCGTTGGTGTAGCCGGCGATGGCGACCGACGGGACGCGGCCGCGCACCCGCTCCTGCCGCTTCGTGTCGCGGGCGGTCTTCATCAGCTTGATCTCAGCGGTCAGCTTCGACTTGCGGGCGCGGATCCGCCGCCGGTCGGTCTCGATCTTCGTCTCACCGGGGCCGCGCGTGCCGACGCCGCCGCCGGACCCGCCGGCGCCGCCACCCTGGCGCGACAGCGACTCACCCCAACCGCGAAGGCGCGGCAGCATGTAGGTCAGCTGGGCGAGCTCGACCTGCGCCTTGCCCTCTCGCGACGACGCGTGCTGGGCGAAGATGTCGAGGATGAGCCAGGTCCGGTCGATGACCTTGACCTTGACGATCTCCTCGAGCTTGCGCAGCTGACCCGGCGTCAGCTCGCCGTCGCAGATCACCGTGTCGGCGCCGGACGACACGACCACGTCGCGCAGCTCGCGAGCCTTCCCGGACCCGACGTAGGTCGCGGGGTCGGGCTTGTAGCGCCGCTGCATCAGCCCCTCGAGCACCTCGGCCCCGGCGGTCTCGGCCAGCGCCGCGAGCTCGCGCATGGAGTTCTCCGCGTCGACGACGTCGCCGCCGGTCCAGACCCCCATGAGCACCGCCCGCTCGAGGCGCAGCGCGCGGTACTCGACCTCGGTGACGTCCTCGAGATCGGTGCGGATGCCGGGTACGCGGCGGAGCGCCTGGCGCTCCTCGAGGTCGAACCCCTCGCCCTCGATCTCGTGGAAGGGGGTCAGCTCGTCGTCGAGGACGACGTCGGTGTCGGTGGGGACGGGCGCAGAGGTCGGCGAGGTCATCGCTGGTTCAACGCCGCGCGCGGAAGAAGTCATCCCGACCAGCGTGACACGCAAACCGGCGGATGTCGCCGGACTATCGGCGCGGCGCCAACCAGGGGGCGTCGGCGAACCCGAGCCTGGCGTGGATCTCGGTCAGCAGGGCCACCAGCTCGACCCGCTCGTCAGAGGACAGGATCGCGTACGGCGGCGCGGCGGCGGCTGACGTCAGCTCCTCTGCCTGCTGCCACCGGGCCTCAAAAGGCTCAGCGTCGGGCCACGGCTCGGGCCACTCGAAGAACTTCGCGTTGGCGGCGCCGTAGGTCCCGGCCATCACCGCCTCGAGCGGCCCCAGCCCGACCGCCGCGACGGCGCAGGCATGGACCGAGCCGCGGTGCTCGCGCATGACGTTGAGGACCTGCGCGAGGCGGCCCGGCACGTCGTCGGGGCGCGGCAGCAGCCGCCAGCCGACGAACAACGGAAGGCCGGCGCCCTCGGCGCCGTCGACGACGCGCTCGAGCAGCTCGAGAGCCCGGTCGATCTTGGGAAGCTCAGCCAGGGTGCGCCGACCCCAGTCGTTGCACATCGCGGCGTACGCGAGGGCCACCTGCGGCGCCGGGACGATCTGCCGGCCGGCGTTCCAGTGCTCGGTCACCACCTCGGGCGGGAAGAACGCAAAGGCCGCGACGACGATCTCCGCCGGCACGTCGCCGAGCGCGCCGCCGCGACCGAGGTGGTAGAGCGGCTTGCTGCGCAGACCGAGCTCCTTGCCGGCCGCGCGGGTGAGGGGGTCGGCCATGAACTGCATGCCGAGGTCGCCGATCGGCTTCTTCAGCGCAGCAGCGGTCTGTTCCGGTGTCACGACTCCCCCAGCCACTCGGCGCACAGCTCACCGGACGCGACGAGGACCGCCGGCCCGGACAGCAGGACCGTGTCATCCTCGCGCCACGTCACCGTCAGCCGACCGCCGGGTACGTCGACGGCGTACGCCGTCCCGCGCGCCGTGCCGCGTCGCAGCGACGTCGCCACCACGGCGGCGCAGGCGCCGGTGCCGCAGGACCGGGTCTCGCCGACTCCGCGCTCGTGCACGCGCATCCGGATGTGCGCGTCGCCCACGTCCTCGACGTACTCGACGTTGAGGTCCTTGCGCATCGGGTCCAGCGCGCCGAGTGCGTCGACAGACGGCACCGGCACGACCGCATGCGGGTTGCCCATGTCGACGAACGTCGCCATCACCCCGTCGATGTCCACCGCCTCGTCGAGCCGCGCCGGGCCCATGTCGACCGCGACGTCGCCCGTGGCCGCGACATCGACCTCGCGGACGCCGCCGCGGGTCGCAAGCCGCAGGTGGCCGGCAGGGGCGAGGCCGGCGGAGACGAGGTAGCGGGCGTAGACGCGCACACCGTTGCCGCACATCTCCGCGATCGAGCCGTCGGCGTTGCGGTAGTCCATGAACCACTCGGCATCACCGTCGGCGTCGGGGACCGCCGCGGTGCGCACGACGCGAAGGATGCCGTCGGCGCCGAGACCTGCGCGCCGGTCGCAGATCCGGCGTACGACGTCATCGCTCAGCGTCAGCGAGCCGTCGAGATCCGGCAGCAGCACGAAGTCGTTCTCGGTGCCGTGTCCCTTGACGTAGCGCACAGGTCCCAGACTAGGACTCGCGCGGCACCGGGATCGCGGGCGCGGCCGAGTCGCCGGGCTCGAGGACACCGCCGCGCCAGCCGGTCCCCTGCTGCAGCAGCCAGCGCGCGCGGTCGGCCCGCTGCGGCGAGGCGTAGAGGAAGCCGTGCGCGCGGTCGCAGCCGAGCTCGATGAGACGGGCGCTCTCGGCCCACGACTCGACGCCCTCGGCGACGACGTACAGGCCGCGGGCGTGCGCCAGGCTGATGACGCTCGCGACGATCGTGTCGTCATCGAGGTCGCCGCCGACGCCGCGCACGTAGCGCTGGTCGAGCTTGACGGCATCTACCGGCAGCTCATCGAGCGCACCCAGCGTGGAGTACCACGTGCCGAAGTCGTCGACGGCCAGGGTCACGCCGCACGCGCGCAGGGCGAGCAGCAGCGGCACGGCGCGGTTGCCGAGCATCGTGAGGGCGCCTTCGGTGACCTCGATGCCGAGGCTGCCGGCCGGCAGTGCGAACTCCTCCACGAGCGCGCGCACCTCGTCGACGAAACCCGTCGCGACGAGCTGCGAGGCGCTGACGTTGAGGAAGAGCTGGCGGACGGTGCCGTTGAGGCGCTGCCAGCGCGCGGCCTCGGCCGCTCCCTCACGCAGGACCCAGGAGCCGATCGCGCCGATCTCCCCGCTGTGCTCCGCCAGGTCGAGGAACGCGAGCGGCGCGAGCATGCCCTCCTCGCCGTGGTGCCAGCGCAGCAGACCCTCCATGGCGACGATCGCGCCGGTCTGCAGGTCGACCTCCGGCTGGTAGAGCAGCTCGAGGCTGCCGTCGGTCGCGCAGCGGTGCAGGGCAGCCAGGTCGTCGGCTCGCAGGGTGAGTGCCGTCATAGGCGTAAATGTCCGCCTGTCACGCGCCAAGGGCCATGGTACGACGGGACCGGGCCGGCATGGCCGGTTGTGACTACCCGCCCGCGATCGGCAGTCGGACCGTCGAGCCCGCCAGCAGCGACACGGTGCCACCCGTCGACGAGGCGAGCGTCCCGCCCTCGCTGGGCGAGAACGTCAGCCGCAGCCGGTGTCCCGGGGCCAGCGTGTAGTCGAGCGGCAGCGAGCCGAACGTCGTCCGCGTCACGCTCCCCGGCGTCACGGGTGAGCCGGCCTTCGGGGTGGACAGACCGCGGGGCTTGAGCGTGCTGCGGTACCACGCTCGCCCCCATGCGTAGGAGATCGTGAAGGCGCTCTCCACCGGCCCGTCGAGGGTCGTCATCGTGACCGGCGCCGTCGGCGACGCGTCCGGAGCAAGGTCGTCGATGCGCACGGCGAACGTCGTGTCCGGCCCCTCCAGCGTGTACGCGAGGTCGAACGACAGCTGCCCCGAGAGCCGGGTCGCGTGCTTCACCGGCGCGGTCAGCACCGTCGCGCTCGTCGACGAGTCGGCCCGGTCGAGGTAGCTGACCGCAGGCAGCTTGACGACGGTGTCGGTGGACGTCACCGGCCAGGAGCGGCTGGCCGTCCAGTGGCCGTCGCCGCCCTGCACCTCGACGGTCGGGGTGTCGAGCGCGCCGGCCGGAATCCCCTTCAGGAACTGCGCCCACCAGCGGTGCACCGCGACGCGGTAGGCCGCCTGGTAGGTGAACGGGAAGACGTGACCTTCCTTCTTCGCGGTCTCGGCGTCGGGGGTGTCGGGGTCGACGTGGTCGGCGTCCTCGAGCCACAGCTTCTTCGGGGTGCTCGCCGGCAGCGCCGCCCACATCTGCCCGACGTTGACCGTCTTCACGTTGAAGTCGTAGAGGCCGTGGATGAAGAAGAAGGCGGCCTTGGTCGTCTTGGCGTCCTTGGCGAAGTCGCGCTCTGCCCAGAAGGACGAGTCGGCGTCCTGGTAGGTCGGCGCGTAGCCGGCGGCAGCCACCGCACCGAGGGTCGCGATGCACGCCTTGCGCTGCGCCAGGTGCGCAGCGACGAGGGTGTCGTCGGTGCCGGAGTTGGGGTTGTCGAAGGCCGGGAAGACCTCGGTGAACTCTGCCGCCGTGGCCTCGTGGTCGGACGAGGGAACGCCGTTGAGGAAGTGGTAGTCGTACCACCGGTCGATGGCACGGATCGGTACGACGGCGGCGACGGCGTCCTTGTGCCGGCCGCTCAGCGGCTGCTCGACCGCGACGCCGTTGGCGATCGTGCCGTCGTAGCTGCCGCCGGTCAGACCGACCTTCCCGTTGCTCCACGGCTGCTCGACGAGGTGGTCGACGACGTCGACGCCGTCGTAGATCTCGTCGCGGTCGCCGTAGGTCTGACAGCCACTCGTGTTGCGGGTGCCGTGCAGGTCCATCAGCGCGACGGCGTAGCCCCGCGGGACGAAGTAGTCGTCGTAGAACTCGGGGAACGCGGACTGCGAGGTGCACCCCAGCAGCGGCGTGCCCGTCGTACCGACCGCGGTCTGCGTCGGCGTCTTGCAGTCGCCCTGCCAGCCGCGACCGAGGGTGTTGAAGTAGGGCGACGCGTCCATGATCGTCGGCACCTTCACCCCCGGCTTGGTCCTCGGCCGGATGATGTCGACCCAGATGCTGTCGATGCCGTTGCGGCTCGGCACGAGCGCGTGCTCGACGATCGCGTCCTTGAGCGAGTAGCGCGGCCCGTCGAGCTTGTCGATGTCCGGGAGCGGCTTGCTCGACGCGGTCCCCGGCTGGGCGGCGACCCCGCCGGCCGGCCCGCTCGGCAGGCCGTTGCTGGCCTGCGCGAGGGACGGCGTCGGAGACGTCACGGTCGCACCCGCGGAGGCACCGAGCGGCACCAGCAGCGCGGCAGCAGCAAACAGGGCAGCCTTGCGAAGGCCGGTACGACGGGACATGCCGGCTACTTCGACGCGACGGCGGCCATCCCCTGCCCCAGCAGGTCCTCGGCCGGGTCGAGCCAGCGGATCCGGGGATCGCGGCGAAACCACGCGCGCTGCCGCCGGACGAACCGCCGGGTCGCGACCTTCGTGGCCTCCACGGCCTGCGACTCGCTGCAGGTCCCGTCGAGCATCGCGAGCACCTGGCCGTAGCCCAGTGCCCGGCGAGCGGTCACGCCGTCGCGGAGCCCCTGCTGCTCGAGCCCGCGCACCTCGTCGACGAGGCCTGCCGCCCACATCCGGTCCACCCGGGCGTCGGTCCGGTCGGTGAGGTCCTCGCGGTCGAGGCCGAGGTAGGTGACGTCGTAGTGCGCGTCGTACGACGTCATCGCGCCCGGCATCGCGCCGGTGAGCAGCACGACCTCGAGGGCGCGCACCACCCGGCGGCCGTTGCTCGGCTGCATCCGGCCCGCCGCCGCCTGGTCGAGCGCGGCCAGCCGGGCGTGCAGCGCAAGGGCGCCGTCCTGCTCGAGCTCGGCCTCGAGCGATGCCCTCAGCTCCGGGTCGGTGCCCGGGAAAGTCAGCTCGTCGAGGGCGGCCCGCAGGTAGAGCCCGGACCCGCCGACGAGCACGGGCGTGACGCCGCGGTCGAGGAGACCGTCGATGGCCGCGCGCGCCAGCTCCTGGTACGCCGCCGCGGTTGCGGTCTGCGTGACGTCCCAGACGTCGAGCAGGTGGTGCGGGACGCCCTGTCGCTGCGGCTCCGTCAGCTTGGCCGTGCCGATGTCCATGCCGCGGTAGAGCTGCATCGAGTCGGCGTTGACGACCTCACCGCCGAGCGCACGGGCGAGCGCGAGCCCGAGCTCGGACTTCCCGGTGGCCGTCGGCCCGACCACAGCAACGACGGAGGGCACCTCGCAGACCCTAGGTGCCCTCCGTCGTACGACCGCTGCTAGCCGATGGTGGCCTTGATGGTGAAGGCCTTACCGGCGGAGCCGGAGTAGGTGTAGATGCCGACGTACCAGTAGCCGGCGCCCGGGCTGGTCACCGTGACGTTCTCGGTGTTGCTGCCGGTCTCGCTGGACGCGTCCTTGCTGGCGGTGGTCGGCTTGGCACCGAGCTTGGTCAGCAGGTCGATGTCGGGGTTGCAGGAGATGACCGAGCAGGACGGGCCGGTGAGGTTCAGCGTCAGCTTCGCCGCGCCGCTCGGGACCGAGATCTTGTAGTACACGTAGCCGCCCGCTGCTGCATTGGTGCCGCTCTTGGCGGTGCCGCTGGTGAGGTTGGGCGTGGCCGGGTCAGGGTCGGTGCCGCCGGTCGGGCTCGCGCTCGGGCTCGGGCTCGGCGACGCGCTCGGGCTCGTCGTGGGCGACGCGCTCGGGCTCGCCGACGGCGACGCGGACGGGCTGGCGCTCGGCGAGGCCGACGCGCTCGGCGACGGGCTCGGGCTCGTCACCGTGCCGTCGTTGGCCGCGAACAGGTTCTTGCCGTCGCTCTGGTAGGCCACCGTCGCGTAGGCGTCGGTCGACTGCGCCTCGGTGCCGTTCGCCGCAGCGCAGGCGTTGATGCAGCCATCGGCGTAGCCGACGACGACCCGGCCGTCCTTGGTGGTGTTGGCGTCCATGAAGTCGAGCAGGTTGCGGCCGGAGTTGCAGGTCGTGCCGCTCGCGCACATCCAGCCGCGCTGCACCGGGTCAGCGGTCGCCTTCACGGTCGTCCAGGACACGCCGCCGTCGTACGACGTGGAGACGTAGAGGTCCCAGACGCCGTGCCAGGTGTTGGAGAACGGGTTGCCCGGCGTCGTGCTGCCGAGGTAGGCAACGGCGACGCGGCCGTTGTCACCGGAGGTCGTGGCCTGGAAGGTGCTGTTGACGATCGCCGGGCTGTAGGTGCCGGACAGGTCGGTCACGCGGTCCCAGCTCGCGCCGCTGGTGGTCGAGCGCGCGACGTAGGGGTGGTTGTTGCCCTGCTGCCAGGCCTCGTAGACCGTGTTGTCGGGCGTGACCGTCACGGACGGGTCGAAGCCGTCGGCCGGCTCGGTCGAGCCCGGGATCGTGTAGGAGTTCCAGGTGCTGCCGTTGTCGACGGTCTTCGCGCCGCCCGCCACACCGCCGCAGTGGGCGTTGGGCAGGTACGCCGTGCCGTTGGGGGCCACCTTCACGTGACCGTGGAGGCTGCCGCACGCGCCGTTGATGAGGCTCGGCGCGCCGAAGGTGAGGCCGCCGTTGCTGCTGGTCGCGCACGCGTCGTTGCCCTGCTGCGCGCAGTAGTAGACGGCGCGGCTGTAGGTGGAGCCGAGCGGGGCCGCTCCGTGCCAGGGGCCGGAGCCGATGCTCTCGTGGTCGACGACGCCGGTGCAGGCGTTGCCCTGCTGCTGCCAGGAGCCGCCGTCGCTGTCGGTGTAGGACAGCGCGCTGCACTCGCCCGCGAGACCGCCGGCGAAGGTGCGGCCGGTGACGCGGTCGGTCGCGAGGATCGGGTCGATGTTGAACGCGGAGGTCGGGGGCGTGACGTCGGACCAGGTCGCGGCACCCGTCGTGGAGTTGATGTTGATCTTGTAGGTGCTCGAGTACGACTGGTACATCAGCGCACCAGTGGTGCCGTTGACGCCGAGGCTCGGCTCGCCGGCGTTGTCGGAGTTGCCCAGCGAGGACGGGGCGGCCAGGTTGGTGAACACCGGCGCCGCGGTGCTCGCGGAGGCTGTCAGGGGCGAGCTGAGCAGGGCCAGCCCGGCGGCGGCGAGGGTCGACGCGGCGAGGACGGCGGGGACGAGACGGCGGCGGTAGGCCACAGGAGAGCTCCTGAGATCGGGGGCGTTACTCCTGTTCCAACGCACCAAGAAGGCGAAACTCGTGCCCTTTGTCCGGTTTATTTCAGCGGATGTTGGACACCAGGCGCGCGATGTCGGCGCTGCCGAGCCCGGTGGACAGGTCGTAGCCGGGCGTGGCGGCGTACAGCCCGTTGGTGCCGAGCGTGATGTCGACGAGGCTGCCCGCCGAGCGGTAGAGCGCAGGCGCCGCGAAGCCGATCCCCGGGTGGGCCTGGAGCACGCGGGCCCAGATGCCGTTCCACGCCGGCGCGCTGGCACTCGTGCCGCCGATCACGGAGTCGGCTCCTGCCACGACCACGGCGTAGCCGGAGCTGGGGTCGGCGTCGAGGCTGACGTCGGGCACGCCGCGGCCGACCAGGCCGGAGAACGCCAGGTTGTCGGCCTGCCACGAGGGCGCGCTCTCGATGTTGCTGTAGCCGCCGCCGCCACCGAGCCAGGTGATCTCGCGGGTGGGCTGCGTGGTCTCGCCGGTGAGGCTGGTGCCACCGACGGCGACGACGTACGACGACGACGCGGGGTACTCGACGTCCGGCACGCCGACGGGCGCGCCCGCGTTGACGAGGATCGAGCAGGCCGAGCCCTCGTCACCGCTGGAGACCCAGAACGTCTGGCCCTGGGCCTGCGCCTGCTGGAACACCTGGTCGTCCGCCGCGACGTCGCCGAGCAGCGCGTTGAGGATCTCGCAGCCGCCGTACGACGCCGAGGCCGTCTGCGCGCGGTTCTCCGTCACGAAGGCGTTGAGCGGGTGGATGTCGCCGAGGGTGTCGGCGTTGTAGGCGAGCAGCGTCGAGACGTCCGGCGCGAAGCCGGTGGAGTACTGCGTGTCGAGGTCGTACTCCTCCGCGCCCGACGTGTCGGTCGACGTGGCGGTGGTCTCCACGACGGTCAGCGGGACGTGCGGCAGGTTGTTGCGGGTCTGGAACGTCGCGAGGTCCGTGGCGACACCGCGGAGGTCGCCCTGCGTGATGACGGCGACGGTCTGCCCGGTGCCGGTGGTGCTGGCCGGCGCGTTGTAGACGGTCTCGAAGTCGTGCGGCCCGTAGGCGGCGAGACCGTAGGTCTGGTAGCCGCTGCGGGTGGCGACGTGGTGCGGCCGGGTGTCGGGCTGGTACGTCGTGAGACCGAGGACCGCCGCGGTCGCCGCGCGCAGCGACGCGGGGAGCGTCGCGGCCCGGTCAGGCGTGACGAAGCTCTGGCCCGCAGCCTGCACGGCGTGCAGCGTGACCCCGAACGCGCTGTTGAGCTGGGCCCGCGTGCCCTCGACCGTCACCAGGGTCCGGTTGCTCGAGACGTCGGAGACGGTGAGCCCGGCGCCGGCGGCCCACGCCTTGGCAGCCGTCACCGCCGAGGTGGCCGGTCCGAAGCGGTCGGTGAACTGCGCGGGCGTGAGCCACCGGTGGTAGCTCGCCGTGCCGGCGGTCTGCTGGTCGTGCAGCAGCTGGCGCAGGCCGGGCTGGTCCTGCAGCGACAGCGCGATCACCACGCGCTGCACCGCGCCGGTCGCGGCGGGCCCGGCGTCGACGGCGCCCGTGAGCTGCAGCGGCGCCGTGCCCGGAACCGGGGCAGCCACCGGCAGCAGCGCTGCCTGGGCGCCGGCCGGGCCGGTGAGCACACCGGCCGCGACGAGGGCGGCGGCGGCGAGCACGGACGGGACGAGGCGACGTACGGACACAGAGGCTCCAGGGCTGGGGGGACTTCTCCCCCTGATCAACGGGCTCGGGCGCGAATCCTCGCGCCCTTTGTCCGTTTTACCCTGCCCGGGCGTCAGTGAACGGGCGCCCGCCCGGGCATCCCGAGCAGGACGCCCGGGGTGCTCGGCGTGCGGCCGGCGGCCCAGGCGTCGCCGGCAGCGGTGCGCCGGTGGCTGAGCAGCGCCGCATCGGCCCGCAGGTAGTGGGGCGCTGCGCCGGTCACGACGGTCGCGACGACATCGCCCGGCCGCACCCCTTCGGCGCGGGCGAGGTGCACGAGCCGGTTGTCGCGGGCCCGGCCGGTCATCGTCCCGGGGCCGTCCTTGCGCCCCTCCCCCTGGCTGACGAGCACCTCGACGGTCCGGCCGACCTGCGTCTGCATGCCGTCGTAGGTCATCCGCTCCTGCAACTCGACGAGCCGCTCGTAGCGCTCCTGCACGACCTGCTTCGGCAGCGGCGGGAGGTCGGCGGCCGGGGTGCCGGGGCGGGGTGAGTACTGGAAGGTGAACGCGCCCGCGAAGCGGGATGCCTCGACGACGCGCAGGGTGTCCTCGAAGTCGGTCTCGGTCTCGGTCGGGAACCCGACGATGATGTCGGTGGTGATGGCGGCGTCGGGGATCTGCGACCGCACCCGGTCGAGGATGCCGAGGAAGCGCTCGCTGCGGTAGCTGCGCCGCATCGCCTTGAGCACCGCGTCGCTGCCGGACTGCAGCGGCATGTGCAGGGAGGGGCAGACCGCCGGGGTCTCCGCCATCGCCGCGATGACGTCGTCGGTGAAGTCGCGGGGGTGCGGGCTGGTGAAGCGGACCCGCTCCAGGCCGGTGGCCGCCACCGCACGCAGCAGCGCGCCGAACGCGTCGCGCTCGCCGAAGGAACGGCCGTAGCTGTTGACGTTCTGGCCGAGGAGCGTCACCTCCAGCACGCCCTGTGCGACGAGCATCTCGACCTCGCGAAGGATGTCCGCCTGGCTGCGGTCCTGCTCCGTGCCGCGCAACGACGGCACGATGCAGAACGTGCAGGTGTTGTCGCAGCCGACGCTGATGCTCACCCAGGCGGCGTACGACGACTCCCGCCGGGCCGGCAGGGTGCTCGGGAAGACCTCGAGGGCCTCGAGGAGCTCGACCTGGGACTGCTGCTCGCCGCGCGCGCGCTCGAGCAGCACGGGGAGGCTGCCGACGTTGTGGGTGCCGAAGACGACGTCGACCCAGGGTGCCTTCTGCGTGATGAGGCCCTGGTCCTTCTGCGCGAGGCAGCCGCCGACGGCGATCTGCATGCCGGGGGTCGCGTCCTTGACCGGCTTGAGGTGGCCGAGGTTGCCGTAGAGGCGGTTGTCCGCGTTCTCGCGCACGGCGCAGGTGTTGAACACGACGACGTCCGGGGTGCGGTCGGCCTGCGCGGGGACGTAGCCGGCCGCATCGAGCAGCCCGGAGATGCGCTCGGAGTCGTGGACGTTCATCTGACAGCCGTAGGTACGCACCTCGTACGTCCGCGCAGTCACGCCTCCAGGCTACGGGCGGCCGGGTCGCGGACCGCCTGGACGTCGAAGAATGGGGCAAGGCGGGCCGGTACGTCGAAGGCGAGCCCGTCGACGTGGCGCCGGCTCATCAGGGTGTAGCCCTGGCGCCGCTCGGTGCGCGGGACGATGTCGATGTCGAGCTGGAGGTGGAACCCGGCGCTCGCGAGCAGGGCGGCGGCGCCGGCGACCGGCCGGCCGCCGTACGGGTAGACGAGGACGTCGGTCGGGCCGAGCAGCGGCTCCGCGAGCGCCCGCCACCGCGCGGTGTCGCGCGCGACGATCGCGAGCCGGTCGCGCTCGAGGTGGATGTGGCCGTAGGTGTGGCTCGCCAGAGTCCACCCGCTGTCGCGCAGGGTCTGGGCGAGCCTGCGCACCCGGTCGGCAGCCGCGGGATCCGGCGGCTCGAGCCGCTCGCCGAACAGGCCCTCGTAACCGGTCAGCGCCAGCAGGCCCTTCGCGCCGTCCGCGGAGAACTCGGGGTGCGCCGCGACGAACGCGTCGACGAGCGGGACGAGGTCGTCGTCGCTGAGGCGCGGGTGGGTTCCGTCGGCATCGCGCAGCTCGGCTCGCACCCGGCCGGCGCTGTCCGTCACGAGCCGCCAGGGCTGGCCACGCTCGCGGGCGTAGTCGTAGTAGTTGACGTCGTCCTCGGACAGCACGAGCGGCCGGCGGCCGGCGGGGACGCGCACCGTCCCCGCAGCGACCCGGTGCACGTCGACGAGGGTCCAGCCGCGGTGCCAGAGGCTGGTGAGGATGCGCCGGAACTCCGTGGCGGTGACCGAGTAGTCGGCGAAGCTGTGGCCGAGCGTGTCGTCGGTGAACGCCAGGCCGGGACGGACGACCAGCGTGTGGAAGAACAGCTGCTCCACCGGTCCGTGCCACGCGACGAGCGGCACCGGCGGGACCGGCGGCGACGGGCTCGGGGTGGTGGACGCCACCGCCCGCGGAACGGCGGGCTGCACCGGCGGCTCGGCCTGGCACGCGCCGAGCAGGACCGCGGCGCACAGGAGCGCGACCGACGTCGCGACGCGGGACCTCACGCGGCGAGCATGACCGAGTACCCGTGGGCGTATGTCGAACTGCCCACGCAGGGTGGGCGCGCCGCAGCCACCGTCACCCGTGCGGCGTATGTCGAACTGCCCACGCAGGGTGGGGCGGCGCAGTCGCCGTCGGGAGACGACGAGGCCCAGCAACAGTCCACGGAGAGTGGGCAGTTCGACACGCTGTCAGGCGGGGTGGTCTGCCCCGGTGCGGCGGCGGGCTCGCGCGAGAACGGCGGTGAGGCCGGCGGCGAGGACAGGGAGAACCACCGGCAACGGGATCTCCGGCACGTCCGTCGCCGGGGCGCCCGCAACACTCGCCAGCACGATGTCCTGGGTGCGGTCCCGCTGCGACTGCGCGTTGCGGTCGGTGGCCGCGACCACGACGCCGGCGTTCAGCGCCGGCCACGTGCAGTTTCCGCCGCGCAGGACCTCGCCCTCGGGCTGCCAACCGCTCTCGGCCAGCACGGCCGACCGAACCGCCCAGCGCCAGTCGGTGCCGCGGGCGTCGTACCAGACCATGCGCAGCCGCCCGTCGGGGTCGGCGGCCAGGCGCGGGCGCTGGGAGAAGTACGACGGCGCGGGGTCGACAGCGACCGGGGTGGACCAGGTGAGTCCAAGGTCGGTCGACGTGGCCGCCTGGATCGCCGGGCTGACGCCGCTGCTGCTGAGCGGGCGGCTGTCCCAGGCGCACACGAGGGTGCCGTCGGGGGTCGCACCGAGGGCCGGGTGGCAGTCGGCCCGGTTGGCGGCCGGGGCGACCCGGATCGGGGCCGACCACGTGGTCGCGTCGAGCCGTCGTACCGAGACCATCGGCTCCCACGCGTCGGGGTCGGTGCCCGCGACCGCCGTCGTACCGGGCGGCGTCAGGTGGCCGGTCCAGCCCGGGTCGGGGTCGTTGCGGTTGTCCTGCCAGGAGACGACGACCGCGTCGGCCAGTACGGCGATGTCCGGGAACAGCGACGCGGGGTAGCGGGCGCTGCGGGTGTCGGCCGGGTTGGGCGGGGTGATGACCTTGCCCGTGTTGGACAGCACCGTCGGCGCGGTGTCACCGGGGGCCCAGACGAGGATCTCGACGGCGCTACCGGTGGCGGCCTGCCACGCGACGACCGGACGGCCGTCCGGGAGCAGGCCGATGGCGGGGCGCTCCTGGCGGCCCTGGCCGTCGGAGAGCAGCCGCTCGCTGCCCCACGTGCGGCCGCCGTCGGCACTGTGCGCGAGGTAGATCTGCGGCGTGTGCGGGAGCTGGTTGTGCTCCTCCTGATAGGTGAGCCAGACGTCGTTGCCGGCCGCGACGACCTTCGGGAAGCGCGACTTCCCGTTGCCGAAGACCTTGCGGGTGCCCGTCGGCCCGTGGTGCTCGACGTAGGTCAGCCCGGCCCGGTGCAGCTCACTGACGACCTGGGGGCCGGTCGCGGCGACGGCGACGTCCGGGAAGCCGTTCCAGTCGCCGCTGACGACGACCGCACCGGACGCGTCGCCGACGAGCGGCGGCAGGGCGATCGTCGGCTGCGGCACGGCCAGTGCGCCTGACGTCGCGAACAGCGGGGACGTCATGGCCTGCAGCTGGTCGGGCTGCTTGGGGATGTCGGCCTGCGGGTCGGTGGTGAGACCGGGCGGGGTGCCGTAGCCGCGGATCTCGGCGCGCCACCAGTGCGTGCCGCTCGGCGTGTTCACGGTCAGCGTGTGCGTCTCGTCGATCCCGGTGACCGTCACGTCGAGGAGCGGCGTTGCGGCGCGGCCGGGGGCCTCGTAGACGAGCAGCTGCATGCCCGGGGCCCGCTGCGCGCGTACCCGCAGGGTGATCGACCGGCCGACCGGCACCGCCACCTCGTCGCCGCCGACGGCCTCGAAGACGCCATCGCCGTCAGCGTCGGCCTCGAGCGTGACGAACGCGCCGACGGGCGACGACGACAGCGTCGTGCGGCCGCCGCGCAGCGCGTCGAGGATCGCCCGCTCGGAGAGCGCACCCGACAGGACCCACGTCGTCGGCATGCCGGGGCCCGCGATCGGCCACAGCTCCTTGAAGTGGCAGTCGCAGGCACCGGCGACGCCGTACCGGAAGCCCTTGTTCCAGCGGCTCTCGGCGTAGTCGATCTCGACGTCCGGCAAGCTCGCGCGGTTCCACGTCTCGATGGTGCTCGCGCCGACGACCGAGTCGTTCTCGATGCGGGTGTCGTCGGGGTGCGCGATGCCCCAGCTGGCGTCCTGCGCCTGCGACTCCCAGATGGACTGCTGCACGTGCCGGTGCGACGGGGACCCGGGTGGGTTGGCGCCGTCGACGACGACGTCGACCGCCCCGAGGCAGGTCGCGTGCGGCGAGCCGTTGGCCTCCTCGCCCGGGATGAGCAGCAGCTTCGACGACGTCCACTGGGGGTCCCAGTGCTGGTCGTAGGTCCGGTGGTCGGTGAGCGGCATCCACTGCAGGCCGATGCGCTCGCCCTCGCCGATCTGGTCGGCGACGGACAGGTTGCCCGGCCCCTGCTGGCTCACCACCTGCCGGATGAAGGAGCCGTCCGACGAGTGGTCGCAGTGGACGTGCGTGTCACCGGCGAGCCAGAACCCACGGGCCACGACGTCGTCGGCCGAGGCCGCCACCACCGTGGTCCCTCGCACCGCCGCCTGTGCGCGGCCACCCGGGAGAGCGGCCGCGCCCGCGATCGCACCGGCGGCGGCGAGCAGCGGTCGGCGGCCGACCTGCTTGGTCCAGAGCGGCTCGCCTCCCGTCATGCGGCGGCGCTCCGCCGGCGCCGCACGGCCAGGCCGATGCCGAAGAGCAGCAGTGCGACGAGCGGCATCGTCACCGCGGCGCCGACCTCGGGCACGTCGGCCGGCGGGTCGATGCTCGGGGCTGGGCTGAGCGCGCCGAGGGCGTCGACGGCCTGGGTCGGACTGGCGTTGATCTCGCCGTAGCTGTCGCGGATCCCGGTCCGGTTGACGAAGGCGACCTCGCCGGGCTGCAGGGCGGTGGCGGCCTTCCAGCTGCCGTCCGGCTGCTCGACGGCGGGCACGGTGCGGGCAACGACACCGTCCTTCGCGACCGTCACCAATACCGACTCGACGGTGCCGGTGCGCGCCCACGGCCGGAACGAGCAGGTCCGGCAGAACGCCGATCCGGCACCACTCGGCACGTCGCCGCCGTCGTCGCTGATGAAGCGGAACGACGCGTCCGGCGTGTAGGTCCGCGGGTAGACGACCGGGTTCGGCGTCACGCTGACGTCACCGTTGCTGACCGTGGGATCCGAGGCCTTCAGCCCGTCCCACGGGGTGACGTCGAACGGCTTGCTGTTCAGCGTGTAGGGCGTGGGCTTGCCACCCTGGTGGATGTTGCCGTTGACGACGAAGCGGTAGGTGCCCGATGGCACCTGTCCGCCAGGCACGTCCGCCTTCGGCCACGCGTCGAACGCCTCGAACGTCGCCGTCCAGAGCCACTCCTGCCCTGCGGGCTGGCGCTCGTCGACGAGCGAGACACCCGCGGGCGGGTGCACCGACGTGACGATCTCGCCGCTCTGGTCGGCGTACTTCGTCCAGGTGCCGTTGACCTGGCGCTCGACCGTGACGTTGGGGTTGTCGGTCCAGTTGCTCCCGCCGCGGAACGTGACGGTCGCAGCGTCGAAGCGCTTCATGGTCGGCTTCGGCTCGGCCGTGATGGCAGCCGGACCTGCGTCATCCGGACGGGTCGCGTCCCAGCCGTCGAGGTAGAACGCCCCGAGCTGGCCGAGGGCGGTCGCCTCGGCGTTGTTGCGCTGCTCGTCGGCCTGGCCCTGCGCGGCGTTGGGCACGGGCGGGATCGGGGTGCCATCCGAGAGGTTGCGGGCGACCTGCACGAGGTGGGTGTTCATGTAGTCGGCCGTGTGGGGGCCGTAGGACGTGAGCGACTTGCGGTAGGACTCGCGGCTCGAGAACTCCCGGAAGCTGACGGTGTAGCCGTCGTAGTCCCCGGTGTGCCCAAGACCGACGACGAGCTTGTAGCCCTCGGTCGGCGACAGCTCGGCGTCCGGGCCGCTCTTCGTGAAGTTGCCGAAGATCTTCGTCGTGTCGGTCGGCTCGGAGTCGGCGATCGCGATGTTCGCCGGGTCGTCCCAGCCCCTCGCGTCGTTGTGGACCTCCGCGAGCATGTGCTTGATGAGCGTGTTGGACAGGCCGGTGTAGAGGTGCACCCCGCCGGCGCGGCCGACGTCGGGCTGCTTGCAGGTCCACGTCGTGTCGGGCTGCTGCGTGCAGCCGTTGTGGGCCGGGTCGCCGTGGTCGTCGACGTAGTCGTAGCCGTCGTAGATGTTGCCCGTCTTGTCGTCGAGGCGGCTCTCGAGGTTCTTGATGAGGTCGACCTGCGCCTCGCAGGAGCAGGAGGCGAGCAGGATGTCGCCGATGCGCACGGCCTGGAGCTTGATGCGCATGTTCTCCTCGACCGTGTTGAAGCTCGTGGCGGCGTAGGAGTCGGGGATCGGCAGTCCGGCTGCCTTGAGGTTCTCGAACAGGGGCGTCGGCGGCGGCGTGGGCACGCCGTTCTCGCCAGCCCGCGAGCAGTCTGGGACGGTGCCGACGCCCGGGTTGCCGTCGACCGTCGCCGCGCTCTGGCACGACCCGTAGGCCGGGTAGGGGTGCGACACCGGGCCGGGGATCCAGTCCGTCACCATGCGGACCGGGAGCGTCGAGCGCATCGGCACCTCGCCGCTGCCGGCGCCGATCGCGTCGCGACCGGCCTCGACGCTGTCAGCGAGGATGCGGGCCCCACGCTCGGCCTGGGCATAGCCGATGTGGGCGAACGCCTTCTTCACGCCCTTCGAAGAGCCGTCCGGGTACGTCGGCAGCGCGCCGTGCGGGTAGTAGCCCTCGTAGGGGCCTTCGCTCGAGCCGACCGCGCCCTGCGTGAAGATCAGCGGCGCCCCCGTCTCGCGGTCGACGTAGCGCTCGAGCGGCGCGAGGAAGTCGGCGCTGATGAGGTCGTAGCCGTCGAGGCTCTCACCGTGCTCGGCGTAGTTCATCCAGGTCGCGATGGCCTTGCCGGTCTGGACGTTGTCGACCCGCATCACGACGAGGCCGTGGTCGTTCTCGTCGCGGGGGTAGCCGGCCGGCGTCCCGTCGTCAGCCGTTGACGGCCCGACGATATTGGTCTGCACGAAGGGCTGCTCGATCGTCGTCGCACCGATCGTCGCCGGCTTCATCGCCTGCTCTGCCTGCTCGATCGCGTGCGCGATCGCGCGCGCGTGGTACTCGAAGAAGCGCAGGTCGAAGGCGTCCTGGAACACCCAGACCCCCGCCGCCGGCGTGGAGTAGTACGGCGAGTTGTGGTCGTGCGTCGCCGACACGAGGATGTTGTCGTAGGTGACGGCGCTTCCGTCGGCCGCGAGGATCTGCGCGGCACGGTGCACGACGAGGTCCTGCGCGAGGTAGAGGTCCTGCTTCACCATCGCGACCGGCGCGTCGCTGCCGCTCTTGAGGACGAGGGCGCGCACCGACATGCGCGACGCGACGCCGTACGACGGGTTGTTCTTGACGGAGTGGAAGTTGGGGTCCCACTCCGCAGTGCCGTCCGCCGTGCTGGCGTACTGCCCCGCGGAGGCTCCGACGTGCCAGGTGTCGTCGACGACCGCGGCGCCGGCCTGCAGCGTCCCGGCGACCGGGCCGGTGGCCGAGGCAGCCGTGGCCACCGTGGCGCCGACGCCGGCACCCGCGAGGGCGAGGGTCGTGGTGATTGCGGTCAGTGCCGCGAGCCTTCTCATGCGGATCTCCTGGACTGGGTCGTGCGACGGAGAAGCAGGACGCCGACCGCGAGCGCGGCGAGCGGGAGCAGGATGGCGAGCGGGGCCTCGGGAACGGCGGGGTCGGGGCTTGCGTCGGTCGGGTCGACGGACAGCACCCGCGCCGACCACGCCTGCGGCAGCGCGATGTCGTAACCCGAAGCGAGCTGGGCGCCGGTCGCGGTCGTGAGGAGCTCGCCGGTGCGCACGTCGTGGATCGCGTACGTCGTCGCGGCGTCGACGCCGTGCAGCGAGACGGTGGTCACGGGTGAACCGTCGGCCTGCCGGAAGGCGAGCACCTCGCCGTGCCCGTTGCGCCACGGCTGGAAGACCGTCGTGCCGGTCCCGGCAACGGGGTCGGTGGACGTCAGCTCGTTGACCACGCCGCGCAGGTCGTCGCGGTGGGTCTTGTACCAGTTGGTCCACCAGCTGATCTCGGCAGCGTCGGTGTCGGAGATCTTGGTCGTGTCGGTCCAGAAGGTGACGTGGCCGAGCAGCATCAGCGGCGCCAGGTAGGACGCGGTGCACGGGCCCGCGCAGCCGTTGGGCAGGACGCTGTCGAACGCGCCGACACCGATGCCCGACGTCGGCAGCCACGGTGCGGCGGTCCACATGTCGTGCAGCAGCTTCGCGGCCGGGCCGGAGCCGTGCAGGTGGCCGTTGTCGAACCAGGACGGGCCGATGGCGGCGGACTCGAACGGCCAGGCCCGCTGGTCGTTGGTCTCGTCGAGCTCGAACGTCACCTCGGGGTGTCGCACCTGCAGCGCGTGGACGAAGCCGACGAAAGCATCCTCGTAGTCGTTGTAGTCGTGCGAGCCGCAGTCGACCCACGACTGGAAGTCGAACTTGAACTCGCGGACGTCGTAGGCCTCGACGAGCCGGTCGACGACCCCGGTGAGGTGGTCGCGCAGCGCCGGGTTGGTCATGTCCCAGACGCCGAGGCCGGCGTCGTCGGGGACCTGCGCGGTGACGTCACCCGTCGGCGCACAGGCCCAGTCGGGGTGGGCGGCGTACGTCTGCGATGCGGTGTTGAACTCCGCGGGCGACATCCAGAGCCCGAGCTTCAGGCCCTTGGCGTGGAGGTACTCGACGAAGTCCGGGATGCCGTTGCCGTCCGCATCAGGGAAGCGGACGGCGTCGAACTTCCAGTCGCCGGACTCGCCACCGGCGCCGCCCTGCCACTGGTCGTCGAGCATGTAGCTCTCGATGCCGAGCGCTGCGGCCCGGTCGACCTGCTTGCGCAGGTTGGGGTCGGAGAGCGCGTCGCTGTGGCTCCACGGGTGGAAGGAGTTCTGCCCGACGGTCAGCGCGAACTGCGGTGCGACGTTGCTCGTGAAGTCGTCGACGAAGGCGGCCGCAGCACCGGCTTCGCCGTCGGAGTAGACGCCGGTGAACGCGCGACCGAGCGAGAGAGTGCCGTTGGGCTGGACCGTCCGCTGCCGGATCGGCGCGGGGTAGGCCGGGTTGTCCAGGCGGTTGTACGTCGGCGGCGCCGTCTGCAGCGGCCCGAAGTCGAACAGGTCGCGGCCCGGGTCGACACCGGCCCACGTGCGCCCGCCGGCATCCCGGCCTACGCGGCTGCTGACGCCGCCGCGGCGCTCGGTGACGAAGAACCACCCGGCGCCGGTGCCGTCGTCGAAGCGGGCGGTCTCGCCCTCGTCGTCGAACGCCGCAGCCTCGGTCAGCACGTGCCGGTAGTCGTCGCGCCAGTCGGATCCGCCCGAGTAGCCGATGACCTGAGCACTCGCCCCGGCCAGTGACGGGGCCGGCGTCAGCTCGTCAAGCGAGTAGTTGCCGACCCGGAAGACGGCCGGGCTGCGGTTGACGAGGGTCGACGTCGTCTCGAGGACCGCCGAGCCCTCGTGCAGGGCGACCACCCGCGTCAGCTCGACACCCGCCGTCGTCAGGTGGTTGTCACCGAGCGCGTAGCGGAACGTCAGCTGCTTGCCCGCACGAGTCTGCGGCCGCGACGGGTCGGGTGGGATCGCACCGGCGGTCACCGAGATCAGCGACCAGCCGAGCACCGACGTCGTCGGCACCGAGTCGACATCGATGCGGAAGTCGGGCGAGGACGAAGCCGCCAGCTCGCGCGTGCCTGACGTGAGCGAGCTCGTGACGACGGTGCCGTCGGATCCGAGCTTCCACGCCCGGCCGACCTGGCCGTCGGACAGGACAGCCGACGTCCCCGTGACCTGCACGTGGACGGTGCCGGCAGGCGTGGCTGCGCTCGCGGAGGCTGCCGGCAGCAGGGTGCCGGCCAGCAGCGCCAGCGCGGCCCCGGCCGCCAGTCCCCCCGTCATGACGTCAGGCCGTACGGCGACGACGTGCGACGACGACCCCACCGATGCCGATACCGGCCAGGGCCAGCAGGACGGCGTACGGCGCCTCCGGGACGTCCGTGCCGGGAGCGTCCGACGCGCCGAGGCTGGTGGAGCTGAACTGCGTCTCCCAGCCGGCCGGCAGCGCGCTGTCCGTCGAGAAGGCGGCACACTGCGGCTCGAAGGTGTTCACGTCGATCGTGTTCTCGGGGAAGTTGGTCTGCTCACCCCGCAACTCGGCACACACGAGGCGCTGCCCGAAGGTCTGCGACACGTTGAAGAAGAAGTTGTCGTTGCCGATCGGGTTGGGGCAGCCGGCCGGCGACGGGACACCACTGCAGTTGTCCCCTGCCGGCGGCGGTCCACCGGACAGGATCGAGCGGCGGATCGGCTCGGGGTAGGCGGTGAACGGGTAGATGATGTAGCCGAGGAAGTCACCGGCAGTGCCGATCGAGAAGTAGCCCTGCTTGCCGGGCAGCGCGGCCTTGGCCCGACCGAGGATCTGCGGGTAGGCCTCACCCGGGATGCCGTTGATGACCAGGTCGCCGATGCGACCGGAGAACATCGTGGTGCCCATGACGTTGCCGGTCTCCCACGGCGGGGTCTGCGCGCGCAGCAGCGGCAGGCCGGCCGCGAAGCCGCCGTAGTCGAGGCCGACGATCAGCGCGTTGCTGGCCGCGTCGGTGAGGAAGTACGACGACAGGGCAACGAGCTTCGGGCCGGTGACCGGCTTCGCGAGGGCGAGGGCCTCTTCGGCGCGCGTCTCGACGCGGGCGGCGTAACCCCGGAGGCAGGCGATCTGCTGCAGCTCGCCGTCCATGGGCTGCGGGCAGGAGCCGCGGTTGGGCTGCTCGCGGCCGAGGGTTCCGACCTGCGCGAACCCGACGCCGCCGTTCTTGGCCAGCATCTCCGAGAGCGGGCCGGTGTAGTCACCGGTGACGAGCAGGTTGCTGGAGCCGAGCACGTCGGCGTGAGCGGAGAAGTTGGCGTAGGTCAGGACCGGCGCACCCGTGTCGTGGTTGCGGGCCTGGAGAACGCGCACCTGGTCGTCGACCTCGTGGTTGGCCGGGTCGTCGTCGTACTGGTTGTTCATGAGCCGGTCGAAGTTGGCGGGCTCGTCGGGGTACGGGTAGTTCTGGACGTTGCCGATGCCGGCGGGCCGGTCGCCGTAGAAGAGGTCGACGGGCTGCAGGCTCTGCCACGCCTCGACGATGGCCTTGACGGTCTGGTCCTTGACGAGCTGGAGGTACTCGACGGGCACGCCGCCCCAGACGCCGGCCGTGTCAGGCCCGCCGTGCGAGTGGTTGGAGTCGATGACGATCGAGCGCGCGGGCAGCGTGTTGACACCCGGGTGGGCGGCGGCGAGGGCGGCGATCTTGGCCGCGGCCTCGCGACGGATGTCGACGATGCCGTAGTCGCCGTTCTTGTAGGCGAGGAAGTAGCCCTGGGTCTCGATCTGCGCGGTGACCATCGCGTGCTTGCCGTCGCCGAGGGCCATCGCCCGGGTGCTCGACCCGTAGGGCTGCGGCAGGACGCCCGTCGCGGCGCGGCCGCTGTCGTACTGCGGGATCTGGCTGTTGAGGTCGTTGATGACCGTGTGGCCGCTGCCGAAGCCGAAGCCGCCCAGGAAGAACTTGTGGGTGTCGATCATGGCCTGCGTCGGGTTGATCGACTCGGCCGCACCACCGGCGTACCACTGGTCGCCGGGGGTCAGGTCGAGGGCATCCGTGCCCGTCAGGCTCGGCACGCCGGGACCGCCGGGGACCGGGCCGGCGGCGGGGCGCGCAGCGGCCGAGGCCGGC
>JAODNA010000152.1 GCA_025465135.1 Frankiales bacterium | reverse complement strand
ATCGTCAACGTCAACTGCGCCGTCGACCGGATCCCCGAGGTCGCCCAGGCGATCGCCGAGCTCGACGGGGTCAGCGAGGTCTACTCCGTCGCCGGCGACGTCGACCTCGTCGCGATGGTGCGCGTGCGACAGCACCAGGACCTGCACGAGGTGATCGCCGGCCGGCTCAACAAGATCGAGGGCGTGCAGGCGACGCAGACGCTGATCGCGTTCCAGGCCTACAGCAAGCACGACCTCGAAGCGACCTTCTCCCTCGGCCTCGAGGAGTAGCACGCAGGCAGTCAGCGCAGGCGCGCGAGGGCCTTGCGCATCAGGTCGGCTTGGTAGACGAGCAGCGGCTGGCCGGTCGGCGGGCCGCCGAAGCCGCTGATGAGCACCGTCGTACTGCCGCGGCGTGCGTAGGTACGTACGTCCCCGCTGATGACGTCCGCGGCGACGAGTGCGTAGTGGACGGCCTCCACTCCCGCGCCCTCGTCGACGGGCCCGAGCCCGACGATCCGGCGCGCGGCGCCGTCCGCACCCTTGTAGCTCGGGCACGCTTTGGCGTTTGCCACGTCTGCGTCGTACGACGACTTCGCCGCCGCCTCATCGGTGAAGACCGAGACGACCTCGAACACCTTCACCCCGCCGGGCTTTCCGGACTGGGCGATGACGTTGGCCAGCTCGTGCGCCCCGACCGGCACCGGGTCGTGGCACAGCGCGAGCTGCGGGGTCGACTGCGTCGTGAGCCCGCTGCTCGTGAAGACCCGTCGCTGCCCGAGACCCGTCAGGTCCGCCGGCTGGAGCAGCATCGCCTCGAGCCGCGACGTCGAGACCGCGCCGGTCGGGCTCGGTGACGGAAGCGTCTCGCGCAAGCCACCACCCGAGCCCCCGCACGCCGCAGCGAGAGCGAGCAGCCCCAGCCCCAGCCCCGCTCGAACTCTGCGTACCTGAGCGGGAGAAACGCCGGCGTGTCGTCCGCCCAGGTCGGCAGAGAAGCTGGGTGGGGAAGTCACGCGGGGGCGAGCTCATGGCTGACGGACACCCAGTGGTCGAGGAGCGCCGCGGCCCGGCCGTCGGCCAGTGCGGCAGCGGCCCGCTCCATCCCCGACGCGAGCCGCTGGACCAGATCACCCGAACCGCCGTCGTACGCCGCGATCGCCGCTGCCGCGTTGAGCAGGACCGCGTCGCGGACCGGGCCGGTGGCCCCGCCGAGCAGGTCGCGACAGACCGAGGCGTTGTACGACGCGTCGGCCCCACGCAGGTCCTCGAGCGTGGCTGGGTGCAGACCGAGCGACGCCGGGTCGAAGGAACAGGTCGTCACCTCGCCACCGCAGACCACCCACACCGTCGAGGTCGACGTCGTCGTCAGCTCGTCCAGCCCGTCGTCGCCGCGGAAGACGAGCGCGTCCGCACCGCGAGCGGCGAGCACACCGGCCATGACCGGAGCGATCCGCGCGTCCGAGACGCCGACCGCCTGCGCCGCGGGCCGCGCCGGGTTGGTCAGCGGGCCGAGCACGTTGAAGACCGTCGGCACGCCGAGCTCGCGCCGCGGCACGGCTGCGTGCCGCATTCCCGGGTGGAACACCGGAGCGAAGCAGAAGGCGATGCCGGCGTCCTCGAGGCAGGGCGCGACGGTGGCCGGCGGCAGGTCGACGACGACACCGAGCTCCTCGAGCAGGTCGGCCGAGCCGCAGGCCGACGACGCCGCGCGGTTGCCGTGCTTCACGACCGGGATGCCCGCGCCGGCAACGACCAGGGCGGCCATCGTGGAGATGTTGACCGTGTGGGCCCGGTCGCCCCCGGTCCCGCACGTGTCGACGACGCGGCCCGGAACCGTGACCGCGGCCGCCTGCTCGAGCATGGCATCGACGAAGCCCGCCACCTCCTCGGGCGTCTCGCCCTTGGCCCGCAGCGCCACGACGAAGCCCGCGACCTGCGAGGGCGTCGCCTCCCCGGTCATGACCTCGCGCATCGCCCACGAGGTGTCAGCGGCAGAGAGGGACTCCCCGCGCAGCAGCTGCCCGAGCAGACCGGGCCAGGTCTGGCCGCTCGTCACCTAGCGGCCGGCGCGGCGGACCGGCAGCCGGGACTCCCGCTGGCGGAGCAGCCCGGCGACCGCCTCGGCCAGCGCCGGCGCGTCGATCGGCAGCGGCAGCACGGCGTCGGCCATCGACCACTTGGCCAGCCAGCGGTCGTCGCGCCGGGCGATGAGGACGAGCGTGGGGGGGCTGTCGGCGAGCTCGTCCTTCAGCTGCCGGGCGAGCCCGAGGCCGCCAGTGGGCCAGGCCTCGCCGTCGAGGATGACGAGGTCGACGCCGCCCTTGTCGACGAGCCCGACCAGGTGGTCGCCGGTCGTGCTCTCGGCCCACTCCACCCGCCCGAGGTCGGCGGCCGGGCGCCGGCCCACCGCCGTACGCACGGCGTCGCGGATCTTCGGGTCGTCGCTGTAGACGATCACCGAGTGGGTGCGGACCGGTGCGTCCGAGCGGGGGGCGGCGGCGCTCATGGGCGCGATCGTAACGGGGGTGGCGGAGCCCGATCAGCGCGGGCGGACGCCCGGACCCTTCCACGGCAGGTCGAGCGTGTGGGCGAAGCAGTTGGGCCCCGGGTTGTACGCCGACAGCCGGGCACCGCACTCACCGCACGCGAGCCGGGACCCGAGCACCTTCCGCCGCGGCTTCGTCGTCGTCCCCGCCTGTCGCGTGCCCGAAGCCACGAGTCCTCCTGTCCGCTTCGCCCGGGTGTGTCCCAGGTCACACGGAGCCTAGGGACGGCATCAGGGCCCGGTCAAGGACTCCTCCAAGCGGTCCAACCGGCGATCTTCCCGCGCCGCCTCCCGCTCGCTGGCGCGCATCCACTGCACGAGCACGACCCCCAGGAAAAGCAGGCCCACGAGATCACCCGATGCCCAGAGGGCGCCGCCCCCGACCTGCTGCTGGAAGACCGAGCCCTGCAGGCCGTGCAGCGGCAGGTAGTGGTCGGCCGCGATGAGGCCCTTGCCGTCGTCGCCCACGCTCATCACGGCGATGCCCAGGAAGGCGTGGAACGGCAGCGTCGCGGCCAGCAGCAGCATCCGGAACGGGTAGCCGGCCCGCCCCGGTAGCGGGTCGACGCCGACGATCGGCCAGAAGAAGAGGCAGCCCACGAGCAGGAAGTGCGCGTGGAGCAGCTCATGCAGCAGGCGGTTGTCGAGCGTCGCGGGGTACCAGCCCGAGAAGTAGAGGGCGAACGGGCTGCCGACGAACAGCAGCCAGGGGACGAGGGGGAAAGTCAGGACGCTGACGACGCGGGCGTGCAGCACGCCGAGCAGCCAGCCGCGGCCGCGCGCCGGGAGGGTGCGCAGCGCGAGCGTCACGGGAGCGCCCATGGCGAGGAACACCGGCGCGACCATCGACAGCAGCATGTGCTGGACCATGTGGGCGCCGAACAGGTCGTCGTCGTACGCCGCCAGCCCCGACAGGGTGGCCACCGCGATGACGAGCAGGCCGGCCGCGAAGGCGATCGTCCGCCCGGCCGCCCAGCGGTCCCCGCGGGCGGCGAGCCGTCGTACTCCCAGGCCGTAGAAACCTGCTGCGACGAGCAGGCCGAGCAGCGGCCCGAGCTCGAACCTGGCCTGCGTGAACACGGTCTCCCAGCCGAACGTCGGGAGCGGGTGCACGGGCACAGCCTAGGCGCGTGAACCGGACACGCCGTACGGGGCGACCCGACGTGCAGAAGGCCTCAGCGGGCTGGCAGGATGCTCTCGTGGCTTCCGCTTCCGTCCTGGAGAAGGCGCCGTCCCACGGCTCCCTGACCCGACCCAACATGGTCGCTGTCGGGACGATCGTGTGGCTGTCCTCCGAGCTGATGTTCTTCTCCGCCCTGTTCGCGATGTACTTCACGATCCGGTCGGTCTACGGCGCCGGCAACTGGCCGCCGTCGCACGTCCACCTCGCCGTGGGCTACTCCGCCTTCTTCACGACGATCCTGGTGCTGTCGTCCGTGACCTGCCAGGCGGGCGTGTTCGCCGCGGAGCGGGGCGACGTCTACGCGCTGCGCCGGTGGTACGTCCTGACGTTCGTGATGGGCCTGGTCTTCGTGCTCGGTCAGGCCAACGAGTTCCACAAGCAGTGGGGCGACGGCAACTCGCTGCACTCCGACGGCTACGGCTCGGTGTTCTACCTGACCGAGGGCTTCCACGGCCTGCACGTCATCGGTGGCCTGTTCGCCTTCATCATCGTGCTCGGGCGCAGCCTGGTCGGCCGCTACACCCCGGAGAAGGCCACCAGCGCCATCGTCGTGTCCTACTACTGGCACTTCGTCGACGTCGTCTGGATCGGGCTGTTCGCCACGATCTACATCATCCAGTGAAAGGCAGCCTTGTGGACTCCGCGCCGTCCCGGATGCAGCGGCTGTCCGGCCCGACCGTCATCGTGCTGGCACTCGCCGTCATCGGGATGCTCTACACCGCGTTCGGCGCGCCCGCGGGCCACGCGAAGGACGACCCGACGACCGAGCAGTCGATGGCCGTCAAGGCCGGTCGCGAGCTCTACCTCCAAGGGTGCTCCACCTGCCACGGGCTGGGCCTGCAGGGCGGCGCCGGCGGCCCGAGCCTGATCGGCGTCGGCGAGTCCTCCGTGATCTTCCAGGTCGAGAGCGGGCGCATGCCGCTGAAGGCCGGCACCGTCGAGGCGCCGCGCAAGAAGGCGAAGTACACGACCGCGGAGATCGACCAGCTCGCGGCGTTCGTCGGCGCGCACGGCGGCGGCCCCAAGCTGCCGCCGGGCAAGCTCAACGACGGCAACCTGCAGCAGGGTGGCGAGCTGTTCCGCACCAACTGCGCCAGCTGCCACAACTTCGCCGGCGCCGGCGGCGCGCTGAGCTACGGCCAGTACGCACCCCCGCTGACCGAGGCGAGCGCCCGCGTGATCATGGGCGCGATGCAGAGCGGACCGGAGAACATGCCGCGCTTCTCCGACAACCAGCTCACGCCCGACGAGAAGAAGGCCGTCGTGCGCTACGTGCAGTTCATCACCAAGGCCCCGCAGCCCGGCGGCGCCGCCCTCGGCCGCTTCGGCCCGGTGCCCGAGGGCCTGGTCATGTGGCTGGTCGGCATCACGGCCCTGGTCGGTGTGACGCTCTGGATCGGCGCCCGAGCATGAGCGAGACCCCTGACGGCAAGAGCATCCGCGACCGGCTCCGCGCGCCGGCCGACACCGGTGCGGCAAACAGCGGCGGCGACAGCCGCGGCTCGGACGTCACCGACGCCTCCTTCCAGCAGACCGACAGCCGCGCCGAGCTGGCCAGCCACGGTCGCGACGAGCGCCAGCACAGCGCGCCTTCGGCCCCGGTCGCGCACGCGATCCAGGAACCGCGCAAGGCGGACCTGTCCGAGGCCGAGGCCCGCTCCGCAGAGCGCAAGGTCGCGGCGCTGTTCGTGCTGTCGTTCCTGGGCGTCATCGGCTTCGTCGTCACGTTCTTCGTGGCGCCGTTCAAGTTCACCGAGCGCGACAACATCTACTTCACGCCGCTGCTCGCCCTCTTCATGACACTCGCGCTCGCGGGCATCGGCGCCGGCGCCGTGCTCTGGGCGAAGACGCTCATGGTCGACGAAGAGGCGGTGCAGGAGCGCCACGGCTTCGCCTCCGAGATCGAGGAGAGGGACGCGACGGGCCAGGCCCTCGTGCAGGGCTTCGAGCAGACCGGCCTGGCCCGGCGCTCGCTGCTGCGCAACACCCTGCTGCTCGGCGCCGGCTCGCTCGCGCTGCTCCCCCTCCCCCTGCTGCTCGACCTCGGCCCGTATGCCCACAAGGAAGACAGGTTCCGTACGACGGCGTGGAAGAAGGGCGTCCGGCTGGTCCGCCGCAACGGCACACCGATCCGCATCGGCGACCTGGCGCTCGGCTCCCTGGAGACGGCCTACCCCGACGTACCGGGCGGTGTGCAGATGGCCGACACCCCGACCATGCTCATCCGCATGCGCCCGGAGGAGCTCAAGCCCCGCAAGGGACGCGAGGACTGGTCGGTCGACGGACACATCGCCTACTCCGTCATCTGCACCCACCTCGGCTGCCCGGTCAAGCTCTACGAGCAGCAGACGCATCACCTCTTCTGCCCGTGCCACCAGTCCACCTTCGACGCGAGCAACGGCGCCAAGGTGCTGTTCGGCCCCGCGGCCCGCAACCTGCCGCAGCTGCCGATCTACGTCGACGACGAGGGCTACTTCGTGGCGAAGAGCGACTACACCGAGCCCGTCGGGCCCAGCTTCTGGGAGCGCAAGTCATGACCGTCCTCGGCAAGGGCGCCGCCGGCACCGGCAAGTGGGTCGATGACCGGCTCGGCTCGTCCAACTTCATCCGGCGCAGCCTGAACAAGGTCTTCCCGGACCACTGGTCGTTCATGCTGGGCGAGATCGCCCTCTACTCCTTCATCATCCTGCTGCTGACCGGCACCTACCTCACGCTGTTCTTCGACGCGTCGATGCACGAGGTCGTCTACAACGGCAGCTACATCCCGCTCAAGGGCGTGACGATGTCGCAGGCCTACGCCTCGACGCTGAACATCTCGTTCGACGTCCGCGGCGGACTGCTGATGCGGCAGATCCACCACTGGGCGGCCCTGCTCTTCCTCGCCTCGATCACCGTCCACCTGATGCGGGTGTTCTTCACCGGCGCCTTCCGCAAGCCGCGTGAGCTGAACTGGGTCATCGGCACCCTCCTGCTGATCACCGGCATCCTCGAGGGCTTCGCGGGCTACTCACTGCCCGACGACCTGCTGTCCGGCACCGGCCTGCGCATCGCGGCGAGCATCACCGAGTCCATCCCCGTCATCGGCACGTGGGCCTCGATCCTGCTGTTCGGCGGCGAGTTCCCCGGTACGTCGATCGTCGGTCGCCTCTACGCCATCCACATCCTGCTGATCCCCGGGCTGATCCTCGCGCTCATCACGTTCCACCTGATGATGATCTGGTACCAGAAGCACACCGACTTCCCCGGTCCCCGTCGCACCGAGCACAACGTCGTCGGCAGCCGGATGTACCCCGTCTACGCCGCGAAGGCGGGCGGCTTCTTCTTCCTCGTGTTCGCCGTGCTGGCCCTGCTCGGCGGTCTCGCGCAGATCAACCCGATCTGGCTCTACGGCCCCTACGACCCGTCGCAGGTCTCGGCCGGCTCCCAGCCCGACTGGTACATGGGCTTCCTCGACGGCTCGACGCGTCTGATGCCCAACTGGGAGATCCACGCGTTCAGCCACACGATCCCGATCAACGTGATCCTGCCGACCGTCGTGCTGCCCGGCATCCTGTTCAACCTGCTCGGTGCCTGGCCGTGGATCGAGGCGCGGCTGACCAAGGACCACGACTACCACAACCTGCTCGACCGGCCGCGCGACAAGCCCCGTCGTACCGCCATCGGCGCCATGGGCATCTCGTTCTACGTGATGCTGCTCATCGCCGGCGGCAACGACATCATCGCGTCGATCTTCTCGATCAGCGTCCAGACGATCACGCACACGCTGCGGGTCGCCATCTTCGTCGTGCCGCCGCTGGTCTACTGGGCCACGAAGCGCTTCTGCCTGGGCCTGCAGCGCGCCGACGACGAGCTCGTCCACCACGGCATCGAGTCCGGCACGATCCGACGGCTGCCGTCCGGGGAGTTCGTCGAGGAGACCGTCGGGTTGCCGGTGCCGTACCAGATCACGCTCACCGGGGTGGAGCCGTCCGAGCGGCCGGCCCTGCACGCCGGCGAGCCGCCGGAGGGACCGGGCTACGGCGACAAGCAGGTCGTCGAGGTCCACGGCAACGGCGGGCCCGTCGTCCACGAGGTACGCCGGCCCCGCGGCTTCTTCCGCGACAAGACGATCTCGCGCAAGGAGCCGCTGCGGCCGGAGGCGACCATGCCGCCGCTCGAGGGCACCGGGAAGCCGCGCGCCAAGTAGGTCGGTCCGAGGCGCCGCACGGCATGGCGATCAGGCGCCGTTCATGCCGGTGCAGGAGACTGACGTGATGGCATCGTTCTGGCAGCAGCCGCGCTCGCGGCGCACGCTGCTCGTCGCCGCAGGGAGCGCGGTGCTCGCCGCGTGCACCTCTCGCGCGCGCCGCGCGGCGGCTCCCGCGAGCAGCGGTCCGGCAACACCGGCCGCGGTGCCGAGCAGGACCGTCACGACCGCGCTGCAGCCCTCGCCTTCGGCGTCGAGCGGCGCGGCCCGGGTCGTGCGGCACGCCGACACCGGGCGGCCGGAGGTCGCCCTCACCTTCCACGGCTCCGGCGATCCGGCCCTCGCGGTGCGACTGCTGGCCGCGGCGGAGCACGACGGGGCCACGGTGACGATCCTGGCCGTCGGCACCTGGCTGCAGGCCAACCCCGAGATGGCGGCGCGCATCCTGAAGGGCGGCCACGCGCTCGGCAACCACACCTACACGCACCCCACGCTGCACCGGCTGTCCCCGAGCGCCATCCGCTCCGAGGTGTCCCGCTGCGCAGCGCTGCTGCAGCGCCTCACCGGCTCTCCGGGTGCGGCCTTCCGCCCGTCCGGCGGCCCGACCATCACGCCGCCGATGGTCGCGGCGGCGACCGCGTCGGGCTACGACCTCGTCCTCGGCTACGACGTCGACCCGTCCGACAACCTCGACCCCGGCGCCTCAGCCGTCGCGTCCCGCGTCCTGGCCGGCGCGCGACCGGGCAGCATCGTCAGCCTGCACCTCGGGCACGCCGGGACCGTCGAGGCGCTGCCGCACATCCTGTCGGGGTTGCGCAGCCGGGGCCTCCATGCCGTCACCGCACCCCGCCTCCTGGCACCCAGCTAGCCACCCCGGAAGGACCTGTGCGCCGCCACCGCTTCGCCCTGACCCTGCTCCTCGTCGCTGCCGCGGGCTGCACCTCCTCGCACCCGGCCGTGCAGCAGTCGGCGACGTCCGCGCCGGTCGCGTCCTCGCCTGCCGCGCCCAGTCCGTCGGCGGCGCCGAGCCGCGTGCCCGCGGCCGGCATCCCGGCTCTCCTCGACCCGACCGACATCTACGCCGCCGGCCGGCCGGGGCTGCTGGCACCGGAGGCCCGGCTCGCGCGGGCGCTCATCTACGTCCCCGACAGCGAGGACCAGACGGTCACGGTCATCGACCAGAAGACCCGTTCGATCGTGCAGGTGGTGCACACCGGCCGGCTGCCGCAGCACGTGACGCCGTCGTACGACCTGAAGACGCTGTACGTCGACAACGACCTCGGCAACTCGCTCACGACCATCAACCCGCGCACCGGAGCGCTCGGCCGCAAGATCCCGGTCACCGACCCCTACAACCTGTACTTCACCGCGGACGGTCGCTTCGCCGTCGTCGTCGCAGAGGCACGCCGCCGCCTGGACTTCTACGACGCGAAGACCTTCCACCTCGTCCACCAGCTGAGCCTGCCGTGCCGCGGCATCGACCACATGGACTTCTCCCCCGACGGCACGCACGCCCTCGCGTCCTGCGAGTTCGGCGCGAAGATGGTCTACGTCGACATGCAGCACCAGCGGCTCGAGAAGGAGCTGCCGCTGCCGGCCGCCTCTGCACCGCAGGACGTGAAGATCAGCCCGGATGGCAAGACCTACTACGTCGCCGACATGCAGCACGGCGGTGTCTACCTCATCGACGCGGCGACGATCTCCGTCATCCGCTTCCTGCCTACCGGTCGCGGCGCGCACGGCCTCTACCCGAGCCGCGACTCGAAGACGCTCTACATCACCAACCGCACCGGCCAGTCGATCTCGCTGCTGAGCTTCGCCACCCGCAGCCTCGTGGGGCGATGGACGATCCCTGGCGGCACGCCCGACATGGGTGGGCTGGACGCCAGCGGCCGCGTCCTGTGGCTGTCGGGCCGCTACAGCTCGGAGGTCTACGCGATCGACACGAGCAACGGGCACCTGCTCGCGCGGATCCCGGTCGGCCGCGGCCCGCACGGCCTCTGCGTCTGGCCCCAGCCCGGCCGGTACTCCCTGGGCCACACCGGCATCCTGCGCTAACCGCACCTGGTCGGATGCAGCGCCTTCCGCCTCATGCCGCGCGTGATCAGCTGCGGAGCTACTCGCCCAGGAACTTGTGCACGCTCGTCGGCGACTCGCCCATGGCCTCGAGGGCGCCGATGGTGTTGGCCTGCGTGCGGTTGATGCCGAGGTAGAACTCGAAGGTGAACCCGACGATGGCGACCGCGATCGCCCCCGCGCCGATGATGAGCATGAACCGGCCGAAGATCAGGCCCATGCCGACGAGGCTGAACGAGCCGGCCAGCAGGATCGGCCACCACGAGTGCGGCGCGAAGAAGCCGACCTCACCCGCGCCCTCGCCGATCTCGGCGTCGGGCCGGTCCTCCGGACGCGCGTCCATGCGGCGCGACGTGAAGAGCAGGTAGTAGCCGATGATGAACGCCAGACCACCCGACAGAGCCAGTGCGGTCGTGCCCGTGGGATCGCGTGACAGCAGCCAGTAGACGGCCGTGATCGTGCCGAGGAACGCGGAGATCGCCGCGAACAGCAGGCCTTCGACCCTCATACGGCTACCTCAGCTCCGGTGTCGCGTGGAAGTCGACCCGGCCGACGGTCTCCGGGTAGTGCAGGTCGAACGCCGGGCGCTCGGAGCGGATGCGCGGCATCGTCACGAAGTTGTGCCGCGGCGGCGGGCAGGACGTCGCCCACTCCAGCGAGTTGCCGAAGCCCCACGGGTCGTCGCCGATCGCCTTGCGGCCGGACCGGTACGACGTGACGACGTTGTAGAGGAACGGCAGCGTCGAGGCGCCCAGCACGAACGCGCCGATCGAGGAGATCGTGTTGAGCGTCGTGAACCCGTCGGCCGCGCGGTAGTCGGCGATCCGGCGCGGCATGCCCTCGTCGCCCAGCCAGTGCTGCACCAGGAACGTCATGTGGAAGCCCAGGAACAGCGTCCAGAAGTGGACCTTGCCGAGCCGCTCGTCGAGCATCCGGCCGGTGATCTTCGGGAACCAGAAGTAGATGCCGGCGAAGAAGGCGAACACCACGGTGCCGAACAGCACGTAGTGGAAGTGCGCGATGAGGAAGTAGGTGTCACTCACGTGGAAGTCGATCGGCGGGCTGGCCAGCATCACGCCGGTGAGGCCGCCGAGCAGGAAGGTCACGAGGAAGCCGATGCAGAACAGCATCGCCGTCTCGAAGGTCAGCTGGCCCCGCCACATCGTGCCGATCCAGTTGAAGAACTTCACGCCCGTCGGCACGGCGATCAGGAACGACATGAACGCGAAGAAGGGAAGCAGCACCGCGCCCGTGACGAACATGTGGTGGGCCCACACGGTCATCGACAGGGCGCCGATGGAGATGGTCGCGAAGACCAGGCCCTTGTAGCCGAACAGCGGCTTGCGGCTGAAGACCGGGATGACCTCGGAGACGATCCCGAAGAACGGGATCGCCACGATGTAGACCTCCGGATGGCCGAAGAACCAGAACAGGTGCTGGTAGAGGATCGCGCCGCCGTTGCTGGGGTCGTAGATGTGGGCGCCGAGGTGCCGGTCGGCCATCAGCGCCAGCCACGCGGCCGCGAGCACCGGGAACGCCATCAGGACCAGGATCGACGTGACCAGCATGTTCCAGGTGAAGATCGGCATCCGGAACATCGTCATGCCGGGAGCGCGCAACGTGATGATCGTCGTCACGAAGTTGACGCCGCCGAGGATCGTCCCGAGACCCGAGGTCACCAGACCGACGATCCACATGTCCGAGCCGATGTTGGGCGAGTGGACGATGTCGGACAGCGGTGTGTAGGCGAACCAGCCGAAGTCGGCGGCTCCTTGCGGCGTGACGAACCCGGCGAGGACGAGGGTCCCGCCGAACAGGTAGAGCCAGTACGAGAAGGCGTTGAGGCGCGGGAACGACATGTCCGGCGCGCCGATCTGCAGCGGCATGATGTAGTTGGTGAAGCCGAAGGCGGCGGCCGGCGCGAACAGGAACATCATGATCGAGCCGTGCATCGTGAACAGCTGGTTGAACTGCTCGGCCGACAGGATCTGCAGCCCCGGGCGCGCGAGCTCGGCACGCATGAGCATCGCCATGAAGCCCGCGGCCAGGAAGAAGAAGAACGAGGTCGTGAGGTAGAGGATCCCGATCGTCTTGTGGTTTGTCGTCGTCAGGACCCGGGTGATGGTCGAGCCCGGCGCGCTGCGCGGCCGGCGTACCTGAACCGGGGTGCTCGTGGCACCGGTCAGCAGGGTCACTTGCTGGTCCCTCCGCCTTCGGAGTTGCCGGAGACGCCGAGCTGGCGGTCGTACTCCGGGAGCGTCGGGATGGCCCCGCGGGTGTCCGTGCCGATCGAGGCGTCGGGGTTGGTCGCGAGCTTCGCGAGGTAGGCGTCGAAGTCGGCCGGCGAGACGACCTTGACGTAGAAGTTCATCCGGGAGTGCTTCTCGCCGCAGAACTCCGTGCAGCGGCCGATGTAGGTGTGGTTGGCCGCCGCCGGCTTGATCGTGATCTCGAAGGCGTTGCGGCGACCCGGGATGACGTCGCGCTTGAACATGAAGGCCGGCACGAACCAGGAGTGGATGACGTCGGGTGAGGTCTCGACGAAGCGGATCCGCTTGCCCGCCGGCAGCACCATCACGGCGGGCTGGGTCGGGGTGCCCGTCACCTGCAGCTTGGCCTTGGGGTACTGGAACTGCCAGTTCCACTGGAAGCCGACGATGTCGACCGTGAGGTCGGGGTTCTTCTTGGTGTTGTTGACGAAGTTCTCGTTGACCGCGGTGTAGTAGAAGAGCACCGAGATGATCACGAACGGTACGACGGTGTAGAGCACCTCGATGGGCAGGTTGTAGCGGACCTGCCGGGGCAGCTCGTCGCTGTTCTTCCGGTAGCGGATGACCGCGAAGATGATCAGGCCCCACACGAAGACACCCACCGCGAGGGCGGCGGCAACCGAGCCGAGCCAGGTCTCGTAGATCCGGTCGGCCTGCGGCGTCATCGGCTTGGGCAGGCCGAGGTTGAAGGCCCGCTCGTAGGTGTGCCGGGCGTCGCAGCCGGCCGCGAAGAGCACCGTCAGCAGCGCCGCAGGGACGAGCCGGGCACGGCCCCCGAGACTGCCGCTGCCACTGCGACGCAGCCCGCGGCGCTGCGCCGGGGCGGGAGTCGGACTCAAGCTCTGGGCCTTCCTCGCAGGGCGGACTCTCGGGCGGTCCGGCAGGCGTGAAAACACGCTCCCGGAACGCTCAGCGACCCTATCCCAGCAGCCCCATCGTCCCCTGCCCGGGGTGGCTTCGGCGCGGCGCGCGGGTTGGGGCCGGGACTAGCGTTCGGGGCGTGCCGGGACCCGTCCACCTCGACGCCGCGGCCGCCGTCCCGCTCCACCCTGCGGCGCGCGCGGCGCTGCTCGCGGCCCTCGAGGACGGCTGGGCCGACCCGAGCCGCCTCTACGGCTCGGCCCGCCGGGCCCGCCGGCTGCTCGACGGCGCCCGCGAGGCCTTCGCCGAGGCGCTCGGGGCCCGGCCGGACGAGCTCCACTTCACGGCGTCCGGCACCGCTGCCCTCCAGCAGGGGATCTCCGGCGTCCTCGCGTCGCGCCGTCGTACCGGCTCGCATGTCGTGCACTCCGCGATCGACCACTCCGCAGTGCTGCGGGCCGTCGCCGACGGCACGTCGGTCCCCGTCGACCGGCTCGGCCGCGTCGACGTCGACGCGTTCGAAGCGGCGCTGCGGGCCGACACCGCGCTCGCCTGCCTGATCAGCGCCAGCCACGAGGTCGGCACGCTCCAACCGGTGAGCGAGGTGGCTGCGCTGTGCGAGGCCCGCGGTGTCCCGCTGCTCGTCGACGCGGCGCAGTCCGTGGGCCGCGTGCCCCTGCCGCCGGGCTGGTCGCTGCTTGCGGCGAGCGCCCACAAGTGGGGCGGCCCTCCGGGCGTGGGCGTCCTAGCCGTGCGGACCGGCGTGCGCTTCACACCGGCGCCGGCGGGGCCGCCGGACGTGCCGTCGATCGCCGCCGCCGCCGCAGGCCTGCTGGCAGTGCTGCAGGAGTCAGCGGCCGAGGACGCGCGCCTCCGGCCGCTCGTCGACCGCATCCGGACCCGCGTCGCGGAGACGGTCCCCGACGTCGAGGTCGTCGGCGACCCCGTCCGCCGGCTCCCCCACCTCGTCACCGTCTCGTGCCTGTACGTCGACGGCGAGGCGCTGCTCACCGCGCTCGACCGGGAGGGCTTCGCGGTGTCCAGCGGGTCGAGCTGCACCGCCGACACCGTGGAGCCGAGCCACGTCCTGGCCGCGATGGGTGTGCTCACCCATGGCAACGTCCGTGTCTCGCTGCACCGCGACACGACGGCGTCCGACGTCGACCGCTTCCTCGACGTCCTCCCTCGCGTCGTCGCCGCGCTCCGCGCCGAAGCCGGCGTCGACCGCCTGTGACGCTGGACTGCCTCGGCCGGCCCTGCCCGGTGCCGGTCATCGAGCTCGCGAAGGCGATCGTGACCGTCGAGGTCGGCGCCGTCCTCACCGTCCTCAGCGACGACCCGGCCGCACGGATCGACATACCGGCGTGGTGCCGGATGCGGGACCAGGAGTACCTCGGCGAGGAGCCCCGCCCCGCCGGCTCCGCCTACCTGGTCCGCCGTAGCAGCTAGCGAAGGTGCGGCTGGACGTCGGCGGCGGCGTCGTCGCCGTAGGCCGCGGCGAGCCGCTCGAGGAAGCGCTTGGCGTCGTACCTGTACTCCTGCGTGCCGACCGTCTCGACGACGTGCGTCGCGAGCAGCGCACCGACCTGACAGGACCGTTCGAGGCCGAGGCCCCACGACGTCGCCGAGAGGAAGCCGGCCCGGAAGGCGTCGCCGACGCCGGTGGGTTCCGCGATCTTCTCGGCGGGCGCGACGGGGACGCGAATGTCGTCCTCGCCCTTGCGCTGCACCACGATCCCATCGGCACCGCGCGTGGTGATGCGCGTCTGCACGAGCGAGATGATGTCGTCGTCGGACCAGCCGGTCTTGGCGGCGACGAGGCCGGCTTCGTACTCGTTCGTGAACAGGTACGTCGCACCGTCGAGGAGCTGGCGGATCGAGTCGCCGTCGAGGAACGTCAGCGTCTGCGAGGGGTCCGCCGCGAACGGGATGCCCGCGTCGCGGCACTCCGCGCTGTGCCGCAGCATCGCGCCGGGGTCGTTCGGCGCGACGACGACGAGGTCGAGCTCGCCGAAGGGCTTCAGCTCGATGTTGACCGCCTCGGCCATCGCGCCCGGGTAGAAGGCGCCGATCTGGTTCTGGTCGTTGTCGGTGGTGACGGTGAAGCGCGGGCTGGCGAGCGTCTCGCTGACACGTACGCCGGATGTGTTCACGCCGTGCTCGGCGAGCCAGTCGAGGTAGTCGGCGGCGTCCTTGCCGACGCTGCCGATGAGCAGCGGGCTCTCGCCGAGGACGCCCATGCCGAAGGCGATGTTGGCGCCGGTGCCGCCGCGGCGGATCTGCAGGTCGCTGGCCAGGAACACCACAGACAGCTTGTCGAGCTGGTCGGGCAGCAGCTGCTCGACGAAGCGGCCGTCGAAGGTCAGCAGGTGGTCGGTGGCGATGGATCCGGTGACGGCGATGCGCATCCGGCGAGCCTAGCGAGGCCCGGCGGCGAGCAAGATCACAACGTTACCGATCAGTACGCCTTGGGTACCGGCCGGTAACTCCTTACGGTCGACGCATGACCACGCACACCGTCCCCGCCGACGTCGAGCCCGACTCCATCATCGACCTCGTCGACGACTGCCGCGAGGTGTCCGGCATGCTCGCGCCGTTCGTCATCGACCTGACCAACATCCCCGCGCCGCGCGGCGTGCTGCCCTTCGCCATCCCGGCCCAGACCGCCGCGGCGCTCGAGGGCTACGAGGAGTACGGCAGCTAGTCACCTTCGCTGCTCGCTAGACCCGCTCCACGAGCAGGCTGGCACCCTGGCCGACGCCGACGCACATCGTCGCGAGTCCCTTCCTGCCGCTCTCCCGCTCCAGCCGGCCGAGCAGAGTGACGACGAGCCGTGCACCGCTCGAGCCGAGCGGATGCCCGAGCGCGATCGCGCCACCGTCGGCATTGAGCGTCTCCTCGTCGAGACCCAGCCGGCGCATGCACGCGATGACCTGAACCGCGAATGCCTCGTTGAGCTCGACCGCGTCGAGGTCGGCGACCGACCAGCCGGCCCCGGCCAGCGCCTTCTCGGTCGACGGCACCGGGCCGAGGCCCATCAGGTGCGGCTCGACGCCCGCCGCTGCGCCCCGGACGACCCGGGCGCGCGGCGTCAGGCCATGCCGGCGTACGGCTTCCTCGCTCGCGACGATGATCGCGCTCGAGCCGTCGGACAGCGGGCTGCTCGACCCCGCGGTGATGACACCGTCCCTGGTGAAGGCCGGCTTCAGTGCGGCCAGTTTCTCCATCGACGTCGCCCGCGGGGTCTCGTCGGCGGTGAGGTCACCCTTGGCGGTCGGTACGGCGACGAGCTCGGCATCGAAGTGGCCGTTGGCGATCGCCTTCGCGGCGAGGTCCTGGCTGCGGAGGCCGAACGCGTCGGAGTCCTCGCGGGTGATCCCGTCCTGCTGTGCGACCAGCTCGGCCGTCTCGCCCAGCGTGATCGTGTGTTGCGGGTCGTGCCGCGGGTTGACGAAGCGCCATCCGAGCGCGGTGTCGGCGACCTCGCCGGGCTTGGCCCACGGCGTGCCCGGCTTGGCCAACACCCACGGGGCGCGGGTCATCGACTCGACCCCTCCCGCGACGACGATGTCGGCCTCGCCCGACTTGACGGCCTGAGCGGCATTGGCGATCGCGGTGAGCCCGCTCGCGCACAAGCGGTTGACGGTGTAGGCGCTGGTCTGGAGCGGCAGGCCGGCGAGCAGCACCGCCATGCGCGCCACGTTGCGGTTGTCCTCGCCTGCCTGGTTGGCGGCGCCGAGGATCACCTCGTCGACGGCGGCCGGATCGAGCCCCGCCCGTCGTACGGCCTCGCCGACGACGAGCGCGGCCAGGTCATCGGCGCGGACGCCTGCGAGCGCCCCGCCGTAGCGCCCGACGGGAGTGCGGACGCCACCAATGAGATACGCCTCGGTCATGTGGCGAGGCTACGCGGCGGGCCGTGCCTCCAGGTCTGTCAGGGGATTGCGGAACGACGGCGGGGCGGGCAGCGTCACAGGTGCGGAGGTGGTCACGATGCTGCGTCGCTGGGCTCCGCTCGGTGCGGCGGCTGCGGTCGTCGCGATTGCCGTCGCCGTCAGCCTCGTCTTCTCGCACCGGACAGCCGGCCCACCGCGGCTGCGGCTTGCCACGGGCAGCACCGCCGACTCGGCCGCGACGGCCGGCGCGCCGATCTCGGGAAAGCTCGCCGCGGGCGGATCGTCGTTCCACCTGACCGGCACGCTGCCGGCCGGCCCGGATTCCGCCCCGGCGCATCCACTGGCCGGCGGACCGGCTGCGCCGGCGGACGTACGCCGGCTCGCGGGTGCGCTCGGGGTCACCGACGAGCCGCACCGGGTCCAGGCGGCTTGGCAAGCCGGGACGCTCCGCGTCGAGGACGAGGCGGGACGGCCGTGGTCGCTGTCCGGCAACTGCGGGCCGGACTCGCCGGTCAGCGCGGAGGCGACGGCACCGCCGGACGCTGCGCCGCGCTCGTGCGCCGGCTGGTATGGCGCACCGGGCGCCGGCGGCTCGGGGACCGTCACGGTCGACCCGCCGCCTCCGGGGGCGGTCGCATCGGACTCCGGGACGAGCTCCGGCTCAGGCAGCAGCTCCGGCCCGGGCTCGTCGACGGTGACGACCCCGGCCGGCCCGGCCGGCGCGCCGGAGCCGGTGATGAGCCCGTGCCCCGCCAACGCGCGCTGTGCCAAGCCCGGCTGGGTGGCCCCCCTGCCGCCCGATGTCAGCCCCGCCCCCGTCGCCGACGTGGGCGCAGCCCGCAAGGCTGCCCTGCTCGTGCTGACCGACCTGGGTCTCGCGGACGCCGACATCTCGGTCGAACCGGGTGGTGAGCACGCGTTCGTCCGGGCCGACCCCCGCGTCAGCGGGCTGCCGACCTCCGGCTACTCCACGCAGCTCGAGGTCGACGCCGACGGCCACGTGGTGGGCGGCAGCGGCTACCTGGGCACGCCCGGCGACGGGCCGTCGTACCCGATCATCAGCGCCGCGGCAGCTTTCGACGCCCTCCCGGTGCCCCTCCAGCCGGTGATGCTCTGCCCGCAGACCAGCTGCCCGCCGGCGATGCCCGCCGAGGTCACGAAGGCCGAGCTCGGCCTGCAGCTGACGGCACTCGCCGACGACGAGGCCGCGCTGCTGCCCGCCTGGCTCTTCACGGTCGCGGGCTGGCCGATGCCGCTCGCGCAGCCGGCCATCGAGGCGCGCTTCCTGACCCGGCCGAGTGCGCCGCCGGTGCAGGTCGACGTGCCGCCGATCGAGCCCTCGCCCGCGGAGCCTTCGTCGCCTCGCAGCACCTTCGGCTTCGACACGGCGTACCCGACGGACGACCCGTCGGCGGTGATCGTGCAGTACGGCGACTCGAGCAGCTGCCCGCACCTGCACGTCTCGCCGATCGTGAAGGAGAGCGCCGACAGCGTCGTCGTGGTCCTGGAGAGCGACACCCAGCCGGCCGATCAGGCGTGCACCGCGGACTACCGCCAGCAGCTCGTCACGCTGGCACTGAAGGCACCGCTCGGCAGCCGTCAGGTCATCGACGGGTCCAGCGGCAAGGCTGTGCCCATCGACCGCACGTGTGCGCGGCCGATGGGTCAACCTGCTGCCCCGAAGGGCTGTAAGGGCTAGAGCGCCGTACGACGACGGCGGGCCCACACCGTGCCGCCCATGACCGCGAGCGCGACGAAGGGCAGCAGCACCGCGAGGGGCACCTCGGGCACGTCGACGCTCGGGGCGACCTGGCCGAAGGGAAGGGCGCTGGCCTGCAGCGGAGCATCGACGTTGAGGCCGTAGTTGCCCTTCGTCGTGTCACCACCGATCCAGTTGGTCGGCGCGGCCTCGGGGATCGCGAAGCGCCACTGCTGGCCGTCGATCTCGTCGACCGGCGTGCCGAGCGTCGCGTTGTCGCTGTCGTGCGTCGTGAAGAAGTGGATGCCGTGGCTCGCGAACGCGCCCTGGAACGGGGTCTTCTTCCACTCCGGCAGGGCTGCGTAAGCCGCGGCCGGCAGGTTGTTCTTGTTGCCGGGGTTGCACTCGAGGTCGGCGTAGGTCAGCAGGCCCGCGCCACCGTGAGCGTTCCAGTAGTCGACGTAGCCCTGCTTGACGCGCGAGTCGGTGCTGGCCTCGCCCGGCTGCGGACGAGCGACCGGGTCGTCGCCGGTGCCGTCGTCGAGGCAGGCGTCGTCGCGGTAGTAGGGAACGGCGGCCGCGTTGGCAGCACTCGTCGCGCCCTTGAACTCGAAGACGTAGGCGACAGCTCCGGCGTCAGCCTTGCCCGCGACCTCCTCAGGGCGGTCCACCGCCGACATGAGGTCGAAGGACGGGTCGGGGGTGTCGACGAACGCCGGGTTGCCCGCGACGGGGACCTGGTCGAACTGCCCCG
>JAODNA010000139.1 GCA_025465135.1 Frankiales bacterium | reverse complement strand
CTGGTCTGCGCGGCTACGCGGTCTAGACCCGCTCGATGATGGTGCCGGTGGCCATGGCGCCGCCGGCGCACATCGAGATGAGCGCCGTGGCCGCGTCGCGGCGCTCCAGCTCGTGCAGGGCGGTGGTGATCAGCCGGGTGCCGGTCGAGCCGACCGGGTGGCCGAGCGCGATGGCGCCGCCGTTGACGTTGACCTTGTCCAGGTCGGCCTGGTGCACCTGCGCCCACGACAGGACGACGGACGCGAAGGCTTCGTTGATCTCGACCAGGTCGATGTCGGCCAGCGTCATGCCGGCCTTGCGCAGCACGGCTTCGGTCGCCTGCACGGGGCCATCCAGGTGGTAGTACGGCTCCGATCCGACCAGAGCCATGGCGCGGAGCCGGGCCCTCGGCCGCAGCCCCTCGGCGGCGGCCCGCTCGCGGGACATCCACATGACGGCAGCCGCGCCGTCGGAGATCTGCGAGGAGTTGCCGGCCGTGTGGATGCCGTCCGGCATGACCGGGTTGAGCTTGGCCAGCCCCTCAGCCGTCGTGTCGCGCAGGCCCTGGTCGCGATCGACGATGACCGTCGCCCCGTCCGGCCCCGGCGCCTCCATGGCGAAGACCTCCCGGTCGAAGCGGCCCTCGTCCCAGGCCCGCCTCGCGTTGGTCTGCGAGCGCAGCCCGAGCGCGTCGACGTCGGCGCGGGTGATGCCGCGGTTCTTCGCGATCCGCTCCGCTGCCTCGAACTGGTTGGGCAGGTCGATGTCCCAGTCCTCGTCGCGGAAGGTGCCCGGGCCGTTGATGACGTTGGCCCCGAGCCCGACCCGGCTCATCGCCTCGACGCCGCAGGCGACGCCGACGTCGATGGCGCCGGCCGCGATCAGGCCCGCGATGAGGTGGTTGGCCTGCTGGGCCGAGCCGCACTGGCAGTCGACCGTCGTGGCGCCCGTCGTGTGCGGCAGGCCGGCGGCCAGCCAGGCGCCGCGGGTCACGTTGGAGCTCTGCTCGCCGGCCTGGGTGACGCAGCCGCCGATGACCTGCTCGACCGTGTCGGGTGCGACGCCGGAGCGCTTGACGACCTCCGCCTGCGCCGCTCCGAGCAGCTTCGTGGCGTGCAGCCCGGCGAGCGCCCCGTTGCGCTTGCCGATCGGGGTCCTGGTCGCCTCGACGATGACGGCCTCAGGCATGCGTCCGCTCCTTGCTCGGGGGTGGTCGGCAAGTCGCCAAAATAGTACGTGTTCTAGTACGACGCCACGCCTCCACGCGGGGCGGAAACTAGAACAGGTTCTTGACCGAGATCATCCGACTCGCCTACTTTTCCGAGAATGACCGCCGTCGGGGATGTCGCTGTCGACGCCGCTGTCACGGCTGCGGCGCTGATCGAGGAAGCCCGTTCGTTCCTCGGCCCGACCCCCGGCCCGGCGCGCGTCGGACGCGACCCGGTCAACCTGCCGATGGTGCACCACTGGTGCCAGGCCCTTGACGACCGCAACCCGGCGTACGTCGATCCGGATGCCTCCACGCGAGGGCACCTCATCGCCCCACCGGGGATGCTCCAGACCTGGATCATGGACGCTCCGCGCGACCCGTCGGCGCCGAGCCCGAACGAGGAGGTCATGCGGCGGCTCGACGCCGCGGGATACACCTCCGTCGTCGCCGTCAACTACGACCACGACTACCTCCGGGAGCTGAGCCTCGGCGAGCGGGTCAGCGTCCGCACCTACGCCGAGGACCTGTCGGAGGAGAAGCAGACCGCCCTCGGACCGGGACGCTTCACCACCACCGTCTACGAGTACCTCGTCGGTGACGAGGTCGTCGGTATCGGCCGGATGCGGATCCTGAAGTTCCGGCCGCCGCGGGCGTCCGACGTGGGGGAGCGGGTGCGGCCGGCGGTCGGCCGGGACAACGCCTTCTTCTGGGACGGCGTGAAGGAGGGCGAGCTGCGCATCCAGCAGTGCGGCGGTTGCGGGATGCTGCGGCACCCGCCGGCGCCGCTGTGCGCGCGGTGCGCAAGCACCGACCAGGGCTACGTCGTCGCCAGCGGGCGCGGCGTGGTCTACAGCCATGTCACACACCACTACCCGCCGCTCGCCGGCGTCGAGATGCCGCACACCGCCCTGCTCGTCGAGCTCGAGGAAGGCGTGCGCGTCATCAGTGAGCTCGCCTCCGGTGCGGATCCCGCGCAGGTACGGATCGGCCTGCCGGTCGAGCTCGTCTTCCAGAAGGTGCCGGGCGGTCAGCTGCTGCCTGCGTTCCGGCCTGCCTCATGACGCGCGTCGGGGAGGTGCTGCCGGAGCTCGTGATCGAGGCCAGCGTCCGCAACATCGTCGCGACCGCCATCGCGTCCCGCGACTACCAGGACGTTCACCACGACATCGCCTCGGCGCAGGAGCGCGGGTCGAAGACCATCTTCACCAACATCCTGACCAGCAACGGCTATTGCCTGCGCTACGTGACGGACTGGACCGGACCGGAGGCGGTGGTCAAGAGGGCCTCGATCCGGCTCGGCGTGCCCAACTACGCCGGCGACACGATGACGATGACGGGCACCGTCGACGCCGTGGATCCCGGTCCCGACGGGGAGCTCGTCACGGTCGCCGTACGCGGGCGCAACTCGCTCGGCGATCACGTCACCGGAACCGTCACGGTGCTCCTGCGATGACCCTCGCCCGAAAGGCCGCGATCGTGGGGATCGGCGCGACCGAGTTCTCCAAGGACTCCGGGCGCTCGGAGCTGCAGCTCGCCGCTGAGTGCGTGCTCGCCGCGGTCGCGGACGCGGGTCTGCAACCGTCCGACGTGGACGGCCTCACGACGTTCACGATGGAGACCAACTCCGAGATCAACGTCGCCCGCGTCGCCGGGCTCGGTGACCTGACGTTCTTCTCGAAGATCGGGTACGGCGGCGGTGCGGCCTGCGCGACCGTCCAGCAGGCCGCCATGGCGGTCGCCACGGGCGTCGCGGACGTCGTCGTCTGCTACCGCGCCTTCAACGAGCGCTCCGGCTACCGCTTCGGGTCGGGGCTGTCGCGCAGCGAGCCGACGTCCGAGGGCATCGCGATGAGCTGGGTCAGCACCTTCGGGCTGATGACGCCGGCCGCCTGGGTGGCGATGTTCGCCCGCCGCTACATGCACGAGTACGGCGCCACCAGCGAGGACTTCGGCCGGGTCAGCGTCGCCGACCGCAAGCACGCAGCGACCAACCCGAAGGCGTGGTTCTACGGCAAGCCCATCACGCTCGAGGAGCATCAGGCCTCGCGCTGGATCGTCGAGCCGCTCCACCTGCTCGACTGCTGCCAGGAGACCGACGGCGGCCAGGCGATCGTCGTCACCACGACTGAGCGGGCTCGCGACTTGTCGCAGGCCCCGGCTGTCGTCGCCGGAGCCGCGCAGGGCGCGGCCAAGGGTCAGGAGTCGATGGTCAGCTACTACCGCGACGACATCGCCGGGCTGCCCGAGATGGGACTCGTCGCCGACCAGCTCTGGGCGCAGTCGGGCCTCGGCCCCGAGGACATCCAGACGGCCGTCATCTACGACCACTTCACGCCGTTCGTCCTGCAGCAGCTCGAGGAGTTCGGCTTCTGCAAGCGCGGTGAGGCGAGGGACTTCATCGCGGGCGGCGCGATCGAGCTCGGCGGCCGGCTCCCCGTCAACACGCACGGTGGTCAGCTCGGCGAGGCCTACCTGCACGGCATGAACGGCATCGCCGAGGCGGTCCGGCAGATCCGGCGTACCGCCGTCAACCAGGTGCCGGAGGTCGACAACGTGCTCGTCACCGCCGGCACCGGCGTACCGACCAGCGGGCTCGTCCTGTCCGCGGACCGATAGGGAGACGACGTGCGCACCGCTCTGTCCGACGAGTTCGGCCTCGACCTGTCGCTGTTCGCGTTCAGCTACATGCCCGACG
>JAODNA010000134.1 GCA_025465135.1 Frankiales bacterium | reverse complement strand
GGCCGAAGGCCTGGCAGCCGCTTGTGCCCGTCGAGCCCGAAGATGCCGTCGTAGATCTCACGGGTGATCGGCGCCGCGTGCTGCCCGCCCTGGCCGCCCTCGGTGATCATGGCGACGACGACGTACTTCGGTGCGCTGGCAGGCGCGAACGACGCGAACCACGCCGTCGGCGACTTGCCGTTGACCTCCGACGTCCCCGTCTTGCCGGCGACGAGCCCGGGCGGGATCCCGGCGAAGGCCAGGTTGGCCGTGCCGCCCGGCTGGGTCACGCCGGTCAGGGCCGACCGGATGTAGGCCAGCACGTTCGGCGAGACCGCGAGCTTTCCGAGCACCTTCGGCGGGATCGGCGTCACGCGGGTGCCGTCGGCCGACAGCAGGGCCTTCGCGACCCGCGGGGCGTAGAGCGTGCCGCCGTTGGCCACGGCTGCGTAGGCCCGCGCGAGCTGGAGTGGCGTGACCAGCACGTCACCCTGGCCGATGGCGAAGTTGACCGCGTCACCCGCGTTGTAGCGCCAGCCGTCCGTGCACGACTCCGCGTCGAGCACCTGCAGGAAGGACCCCTTGGGGCGGCGCTTGGCACCGGCGCAGTAGTCCTTCTTCATCGCCTTCCAGTTGGCAAGCTTGTAGGCCCGGTCGGTGATGAGGCCACTCGCGTCACTGGGGAGGTCGACGCCCGAGGGGGAGCCGAAGCCGAAGGTCCGCGCCGTGTTGGGGAAGATCTCCCTGGCGTGGCCGGTGTTCTTGGTCCCCCCGTCGTGCACCCACTGGTCGTAGCCGAGCTTGTAGAAGACGGTGTCGCACGAGCGGATCAGCGCGGTGCGGAAGTCGATGGTCCCGAACGACTCGCCCTCGAAGTTGTGGAAGGCCCGGTTGCCGACCAGGAACTGCGTCGGGCAGGCGTAGTAGCCGTTCAGCGCCGCGCCGCCGGCCACCGCCGCGGACGTCGACACGATCTTGAAGGTCGACCCCGGCGCGAAGGTGCCCTGCGTCGCGTTGCTGTAGAGCGGCGCGCCCTTCGCCGGGTCCGTGAGGCTCTTGAACGCGGCAGTCGTGAGCCCGTTGGTGAACACCGAGGGGTCGTACGACGGGTAGCTCGCCATCGCCGCGACCCGCCCGGTCTGCGCTTCGAGCACGACGACGGCACCGGTGGTCGCCTTGAACTTGGCGCCCCCGCGGTTGCGATCGGAGTCCTGCCGCGTCTTCTGGATCCCGTGCAGCAGCGCCTGCTCCGCGAGCCGCTGCAGCCCGGAGTCGAGCGAGAGGACAAGCGCGTCGCCGGCCTGCGGTGACGTGCTCTTCTGCACGCCGGTGACGGTGCCGTCCTTGTCGACCAGAAGCTCCTGCACGCCGTCGCGACCCCGGAGGGCGTCGTCGTAGATCTGCTCCACGCCGCTGCGGCCGACCTTGGCGGTCGTCAGGCCGGCGTACTTCGGGTCTTTGCGCTCGTCGTCGCGGATCGGCCCGAGGTAGCCGAGCAGGTGCGCGGCCATCGCCCCGTCCGGGTAGAAGCGCACCGGCTGCAGCTCGGCCGTGACGCCCGGGAAGTCCTCGCGGTGCTCGAGGATCCGCAGCGCCGGCTGCGTCTGCTTCGGGTCGTCCGCCGAGTAGCTCTTCACCGGCACGGGCTGGTACGGCGAGCCGTTCCAGCAGTCAGGCGCCTTGGAGGGGGTGCCGTCGGCGTACCTCGATCCACACGGCGTGATCAGGCGAGCGATGTCGACGGGCGAGACGCGGATGACCTGGGCCAGCCGCGCGAGCACGGCCGTCCCGCCGTCGCGCTCGCTCCGCACGATCGAGCGGTTGACCGAGATGACCATGACCGTGCGGTTCTCGACGATCCGACGTCCGCTGGAGTCGTAGATGCCGCCGCGCGGCGCGGGCTCGACGACCTCGCGCAGGCGGTTGTCCTGGGCCGCCTTGGTGTAGCGCGCGGCGGCGTAGACCTGGAGGTACCAGAGCCGTCCGAGCAGCGTGAGCAGGACGGTGATGACCAGCACGCGGAGGACGAAGAGCCGCAGACCGGAGCGCGTGCTCACGTGCCGTGGCTCCTCACGCCGTGCCCGGGCTCATCGCCGCATCGGCTCCGGCTCGATCCTGCGGACGAGCGCGCTGAGGACCGGGACGACGAACGGCGTGAGGACCACAGCGTAAGGGACCGAGGACACCAGAGAACGACCCACGGCGTGCACCGTGACCCTCGGATCGCCGAGCAGCATGCCCTCCGCAGCGAAGACGAGCACGGCGCCCAGCGCACCGGCGCCGACCGCCGCGAAGGGCAGCAGCGTCGACCGTTCCGTGTCGTCCTCGATGAAGCCGGTGGCGTAGCCCACGACGGCGTAGACGAGGGCCAGCCGTCCGAGCGGATGGTCCGACAGCGAGTCGGCGAGGAGCCCCGCGACGAACCCGGTCGTCATGCCGGACAGGGGGCCCTCGACGAGGGAGTAGGCGATCACCACGACCAGCAGCAGGTCCGGCGCCGCCCCGGGCAGGGGCAGCTTGCTGATCACGGTGTCCTGCAGGAGCAGCCCCGTGAGCACGGTGGCCGCGCCGAGCAGGAACCGACGCGGTGTCACGGCGACGGGGATGGCGACGGAGAGGGGGACGGCTTCGGCTTCGGGGACGGCAGCGGTGTCGGCGTGAGCGGAGGCCGCGGCGTACGACGGGGACCTTCGAGCACGACGCCGACGATGTCGAGCGACGTCACGTCGACGAAGGGCTGCAGCGTGCCGGTCAGGGTCGGGCTGTTGGGGTCGTTGCTCGTCGTCGCCACCCGGCCGACCGGGATGCCGGCCGCGAACGTCGATCCGCTGGTGTACATGGCCTCGCCGACCTCGGCGCGGGCCCGCTGACCGATCAGCTGGTAGGTCAGGTCGCCCCGTCCGTGGCCGGTGACCAGGCCGAGCTGGCCGCTGCGGACGAGTCGCACACCGGCGCTGAAGTCGCCGTCGACGAGCAGCACGACGGTCGCCGTGTAGGGACCAACGCGCTTGACCCGGCCGACCAGGCCCTTGCCGTTGACGACGGTCGCGTTGACCCGCACCCCGTCGCGGCTGCCGGCGTCGATCGTCGCCGTCCACTCGAAGCCGAGCGACGAGCCGACCGAGATGACGCGCGCGGCCTGCAACGTGTAGCCACCGGCGTCCTTGAGCCCGAGCAGCCCGTTCCACTCGGCGGCCTGCCTCCGCAGCGAGTCGGTCTCACGGAGCTGGGCCCGCAACCGGTCGTTCTCGTCCTTGAGCTTGGCGTTGTCGTCGCGGTAGCGGCCGATGCGCGGCAGCCCGCCGAGGGCGCTCCCCACCGAGTGCGCGACGCCACCGAGGGCCCGCTGGGCCGGACCGAAGACCGTGTCACTGCCTCGCCGTACGGCGTCGAAAGCCGAGCTCCCGCCGGTGGATCGGTAGTCCAGGGCCGTCAGTGTGAAGGCCGTCAGGACGAACATGACGAGCAGCAGGCGGAGGCGCGGCGAGCCTCGCAAGAGCTAGTGACGGGGCTCGGAGATCAGGACCTGCTGGAGGGCCTCGAACTCCTCGACGCACTTGCCGGACCCGATCGCCACGGAGTGGAGCGGGTTGTCGGTGATGTGGACCGGCATGCCGGTCTCGTGCTTGAGCCGCTCGTCGAGACCACGCAGGAGCGCGCCGCCGCCGGTGAGAACGATGCCGCGGTCCATGATGTCGCCGGACAGCTCCGGCGGGCACTTGTCGAGGGTGTTCTTGACCGCGTCGACGATCTGGTTGACCGGCTCCTCGATGGCCTTGCGGATCTCCTCCGCGCTCACCACGATCGTCTTCGGCAGACCGCTGACCAGGTCACGGCCGCGGATCTCGGCGTGCGGCTCGTCGGGCATCGGGAAGGCCGAGCCGATGGCCATCTTGATCTCCTCGGCCGTGCGCTCCCCCAGCATCAGGGAGTACTCCTTCTTCACGTAGCTGATGATCGAGCTGTCGAGCTCGTCACCGCCGACGCGGATGGACTGCGAGGTGACGATGCCGCCGAGCGAGATGACCGCGACCTCCGTCGTACCGCCACCGATGTCGACCACCATGTTGCCGGTCGGCTCGTGCACGGGCAGGCCGGCACCGATGGCTGC
>JAODNA010000074.1 GCA_025465135.1 Frankiales bacterium | reverse complement strand
CGCTCCTCGAGCGCCGCCGTCGCCGGCGTCCAGACGGACACAACCAGCCTGCTCGGCCGGCTCACCGCGATCCGGGCCGGGCTGCTCGACAACCTCGACGCCGCGGTCTCCAGCCGCTCCTCGAGCGCCGCCGTCGCCGGCGTCCAGACGGACACAACCAGCCTGCTCGGCCGGCTCACCGCGATCCGGGCCGGGCTGCTCGACAACCTCGACGCCGCGGTCTCCAGCCGCGCCACCCACGCCGAGGCAACCGGCGACACCGCCGGCACCACAACGCTGCTCGGCCGGCTCACCGCGCTGCGCGCCGCCGCCATCGACCTCGTCGACGTCGCGGTGTCGACCCGCGCCAGGCCCAGCGACGTCGCCATCACCGTCAACCCCGTGGTCAACGTGACCCAGACACCCCGGATCGAGGTTGGCCCGTGACGGCCGTCAACCGCATCGCCGGGACAGCCGGGACGTTCAACGTCGTCCCCTCCGCCGGCAACACCGGCGCCCCCGTCCTGACCATCTACAGCGACGCCGCCCGCAGCATCGTCGCCGTCGCCGCGGCGGCCTGCACAGCGTCCGGCACCGCCGGGATCTACCTCGGCGCCTACCCGGCGACCCTGGCCGCCGGCACCTACTACCTGTCGTTCGCCACCCCGTACGCAGGCGGGACCGTCGCCGACGTCGACGACACCCTCGTCCTGACCACGGCCAGCGTCAGCGTCACGGTCGGCTTCGCGACCCTCACCGACTTCCAGACCCACCTCAACCTGCGCAGCACCAGCAACACCACCGCCGCGGAGCTCCAGGGCTTCTTGGACGCCAGCGTCCCGGTCATCGAGCACATCACCGGGCCCATCAACAGCCGGACCGTCGTGGAGATCCACGACGGCAACCAGCCGATGATCGCGCTACGCCGACGACCGCTGCTCGCGGTCGCCTCGGTGACCGAGTACACCGGCAAGACGAGCACCGCACTCGCCGCGGCCGCCACCCCAGCCGCCGCCATCGCCACGTCCTACCTCCTCGACGCCGACAGCGGCGTGCTGTGGCGCTACGGCGCCGCGGGCGTCCCCATCGACTTCGGCGACACCGTCATCGTCCAGACCTCGGTCGGGCTCACCGCGGTCCCGCCGAACGTCCGGCTGGCGTCGCTCATGCAGGCCGCGCACATGTACCAGTCCAGCCAGCTCGGCGGCAGCAACCGCAACGTCAACAGCAACGGCGAGGACGGCTACTGGATGGCCCAGGCCTACGGCATCCCCAACCGGGTCCGTGAGCTCCTGCAGCCCAACCAGCGCCTGCCAGGCCTCGGATGACCCTCACCATCCCGGTCCCGACGCACGCAGCGGTGAAGGCCTCCCTGTTCACCGGCCTGACAGCCCTCAACCTGTGCACGATCTTCTACGACGACCCGACCACCGACCTCGAGGACGACTGGATCAGCCTCGGCGCCACCCGCGGCACCTTCCTGCCGCAGGACCTCGTAGGAACCGGCGGCGCCGGCTGGCTTCGTGAGGCCTACACCCTCGACGTCGAGATCTCCTCCTTCCGCGGTGACGACGACCCGCAGGCCACCTACGAACGGTGCGCGGTCCTCATGGCCGCGGTCGTCGACTACGTCCGCCAAGACCCCACACTCGGCGGCCTCATCAACATCCAGGTCAGGCCCGACGCCTTCGAGGTCGACCCGGCCTGGGAAGACGAGCACCTCGGCCGGATCTGCCGGATCCTGCTAACCCTCGCGGTCGAGAACCGCATCTAAGCCCACCCCACCTCCCGGACCCGCACGCCAGCTGGCGATGCGGGTCCTCGCCGTGCCCCAAGGAGCCCGCCGTGCCGTTGCCCACCTACCTGTCCTTCCTGGGCATCGCCAAGGAGACGACCAAGGGCACCGCCGTCGCGGCGTCCGACTACATCCCCGTCACCGCCCTGACGCCCCAGGACACCGTGATGTTCCTGGCCGACAAGGGCATGCGCGGCAGCCAGGTCGAGCTCTACAACGAGATCCAGGGCCCGACGATGTCGGAGTACTCCTTCGCCGGCGACGTCTTCCCCGACACCATCGGCTACGTCCTGGCCGGCCTGCTCGGTGACGTCACGACCACCGGCGCCTCCGCGCCCTTCTCGCACGCCTTCGCCGTCAAGAACAGCGGCGACGGGCAGCCCCCGTCGTACACGCTGTCGGACTACAACACCGCGACCACCCGCCAGTTCGCGGCCATGCAGTTCAGCGAGGCCAGCTTCAAGTTCTCCGGCGACGGCCTGCTGTCCTACAGCGCCAAGGCGCTGGGCAACATCAGCACGACCACGACCAAGCCCACGCAGTCCTTCTCGGCCGTCACGCCGATCGCCGCCTGGAAGGGCGTCGTGACCATCGGCGGCGGCGCCGTCGTGACCCTCGTCGACGGGACCTGCGAGCTCAAGCGCAGCGTCGAGGCCGTGCACACCCTCGACGGCAGTGCCAACCCCTACAAGATCTGGGGCGGCCCCGTCGCTGCGAGCGGCAAGATGACCTTCCTCGCCGAGGACGAGAGCCAGCTGCTCAACTACCTCAACAACAGCCAGCCGTCGCTGGTCCTGGACTTCCAGCAGGGCGCCGGCGCCGCGCTGACCGAGGTCAAGTTTCAGATGAGCCGCGCGGCCTACACCCTCGGCACGATCGTCCGCGGCAAGGACTACGTCGCCGTCGACGTGAGCTACGACGCGATCGCGAACACCACCGACGCCGGCGCCTCCGGCGGCTACTCGCCGGTGAAGGCGACCGTCCAGAGCGCCAAGGCCTCCGGCACCTACGCGTAACTCCGCGCACCTGCGCGCCCCGCTGATTCCGCCGGAATCGGCTGCCACGACCACGATCACAAGGGGACACCTGTGACCAGCACGACCGAGCCCACCAAGCATCCGCTGTCCGAGACGACCTGGGTGACGCTCCGCGACCCCAAGGCCGTCAGCGAGAAGCGCCGCCGGCCGCTGATGAAGCTCATCAAGCACATGCAGGAGTCGCCGCTCGCCGCGGCCCTGCACGCCAAGACGCCGCTCGAGGACCTCGTGCTGTCCGACGAGGACTACGACCTCGCGCAGGAGATCAACGACGCCCTGTCGCTGGCCCTGGTGGAGAGCTGGTCCCGGGAGTCCGAGATCAGCCTGGACACGATCACCGACCTCCCTGGGCCCGAGTACGACGCGCTGCAGCGACTGGTGGCGCCGCTGTTCCCGGAGCTCAAGCCGAACTTCGAGCCCACCCCGGACCTCGCTTCCCCTACCGCGCCCTCGCCGACCTAGAGCGGGTCCTGCGAGGGGGCCGGGTCACCGAGCTCACACCCATGGCGGAGTGGCGCGACTACCGGCTCGTCGTCGAGCTCGGGATCGCCCCGTCCGAGGTCGAGGAGCTCTCCGCCTACCGGGCCGACTGGCTCATCGCCGTGCACGACAAGCACCTGCAGCTCGAGCGCGAACGCAGAAGGGCGGAGGACGGGCGTGGTTAGCGTCAACGCCACCGTCCGCGGCGCCAAGGAGCTCCAGCGCGAGCTGAAGCTCATCGACAAGCGGGTCGAGCGGGCCACGATGTACGCCGTCAGGCAGGGCGGCCGGCAGGTCAAGCAGCAGGCCAAGAAGAACGCCCCCGTGTACCAGGGCCCCGGGGCGATCAGCGGCAAGCAGCTGCGCACCGGGCCGCTCGTCGTCAGCCGCAACGCACCCGTCAAGGGACTGCTGCGCTCGAGCATCCACAGCAGCAAGCGCCTGAAGAGGCCCGCGCCCGGCACCTACCAGGTAGGCGTCGCCCCCCGCGGGCAGCGCGTGCACCTCTACAGCGCCAAGGCCGAGGCCCGGCACGGCTACATGAGCCGGGCCCTCGACGCCGTCCACCCCCAGTTCCGAGCCATCGCCGCGACGGCCTACGCGCGCGCCACCAGGAGGTAGAGCCAGCATGGCGCTGCCCCCGATCCTCGTCGAGCTCCGCGCGAGCTCCACGGAGTTCATGGCGAAGATGAAGGAAGCCCGCACCGAGATCGCCAAGCTCGAGACCGAGGGCTCCGCCAACTTCGACAAGCTCGCCAAGGTCGGCAAGGCCGCGACCATCGGTGTGGCCCTGGGCGTTGCCGCGATCGGCATCGAGTCCGTGAAGATGGCCGGCGACTTCCAGAAGGAAACGAACGTCCTGGTGACAGCGGCGGGGGAGTCGCAGAGCAGCCTGGGCAAGGTCCGCAAGGGGATCCTGGACATCGCCTCAGCGACCGGCTCGAGCTGGCAGAACCTCACCGAGGGCATGTACCAGGTCGAGAAGGCCGGGTTCCGCGGAAGCGACGGCCTCCGGGTCCTGAAGGCTGCCTCGCAGGGCGCGGCTGAGGAGAACGCGAACCTGTCCACCGTCACCTCGGCGATGACGTCGGTGATGGCCTCCTACCACCTCGGCGCGAACAAGAGCGTCCAGGTGATGAACGCCCTCAAGACCGCGGCCGGCGGCAGCAAGGCCACGATGGAGGAGTTCGCCGGGTCCCTGTCGACCGTGCTGCCCATCGCCTCCGCCGCGGGCCTGGACTTCGCCCAGGTCGGCGGCGCGATCGCCGGCCTGACCCGGCACGGCACCAGCGCGGCCGAGGCCACCCAGGAGCTCGCGAACACGATCCGCAACCTGCAGGCCCCGAACAAGGTCGCCGTGAAGGAGATGGCCCAGTTCGGCATCACGGCCAGCGACCTGAGCCAGGGCCTGGGCACCCGCGGCCTCGGCGGCACGCTCGAGTACCTGGTCACCACGATCGGCCACCACCTCGGCCCCCAGGGCCTGGTCATGCTCGACACGTTCAAGAAGAGCAAGGCCGCCTCGGACGACATGGCCATCGCGATGAAGGCGATGAGCCCCGCCGCGCAGCAGCTCGCCAAGGACCTGCTCACCAACACGATCAGCGTGCAGGAGTACTCGACCAAGGCCCAGAAGCTCCCGCTCGACCAGGCCGTCATGGCGCAGCAGTTCTCCAAGCTCGCCAAGACCGCCGGCGGCTTCTCCGACGCCCTCAAGAGCGGCTCGCCCCTCGCGGTCACCATGAGCAACGAGCTGAAGAAGATGCTCGGCGGCTCGACCGGCCTGAACACCGCCCTGATGCTCACCGGCGACAACCAGGCCTACGTCAACGAGATGACGAAGAAGACCTCGGAGTCGCTGAGCAACGGCAGCCAGAACGTCGAGGGCTGGGAGTCGACCAGCAAGCTGCTCAACGTCCAGCTCGACCGGATGAAGCAGAGCGTCGAGCGGGTCGGCATCACCATCGGCAGCGCGCTCATCCCGAAGATCCAGGCCGTCGTCGGCTGGCTCGAGCAGCACACCACCGTCGTCAAGGCCCTCGCCGGCGTCCTCGGCGGAGCGCTGGTCATCGCCATCGGCGCCTACGTCAGCAAGCTCGCCATGGCGACCGCCGAGACGGTCGCCAAGTTCGCCATCCAGGTCGCTACCTGGCTCGGCTACGAGGCCGTCGTCGACACCGCCGCCGTCAGCACCGGATCCGCCTTCGTAGCGATGATGCTCTCGATGGGCGCCTGGGTCGCCGAGACGGTGTCCGGGTTCGCCACCGCGGCCGCCGGCGCTCTCCTCTCCTTCGGCTCGATGATCGTCGAAGCAGCCGTCTGGGCCGCCAGCATGGTCGCCTCGGCCGCGATCGCGATGCTGCCGTTCCTGCCCTTCATCGCCCTCATCGCCGCCGTCGGCGTCGCCGCCTACGAGCTGTACCGGCACTGGGACGAGGTCTGGGGCTTCATCAAGAACACCTTCAGCACCGCCATGTCCTTCATCCGGGAACACGCCCAGATGATCGTCGGGATCATCGCCGTCTTCATGCCGCCACTCGGGCTGCTGATCGCCGCGATCCACGAGCTGTGGATCCACTGGGGCGATGTCTGGAACGGCATCAAGGACGTCACCTCGGCCGTCTGGGGCGTGGTTAAGAGCATCTTCCACGCGATCGTCTCCACCGGCCTGAGCGTCATCCAGGCCGGCCTGCACGAGATGTCGAAGTCCTGGAACACCGTGTGGGACGCCGTCAGCGGAGTCGTCCGCGACGCCTACAACGTCATCAAGCCGATCTTCGGCGCGATCCTCACCCACGGCCTGCGGGTCATCCACGCCGACCTCGCCGTGCTGCACGTCGCGTGGTCGACCGTGTGGTCGGCGATCAGGAACACCGTCGAGGACGTGTGGGACTCGATCCGGCCCATCTTCGAGAAGATCGCCGCGGCCGCCAAGCACATCACCGACGCGATCGGCAGTGTCGCTGGCGCGGCCAAGAGCGTCGGCGGCGGGATCGGCGGCGCCTTCGGCAAGGTCGGCAGTCTCCTGGGCTTCAACGACGGCGGGTACGTCCCCGGCCCGGTCGGCGCCGCACAGCTCGCCATCGTCCACGGCGGCGAGTACGTCACCTCCAACGCCATGCAGGCCGGACGTCAGGCCTATGACGGCCCGATCACCGGCGGCGGGGGAGGCGTGACGGTCGTGCACTCCCACGTCTACCTCGACGGCAAGGAGATCCACTCCTCCATCCAGACGCAGGAGCTCCGCTACCAGGCACGCAACGGCCGCTCAGCCTTCGCACTATGAGCCGCACCGGCTGGCCGGCCGTGTCGGTGAAGTTCGCCCCCAACCCCGGCACGTTCGTCGAGACGACCCAGGGCGTGACCGGGGCGGGCGCTGCGCTCGCGTTCAACCATCAGCGCGGCCGCCAGTACGAGCTGGGCCGCAGCCAGGTCGGCACCGGCGCCGTGCAGTGGGACAACCGCGACGGCCGGTACGTCCCCACCAACGCCTCGAGCCCCTACGCCGGGCTGCTGCAGCTCTACCGGGAGCTGAAGGTCGAGGCGACCTGGAACGGCACCACCTACGGCGTCGTCCGCGGCTTCATCGAGCGCTGGCCCGTCGGCTACAGCGCCAACGGCAACTTCAGCGAGACCACCTCCACGGTCGTCGACGCCCTGGCGATCCTCGGCGGGCAGAAGCTCCGCTCCGTCGCCGACCACGAGTGCCTCGCCGACAGCGCCCGCTGCCTGTTCAAGCTCAGCGAGCCCTCGAGCAGCACCAGCGCCGGCGACACCATCAACCCCGCCGTGAACCCCTCCGCCGTCCGCATCGACGGCAAGTACGGAGCTCGCGACCTGAACTTCGGCGCCGCCACCGGAATGCCGGACGGCTCGACCGGCGTGCAGATGAACACCGGCTCCAACGGCGACGTCCAGATCCGCATCGCCTCGGCCCTCGCCCTGGCCTACAACAGCACCGCCGGCACCTTCGTGCCCGCCGGCGGAACCGCGCACTCGATCGAGCTGACCTTCGTGTCGCCGACCGTGATGCCCGTCGGCAGCGGCCGCTTCACGCTCATGCATCAGAGCGGGACGAGCACCGACTACGTCGAGCTCTTCATCAACCAGTTCGGGCAGCTGGTCTATTACCCCTTCCACGCAGGGCTCGCGTCCTCGGTCACCTCACCGAAGAGCGTCTGCGACGGCAAGCTGCACCACGTCGTCTGCACCCTGGGCAACGACCGCAAGACCGTGAAGATGTACCTCGACGGCGCGCTCGTTGCCACGACGGTCTCGCCCTCGACGCTGCAGTTCTCCGCTCTCCGCAACCACATCCTCGGCGCGAGGCTCTACGCCGCGGGCCCCGACCTGCAGTACGGCTTCCCGGGCACGATCGCCCGCTACGCCGTCTACAGCATCGACATCTCAGCGGCAGCGCCCAGGCACTACAACGCGACGATCAACGCCCACTCCGGTGAGGACTCGGGGGCGCGCATCGCGCGGCTCCTCGGCTACGCCGGCTGGTCGAGCGCGATGTACGACATCGGCCCTGGCGTCTCCGTCATGGGCCCGGCGATCACCGAGGGCAAGAGCGCGCTGGAAGGCATCCAGGACGCCGCGAGCGACGAGCTCGGCAACCTCTGGGTCTCAGGCGCCGGCAAGATCACGTTCCGCGGCCGACAGGTCCGCCAGACCACCCTCACCTCCTCGCTCACCTTCGGCGAGCTCGAGAGCGCAGGCGAGCTCCCGTACGACGGGACCGTCAACTTCGACTACGACCCCTCGTACGTCATCGACGAACAGCAGGTCAGCCGCAAGGGCGGATCCACGGTCACGGCCCGGGCCGCCACCACCGTCCTGCCGTACCACAAGAGCGGCAACCCGCGGACCATCGGAGTCCTCAACGACTACGAGGCCACCGACCAGGCGAACTGGCTCATCACGCAGTACGCAACCCCCCGCCTGCGCGTTGCGTCGCTGACGATCATCCCGTCCGCCAATCCCGCCCTGTGGCCGGCGGCGCTGGGGACCGAGATCAACACGCGCGTCACCGTGAAGCGCCGGGCCCTCAACCAGCCGACCGTCTCGCTCGACTGCTGGGTCGAGGCCATCCAGCACCGCGTCACCCCCACGCAGTGGCTGACCACCTTCCTGCTCTCACCGGTCGACAGCCCGCGCGCGGCGCTGTTCGACGTCGACCTCTGGGACGCCTCAGACGCGGTCTGGACTTTCTAGCCAAGGAGCGCGCACGTGCCGATCCCCACCGCCCCGACCACCGCCGTGTCAGGGCAGCCGATCCGGGCGACGGCGCAGTTCAACGCCCTCACCGCGCAGGTCAACTACCTGCTGACGGGCCTGCCCATCGCTCAGATGTACCAGAGCGTCGCCCAGAGCATCCCGACCGGGGCCTTCACCAACCTGCTCCTGGACGTCGAGGTCTTCGACCGCGACAGCGGCCACTCGACCGTGACGAACACCGACCGGTACACCGCCGTGACCGCCGGCTACTACCTCGTCTCCTGGGGCGTCGCCTGGTCCAACTCGACCACCGGGCAACGCCGCTCACGGCTCGCCGTGACCACCAGCGGTGTCAGCAACGCGGCGATCGGATCCAACATCGGCGGCGGTGTCCCCTCGAGCAGCAACATCTTCACCCACGGCGGATCCAAGATCGTCTACCTCGGTGTCAACGACTACGTGTGCCTAGCCGCCTTCCAGGACTCGGGCAGCGCGCTCAACACCTACGCCTCCGCAGCAGACCAGACCTCCTACATGGACGTCCTCTTCATCAGCCAGTAGGAGCCCCCTTGCTACTCCACAAGACGACGCCCGGCGGGCGCGGGCTCCCGTCCGGCAACTTCTACGACTGGGTCGGCAAGCAGCCCGTCCTGGTCGCCGACGGCGACGCTGTCTACCTGCTGTCGACCGAGCCCGACGAGTTCACGACGCCCACGCCGGCAACCGTCACCAGCTACTCCTTCACGGTCGCTCCTGACGCCGTCGACCTCGAGGTCGCTGTGCTCGCGGACCTGCTTCCTGTCGCTGCGAAGTGCACCGTGACGATCGTCGACGCCGGGGCTGCACCGGCCAGCCGGGACGCGACCGACCTCGAGCTCGCCGAGCTGCCGCAGGCAGCCTTGCCGGCGGTCGAGCAAGCCGCGACCGTCGTCGACACCGGAGCAGCTGTCGCGCCCAGCGATGCCCTCGACCTCCTCCCAGTCCTCCCGGCGGTCCTGCCGCCGGCACCTTCGCCTGAGCTCGCGCCCCTGATCGACCCAGGGACACCCGCAGTTGCGAGCGACGCACTCGACCTCGAGACCGCCGCCATCACCGAGCCGGCTGTGCCCCCGGGCGTGCCCCAGGTGACCCTCGTTGACGCCGGGACCGACCTGGCCAGCAGGGACGCGACCGATCTCGAGCTCGCCGAGCTGCCGCCAGCACCCGAGGCGGCAGTCGAGGAAGCCGTGATCATCGCGGACCCCGGAACGCCTGCCGCGCTCAGCGATGCCCTGGACCTCCCCCCGAGCATCCCGCCGACGGTCCTCCCGCCGGCGCCTTCCCCCGAGCTCGCACCCCTGGTCGACCAAGGGACGCCCGCAGCGGCGAGCGACGCGCTCGACCTCGAGGTCACCGCCATCTACGCCCAGGCCCAGGTCGACGTCGCACCACTGTCCATCCCCGACCCCGGCAGCGCCGCCGCACCGGCCGACAACGCGACGGAGTTCTAGACCATGGTCCTGGCATCGCTCGGCTCGACGCTCTACCCACTTGACGTCTTCGGCCCCGTCGAGCCCAGCACCCTGCAGGGCCCGGTCCGTCAGGGCCTCGGCAGGTACGGCGACGGCCTGTTCATCGAAGAGGGCACGACGAACCTCGTACCTAACCCGTCGTTCGAGGCCGGTGTGACGGGCTGGGGCGGGAACAACGCGACCCTCGGAACGACCTCCGCCTTCGCGCAGACCGGCTCACAGTGCCTGACCGCAACGGCTACAGCCCTCCCCACCCCCGGTGCCTACTACTTGGGCATCCCCGCGGCCGCAAGCACGACGTACACGATCTCTGCATACGTCCGAGTCAGCAAGCCCGGTAAGCAGATTCAAGTGGGTATCGACTTCGGCGGCGGCAACTACGCCCCAGTGACCACGGGGACCCTCACGCCGAACGTCTGGACACGCGTCACGGCCACAGCAACCTCTGCTGCCGGCACCACGACGATGGCGGCGACCATCTACCTCGCCGGAGCATCTGTCGCAGCAGGTGACGTTCTCAACATCGACGCTGTGCAGATTGAGCAGAAGGCCTACGCCACCTCCTACTGTGACGGCTCGCTCGCGACCGCCTGGAACGCCGCTGGGAACCTGCTCCCCGCCGCTGCCCAGTCCTTCGAGGACGGCACGACGGGCGGCTGGATCAATCAGCTGCAGGCGACCCTCTCAAACTCCTCAGCGCAGTTCTACGCGGGAACGCGGTCGCTCCTTGCGACGGCCACGACGGCAGCCTCAACCTGTGCAGTGGGCAGCGCCGTCGGCACGGCGGGCGTTGCTGTGACGCCCGGCAAGACCTACACGGCATCGATGTGGGTCCGCCCGGGCGTGGCGCAGGCTTCAGCGAACACGATCATCAGGTGGTACACGGCGGCTGGGGCGGCAGCGTCGACGGCGAGCGTGTCGTCCAACAACCCGGCCATGGTCGCCAACGTGTGGCAGCGCGTATCGGTGACGGCGGTCGCGCCCTCCGACGCTGCCTTCGCCGCCGTGCAGCAGAACTTCACGGCGACCAACATCGGTGACTTGTTCTACATCGATGCGGTCCGCCTGGACGAGGGCAGCGCCTCAGGTGCCTACCGCTGGACGGGAGCTGAGAACGCGTCGACGTCGACGAGGGCGACGACGACGCTCCAGACGGCGTTGCCGAGCCTGTCGGCGGGCGCGGTCACAGTGGCACTGTGGCTGCGGTGCGGCGGGAACTTCGCCACGATAGGGACGCCTGCCCTGTTCGCGCGGCTGACCGCTGTGGCAGGCAGCAACACGGAGGGATTCGCGCTCTACGCGCAGACCGGTGGCGTGTCCGTCCAGAAGGTGGTCGCCAACACCTTCGTGAACCTCGCCACCGGTGTGAGCTTTGCCGCTGGAGACCTCGCCCTTGTTGCGCTGACGTTTGACGGTACGACGCTCGCTTCCTATGTCGCGAAGAACGGGGCGGCCGTCGTGTCCGCCACAACGACCTCGGCCACGACTCCTGCAGCGCTTGGCTTCGCGGCGATCGGCTTTGAGCCTCAAAACGGCGGAGGGCAGCCCAACTCCGTCGTCGAGCAGGTCGTGGTCTACAACCGGGTCCTGTCCGGGACCGAGATCACGGCGCTGGCGAACAACCAGGGCGAGACGACCTATCGCGACGACCCGAACATCGTCCTTGCCGTCGGCACCGGGCTCGTGCGCGGCACCGTTCGGGCGAGCAGCTCGGCCGGCACCGGTAACTACCGGGGGCGTACACCGGTCGCCTGCTCGATCGAGGCCATCACGAACACGCCGGGATCGCCTGACGACGACTCCGCGACGTACAAGATCACGGTACCGGCAGGGTCCGGTATCGGGCAGGGCCAGCTGGTCACGCCGAACAGCGCCGCCGGCGGCAACCTCTACACCGTCCAGAAGGTGTTCAGCCCGGGCGGCGTCTACGACGAGCTGCTCGTCGCCTAACAGGCAGAAGCACCCTCAGGCCTCGTCGACCTGAGCGCCCGCGGGACCAGCAAGTGGCTGGCGATCGCGGCGGGCCCCCTCACCCATCAGCCAAGGAGATCAGCATGTCCGAGCTCGCGCGCTTCCAGTACGTCACGGGCGAGGACCAGCGCGTCTTCCCCGCAGTCAAGGTCGGAGACGACGAGTACGCCGGCTTCACCCTGGACGTCGGCCAGGTCATCGAGGCCACCGAGAACCCCGACCCCAGCCGGTTCGCCGAACTCGTGCCGCCGGCCCCCGCGACACCGGCCCCCGCGACACCGGCCCCCGCTGCGCCGGCCCCCGCTGCGCCGGCCGCCGCGCCCACGGACACCCCAACGTGACCCGGGTCAGCTTCGACTGGCAGGTCCTCGCCGCCGTCGCCTCCGTGCTGACCTTCATCGGCATCATCATTACCAAGGCCTGGGCCAGGACCCTCAAGGCCGCCACGGCCCTCGAGAAGATCAGCGACGCCGTCCTCGGGGACGGCACCGAAGAGCAGCCGTCGCTGGCCAAGCGCTTCGCTGAGGTCAACCGGTCCCTGGGCGACGTGAACACCACCGTCCGAGACCTCACCCGCGAACACAACGAGGCCCGTGAGCGCGTCGGCGCGCTCGAGGCCGTCGGTGAAGCGGACCGACGCTCCACCCGGCACGCCGTCCGCAACCTGCAGCACCAGGTCGGGTTCCTGTTCGGCCACCTGCAGGTCACCGCACCCACGCCCCCCGCCGACCCGCTCGAGCGCGACTACACCCTGCCGCTCCGCTAGCCAGAGGATCCGCATGACCGACGTCCACATCCCCGACACCAGCGAGTACCAGCAGACCGTCGACACCCGCAAGCTGCCGGCGGTGATCCTGCGCGCCCACAACGGTCACCGTGCCGACCGTTCGTTCGCCCAGCGCTGGGCCCAGGCCCGGCGGACCAGCCGCGTGCGCATGGCCTACGGCTATGTCGTGGCGAACCGGGACGCGGCCGAGCAGGGCCGCGAGGCCGCGCAGCTCATCGGCAAGCTGCAGCCGGGCGAGATGGTCTGGTGCGACCTCGAGGAAGGCACCGGCGACCAGAGCGCCCGCGCCGAGGCCTGGTGCCGCGAGGTCGACGCCCACTGCGGTGGCAAGGCCGGCGTCTACAGCGGCGAGTCCTTCTTCGGCGCGCACCTGGCCGGCGTGCACCGCACCCGCTGGGTCGCGGCCTACCGGGCCTCCGAGCCCCGCGGCCCGCACCTGCTCTGGCAGAACACCGACAAGGACAAGAGTGCCGGAGTCTCCGGCCCGCACGACGAGTCCGTCTTCCACGGCTCGCTCGACCAGCTGCGCGCCACCGTCGACTGGCTCCAGGGCCGCAGCGCTCCGGCGGCCGCCAGCAAGCCGGCCGCCAAGCCCGCGGCCCCCGCGAAGCCGGCATCCGCGCCGGCGACGCCGACCGCCAACCTGAAGGAGGAACGGATGCTCGTCCAGTTCAAGGGCGGCAGCGCCGTGTGGGAGGTGTGTGGCTCCAAGCTCTACTACGTCTCCGCGACGGCGTGGAGGGCCCGGGCCCTGCGCGTCTCCGACGTGCACGTGCTCGGCGCCGACCACCCGCTGTCCAAGCTGCCCAAGGTCACCACGTGACCGTCATCGCCAAGCTCACCGCGATCATCAGCGCGACCCGGCACGCCCTGGTCGTCCTCGGCGCGATCGGAGCCGACCTCCTGGCCCAGGACCTGGTCCCCAAGGCCGACGTGCACTACGTCCAGCTCGCCGTGGCGCTCTGCGCCGTCATCGGCGTGCACGCCGTCACCGCCAAGCCGGCCGACGTACCGGTTGCTGGACCAGTTGAAGTACCGGTACCCACCGGTACTGAGGTACCGGCGGTCGACACCTCCGAGGTCCTGCCTGACGTCGCGACCGCCCCCGTCGACGACGTCCCACCGACGGACCTGGCTGCCTGACCCCGACTGCCGGCACCTAACCGGCATTCGGTGCGGGGATCCGCGCGCGTCCCCTCGCGCGGATCCCCGCCCTTTCGTCGTTCCTAGGACCTACGTCCTAGCCCGTGGCAACGAGCAGCTGCTCGAAGACGGCCTGATGCATCTCGCACGTCATCACCGGCCGGGTCTCGCCCGGCGCACCGCCCACGAGCGGGATCGCGACCTGCAGCACGACCGGTTCGCTGCAGCCGTCCGGGTGGCAGCAGAGGAAGGCGCCGTCAGGTCCTCGCCACGACCCGCGCCAGTCCTCGAGCGCCATCAGCCGCCGGCCCCAGCGATCGTGCTCGCGGCCGGCGCTGGCGCCTCGACGCGCTTGATGGCCACCACCAGCTCGGCGTTGAACCGCGCCAGCACCGGACCGGTCGACCGCGGGCCGTCCGCCTCACCGATGAAGTCGACCCAGCGCCCGCTGCCGTCGCGCTGCATGTCGCCCTGGCTGTCCATGAAGTAGGCGGCCTCGATCGTCTGGAACGTGGTCGTGGGGCCGGCCAGCTGCACCTCGAATGTCTTCATGCCCGCCACGGTAGATCGGATCCGCCATGTACGAGGTCGAACTCATCGGGCGCGCCGAAGTCGCAGTCCAGTCGCAGCCCACCGGCCCTGGCCCGGGCTTCTACGCGCAGGCGTTCCTGGCCGGCTACAGCGGCCGCACGCGGGAGTCCTACGAGACGACGCTCAAGCAGTGGGGCACCTGGTGCTCGAGCAACGACGTTCAGGTTCTCGATGTCCTGCGCGCGCACGTTCAGGTCTTCGCCCGGGAACTTGAGCAGGCCGGCCGCGCGCCGGCGACCATCGCGCAGAAGCTCTCGGCGATCGGCGGCTTCTACGCCTACCTCGTCATCGAAGGCGTCCTGCCCAAGAGCCCCGTCGCGCACGTCCGCCGGCCCAAGGTCAGCGACGAGAGCACCCGCTTCGGCCTCGACGCGGCCGAGCTCCGCCAGCTGTTGGCAGGTTCCAACACCCACAGCCGCGAGGCGCACGCCCTCGTCTGCCTCCTGGCCCTCAACGGCCTGCGAGTGAGCGAGGCCTGCCGGGCCCGCGCGCACGACCTGAGCGACGACCGCGGCCACCACCTGCTCGAGGTCCTGCGCAAGGGCGGCAAGCGCGCCCGGGTGCCGCTCGCCCCCCGGACCGCGGCCGCCGTCACCGCCCTGGGCCGCGTCGACGACGAGCTGCTCATCGGCCTGGACCGCTACGGCGCGTGGCGCCTCATCAAGCAGCTGGTCGATTCCGCAGGAATCATCAAGCCGATCAGCCCCCACAGCCTGCGGCACACGTTCGTGACTCTCGCGCTCGAGGCGGGCGTCCCGCTGCACGTCGTCCAGGACGGCGCCGGCCACGCCGACCCGCGTACGACGCAGCGCTACAACCGCGGCCGCAAGCGCCTCGACAACCACGCCACCTACGCCCTGCAGACGTTCCTCGACGCCTGAGCGGGGGCATCATGGTCAACATGACGACAACCACCGCCACCAAGCCCCCGCCCACCATGGCCGACGTCCGATCCTGGGCACAGGGCCGCGGCCTGCAGGTCAACGCCCAGGGCAACGTCCCCAACACGATCGTCGAGGCCTTCAACAAGGGCCGCCCGCCGCATCGCCGCTACGAGCGTGGGATGCCCAGCCGCGACCAGCTCGAGACCCGCTGACTTCACACCCTGCTTCACACCACGCGCCCCGGCGCTGCCTTCACCAGGCAGCGCCGGGGCGTTTCTTGCATTTGCCCTCGGGCGTTTTCAAGGAATCGCGATTCGCGAATGCAGGAAAAGGTCCCCGGAATGTCGGGGGTTCCTGCGTACCGTCGTACATGCAAGCGACGAGAGGACGCGCAGTGGCCGCCAGAGTGCGACCGGTGATCGTGGTGCTCGAGGACGAGGACCGCGAACGGCTCGCCGTCCTGGCCCACCTCCGCGGCCGCGGCACCACGCCCGCCGAGGTCGCGGCCGAAGCCGTCCACGTCTGGCTCGCCGGCCCGGGCCAGCGCGAGCTCGCGGACGCCGCCGACCGGCTAGCCGGCCCCCGGATCGCCGGGTAGTCGCTTCCTGCGGCTGCGCGGATCCACCGGCACCGGCTCGGGCTCGCCGGCGTCCTGTCGAGCCTGCCAGGCGTCCTCGTCGGCCGTCGTCCAGCGCTTACGACGGGCCCTCGGATCGACCGGAGTCGGCTCCTCGATCCAGACCCAGCGACCGCCTGCCATCCACATTCCATCCACGAGGCCTCGGCACACCGACCGGGATAGACCCTCTGTCGGCACACCGCTTGAGCGTGAACCGGGTCTTGCTTGGTGGGCGATACAGGACTTGAACCTGTGACCTCTTCCGTGTCAGGGCGGAGGAAAAGGCCAGGTCAGAGCGGCCAACCTGCGCAGCATCCACATCGTCATCCACACGGGCTCGCGGTGTCGACCGCCGAGGCCGTGACCTCTACCTTGGTTCAGTAGACGGGCTCGCGCGCGCGAGGCCCCTGTCAGGCTGCCGGACGGAAGAGGACGGTCTACAGGCCGAGGCTGGATGCGCGGCGGTCCAGGGCTGCGAGCAGGTCCTCGTCGACGCTCTCCTCGAGGTGGCCGTACGTGTCCATCGTGACCTTGATCGAGCCGTGGCCGATCCGGGCCTGGATGGCCTTCATCGGGTTGCCGTCGGCGATGAGCGCCGCGACGTGGGAGTGCCGGAACGAGTGGAACGTCGGCCACGGCATCAGGTGGGGGGAGCCGGCGCGCTCCCATGCCTCGAGCAGCTCCGGCTCGATCTTCGTCCCGGCCGCACTGACGGGCAGGCCCTGGTCGACAGCCCAGAGCCGGACCATGGCGCCGGTCACGGCGGGACGGAGTACCCGTCGGGCGAAGATCGTCCGGGACATCGCACCGCCCCGGGCCGCGGTGAACACCAGGTCCTCGCGGCCGGCCGGGTACATGGCCAGGTGAAGGGCGAGTTCGTCGACGACGCCCTGGCCCAGGGTCACCACGCGCCGGGAAGCCTTCGACTTCGGCGGGCCGAACGTGATGAAGCCGCGGGCTTCCTGGGCAACCTCGGCGACCTCGAGCTTGCGGCCGAGCATGTCGAGGCGCTTCACGCGCAGGCCAGCGAGCTCCGACCAGCGGAGGCCGCTGAAGTACGCCAAGAGCACCAGCGCGCGGTAGCGGCGGGGGAGCTCGGCTACGACCACGCCGACCTGCTCGGTGGTGAGGAAGACGCGTTCATCGATGGACGCCGCCGGCAGGTCGATGTTGCGGCACGGAGATTGGCGCAGCAGCCCTTCCTCGACGGCGTCCGCCAGGGCCGTGGCCAGGAGCCGGTAGACCTTGCTCACCGTCGCGGGGGACAGGCCCTGCCTCTCCATCGACGCGACCCAGGTCTGCACTCGCAGCTTCGTCACACGGTTCAGCGGGACCTTGCCGAACGCCGGCACGACGTGGTTCTTCAGCAGCGACTCCTCAGCGGCCGCCGTCGTACGGGCGAGGATCCGCGACTCGCTCCACAGCTTCAGCCAGGCACCGACGGTCGCCTCACCGAACGCCGGATCCACCCAGTCCCCGTCGTACAGCTGGGACTCGACCTTCGCGCGGTACTGCTTGGCCTCGTCCTTCGTGGCGAAGGAGGCACCGCGCTGCTTGTTGTCGACGTCCCGGTACCGGACCTGCCATCGGCCGGTGAGAGGAACGTCGGGGTCCTCGGCATGAGCCCGGCGCTCGTCATCATCGCGAGGCAGGCGTCGGATGCTGGCCACGGGTCAGGCGCCAAGCCGGCGGAACAGGTAGATCCCGACTGTCTTGCCGCTCACAGCGACCTGCTGACCCGACGCGACGAACTTGTCCCGGGAGGACTCGCCGGTGACCTGGAACACGTAGCCGACGTGCTCCAGCCGCCAGCCGACTGCCTCGATTGAGGAGAGCGTGCCGGCGTGAGAGCTGGTACGGCTCTTGTCAGTGCTGCCGGCGATGGTCACGTCCCTCTGCGAGGTCGCCACCTCAAGCTGGACCTCGAAGAACCCTTGGCCTCTGGCGTGCGCGGCCTCGGCTTGGCCGACGGGGGTAGCTGCACGCGCCGCCTCACGTGCGGCGAGGATCTTGGTCTGCGCGTCTGCGACCTTCGTCTCGGCCTGCTCGGCCTTCGCCTGGGCGTCCGGCGTTGCCGCTTTGGCTTCCCGCTTGGCTTCTCGCTTCGCTTCCTGCTCCGCGCGGATCTCTGCGAACGACTTGCGGTCAGCCATGATCGGTCAGCACCCTCATCCGACGTTGCTCATCGTGGCGCTCTCGAGGAACGCGTTCAGCACGGAGTCGATCGCCGCTCGCTGCAGCGGCGTCAGGTGGATGCCTGGGGGCAGTGGGACGAACTCCTGCGAGGGCCCCTCCTCATGCTCGTCGACGAAGCCCAGGGCGACCGCGATCTCCGAGCCCGACATGCTCAATCGATGGGCGATGAGGCGGATCGTCTCTCGTCGCGGCAGGTCCTTGTCGAGCTCCCAGCGGCCGACGGCCTGTTGCTGCACGCCGAGCGCAAGTGCCAGCTCGGCTTGGGTGAGCCCCTGTTGCTGCCGCTTGGAGCGCAGCAGATCACCGAAAGACACGTGTTCATGGAAGAACACCAACGGCGACCCGTCTAACGCGTACACGCCATCTAGTGTTGACGTACACGCGACCACGTGTCAACGTGCACGTCATGGATACACCCACTCGGCTCTGGGGCGAGGAGATCGTCAGGCGTCGACGCGATCGGGGCTGGACCCAGAAGGACCTCGCCGAGAAGGTGCGCACGACCCAGCAGCACCTCAGCCTCATCGAGCGAGGTGCTGTCAGCGCTGGGGACGACCTTCGTCTGCGCATTGCCGCCGCCCTGGAAGTCGAGGTCGCTGACCTCTTCGTCTGGCCGACCGTCCTGCCCGCATGACCGCCCCAGACCTCGGCCAGGCCCTCCTGACGCCTGATGCCGTCGCCGAGCACCTGGCCGTCACGAAGGAGGTCGTCTACGACCTCGTACAGGCCGGGAAGCTCCGTGGGATCCGGTGGGGGAGTCGGACCCTTCGTTTCGACGCGGCCGACGTCGCCGCCTTCGTCGAGGCCAGCCGCACCGAGCTCCGCCAGCCTTTGATCCGTGATGGCCTGGCGCTGAAGCGCGCCAAGACGCCAGGCAGCCGGGCTGCCGTCCGGCGCGTGTCGTGACGGCCGCGTACGTCGACGTGCTCGACCTCGCCGGCGAGCTCGCCGCGGAGACCTTCTACGACCGAGACCAGTGGGTCCCGACGATCGAGGTCTGTGGCGGTGCGAGGCGCTGCCGCTACTTGATCGAGGCCACGGGCCGGCCGCTCCACTCCTTCACCCCGGAGCTTCTCCGCGTGACCGCCATGGCCGTCGTCGTGCTCGAGCGGTCCGACTGAGCCATGCGGCGCCCCCGGTCAGGTCCGGGGGCGCCGCACATGGGCGGAAGGGACCAACCCGACGCCCAGCACGAAGCCTCGCACCATCCGACCCGAAGGGACCAGCACCATGACCACCACCACCGCGGGAGTGTCACCGCTCCTGCCGACAGGCGACTCCGAGCTGTACTCGGTGCTCGTCGCCCTGGCGCCGCTCGGCGACCGGGCCCTGCAGCACGTCGACATCAGCCGGCGCGAGATCGACGTCGACCGGCTGCTGGGCAAGGGCTGGTCGTCCGGCGAGCGCTGCCTGGTCGAGCTCGCCCTGGCCCTGTGGTCCGGATGCACGGACGGCTTCGACTTCACCTACTTCGCGATCTCCCTCGGCGGGGAGTTCTTCCAGGCGGGCATCGACGCGATCGCGATCCGCCGCGGCCTGGGCAACTTCTCCACCGACGGCGTGAGGGCCCTCGACGCGGCGCTCGCGCCATGAGCACCACCGCGCCGCTCGCCCCCGTCCCGACGGTCGCCGGGATCCGGGCGACCCTGCTCACCGCGGCCCGGATCCTCGAGACCCAGGGCTGGACCAAGTACCAGTCCCGCGACGACCGCGGCCGGCTGTGCGTCGCCGAGGCGATCAACGCCGCGGCCGACGGCCACAACCAGGACGCCTTCTTCGCCCGCTACGAGGTCGAACGGTTCCTCGGCGTCGGCAACCCCAAGCTCACCGACCTCGTGGCCTGGCAGGACCGGCCCGGCATCGGCCAGGCCGACGTCGTACGACTGCTCCGCAACGTCGCCCGGCTGATGACGGTGACGGCATGACGACGCTCGCCGAGGACCTCGGCGCCGTGATGACAGCGGAATCACCCCGCAAGCCGGCTGCACCGACGGCCGGAGCTGGGTCCTCACCGTCGGTGCAGCTGCTCGCCCTGGCACTCCTCGACGACAACCCGGCCAACCGCGGCGGCGAGCCGGTCGGCGACGTCGCCGACCTGGCCGAGTCGATCGACGAGCTCGGTTTGCTCGAGCCGCTCACCGTCACGCCGGCGGGGGAGCGGTTCGTCATCCAGTCCGGCCACCGGCGCCGCAAGGCGCTGCTGCAGTTGGGCCATGCAGCGGCGTGGTGCAACGTCCGCGAGGACCTCGTCGACGAGAAGGCGATCGCCGCCCGCATCGTGGCAAACCTGCAGCGCGAGGACCTCACCCCGCTGCAGGAGGCAGCGGACTTCAAGCAGCTCGCCGACCTCGGCCACTCCCAGCGCGACATCGCCCGGCTCGTCACGAAGAGCCAGAGCTACGTGAACAAGCGCCTGAGCCTGCTCGAGCTCCCGGCCGCGGTCGTCGACGCGGTCCTCGAGAACGTCGTGACGATCGAAGAGGCCCGCGCGCTGCGCCCGATCGCCGACGCCCCGGAAGAGCTCAGCAGGGTCATCGCCGACCGGCGCCGCGGGATGCGGCAGAGCGTCGAGGTGATGGTCGCCAGCGCCGTCGACCGGATCGACCGTCGTACGCAGATCAGCGAGCTCAAGGACCTGGTCGAGACCCGGGGCGACAGGTGGATGGAGGAGGTCAGCTACTCGAACATCATCTCCGAGTACCCGTTGAAGTCGCGCACGACGCCGGCGAAGCACCGCAAGCTCGACTGCCACGCGTACGGCGTGCACTCCTACGGCAAGCCCAAGCTCATCGAGGTTTGCCTCCGCCCGAACAGCCACAAGTCCGAGCCTCCGCCGGCGCCGAAGGGCGGCAGCTTCGCTGAGCCGGCGACGGAGACCGCCGCCCAGAAGAAGAACCGCCTGGCTGAGGAGCGCCTGCGCGAGAAGGCCGAGGCCGCGCGCCTCGAGCAGGAGCGCCTGGCTGCGGAGCGCCTCGCAACGCTGACCGCGGCCCTGTCGGCGAAGCCCAGCGTGAAGGGCAACGCAGCCCTCATGGACCTCGTCATCGAGGGCCTGTTCGAGGACCTCAAGCTCAACGCCGACCTCCTCGACGAGCCGACCCTGGCGCTGGTAGGCGTCGACGCCAACGAGGACGAGCTCGGCGACGCCTACCTCGCGGCTCACGGGCAGCTCGGCAAGTTCCGGCTGCTCGCCGCCTACGTCGTCCGGCTGCACGAGAGCCACCCGTTCCCACGGGATGCCTTCGACGCCTGGCAGTCGACGATCGGACTGCAGCCATGACCGCCGAGCGGCTGATCATCGGCGGCTGGACGCTGCTGTGGGCGGTCGGCCTGTTCGCCGCGGTGCTGGTGAGCGAGCGGCGGGCTGCGATCGCACGAAGGACCAGCGCGCGCGCTACCGCCGAGCGAGTCCCTGACCCCGTACGTTGCACCTTGGTCCCGGCTCCCTCGGTCGCCGGGCCGCGTGCAGCCCCCCGCCGCGGCCCGGCCACCGGACCGCTCGGCCTGGTGCGCGATGACCAGTGGCCTGGCCAGTACCGGATGGGCTCGCGGTGAGCGGCGACGCCCTGGCGCAGGTCCTGCGCGAGCTCGAGGCGGAGCGCTACACCCGGCCGCTGAAGGACTACCGCCGCGAGTGGGTCATGCAGGAGGCGCTCGACTACTCGGCGCCGGCCTGGACCGCCGAGGAGCAGGCGATGCACCGCGCCGTCGCACTGCGCGAGTCCCTCGCCTACGCCCAGGCCCACCCGGAGGGCTTCGCCAAGATCCGCGCCGTCTCCTGACGGCGCACCCCTGACGCACGACCCGATCCCGATGCACGACGAGAGGAACAGCATGGACAGCACCACCTTCGAGGGCGACACCCAGACCGGCGAGCAGGTCACCGGCCCACGTCCGACCATGGGGCGGACCGTGCACGTCACCTACCCCGACGGCCGGACGTTCCCGGGAGTCGTGATCCGCGACCTGGAGACATCGCTGTCGGTCTGCCTGTTCACCGACAGCGGCGCCAGCGGCTACATCGCGACCGACGGGTCCTGGGCCTGGCCCGAGCTGCCCGCCGCGTCCGCTGCGGCCCCCACGGGCGAGCCTCCGGCCGCCGCCGAGGCCCCGACCCCCGACCCGGCTCCGACCTCCTAGGCGGATACCTCGGCTCTCGTCCCGCCCGGTTTCAGGCCGGGCGGGGCGAGCTGAACCTGAAGGGAACGACGTTGCGACGAACAGGCTTTGCTCTGTCGGCACTGGCCGGCGAAGCCCTGGGCACCGTGCTCGCCATCTGGACCGAGGATCCCTACGCGCTCGAGTTCGCCCTGCTGACCATCGCGCTCGCCGTGCTCGTCCTGGCTGCCGTCCTGAGCGAGCTCCCCTCGGTGGCCGTCATCCACGCCAACGAGGCCATGGACAAGCGGATCACGGCCTCCATCGACCGCTACATCAGCAGGTCCTCGTGATCTGCCCTGCTTGCTCGGAGGACGAGCACGACCTCTGTCGCGGCTGCCCCTGCCAGCACCAGCCGAGGAAGAAGGAGACAGCGATGGCCGACATCGGCGAGCCGCAGAAGGAAGTCCAGTTCGAGCCTCTGCCCGAGGAGCAGCCCGTCACCACGCCGGCCGCGCCCGCACCGGCCGAGCAGCCGGACCTGGTCCCGGCATGAGCGTCCAGTCGCTGTTCCAGGGCGACCCCCAGCTGGTGCCCGCCGCGCTGCGCGGCTACCGAACCTTCGCTCTCACCCCGGAGGGCTTGTCCTCCACCGGGGTCAATCACATCTGGAAGCTGCAGGACACCGCGGCCTGCGCGAACGTCGTGCAGTACGACCGCGCCAAGGCCCGGATGGAGGGAAACGGCGTCGAGTGCCCCTGCGGCTGCGGGCGGTCGTACGCGATGAATGACTACGTCTTGGGCGCCTTGGGACCGGAGCCGGATCGGCACGCGTCACCCGACGCAGCGTGTGCATGCGGCTTCTACGGCTGGTACGACCCAGACGACCACCGCATCGTCAGGGCCGACTTCTTCGGCGTCTTCGAAGCCAGTGGCCGGGTCATCCTCGGCACCCACGGCTTCCGGGCAGAGAAGGTGAAGCTCCTCGCGATCGCGCCTCGGACCCAGGGTGCACGCGAGAGGCTGCGCTACCTCCCACGGCCCGTCGCGGAGATGCTCGGCCTTGGGCTCCGTCTCATGGGCGACGTCGAGGACCTCGTGGGGCTGTACCCGCCGCAGGACATGAGCAGCCTCATCACGCACCACTGCGACCGCAGCTGCTACGCCAACGTCCAAAAGCAGATGAGGGACACCCAGCGCGGTCCCACCTTGATGGTGAGCTCGAGCAGCTTCGCGTACAACAGCGCTGCCCTGGCGGCCGCCTTCGACAGGATGTCGGCGCAGCTGGTGGCGGCGATGACTGCCCAGCTCGGCTGGGCCGAGGCCAACCCCGCGCTCAAGGCGTCTGCTGCGCCGACTCCGTTCACGCAGCAGTACGCGCAGCCCATCGGTCCGCTCACCCGCAGGCAGGCGCTGCTCGCGGCGAAGGCGATGGACTACAACAAGGGCCCGGCTTCTCCGCCGCGATGGTGGCGACGATGACTGCACCGAAGGCCGCTTCGGTGCGCACCCCACAGCACCCTGTCGACGGCGACCACGCACTGCGCATCGGGTGGGTCCTGGGTGCCCTACTGCGTGCCCCCACCGGCGACGGGATCTCGACCCACGACGTCGTGCCCGAGCACGACGGCGCCGGCGGCTTCATGGACGCCATCCGCATCACCGCACCCAGCGGCAGCTACCTCGTGTCGATCGAGAAGGAGACCTAGATGGCCACGACCGAGAAGATCCGGATCAGCGGGCGCCAGGGCATCACCATGGAGCTGGCGCTGTACGTCCTGGACTGCGCCAACTGCGGTGTCGTCTTCGGCATCACCGAGGACTACGAGAAGCGACGCCGGCGGGACGGAGACAACTTCACGTGCCCCAACGGGCACAACAACGCCTGGTGCAAGGACGAGCTCGACCGGGAGAGGGCCGCTCGTCGTGCCGAGGAGAAGCGCGCCGAGCAGCTCAGCCAGGAGCTCGCGGCCGCCAACACCCGCGCACTACGCGAGCGCGAGCGGCGTGAAGCCAGTGACCGCCAGGCCGCGGCGTACAAGGGCGTCGCGACCAAGGCGAAGAAGCGCGCAGCCGCGGCGCTGTGCCCGTGCTGTAAGCGATCCTTCGTGCAGCTGCGTCGGCACCTCGAGGCGAAGCACCCCGACTACACCGGCGAGATCGCGTGAACGACTACGCCAAGGTGCAGCAGGCCCTAGCTGCGGGGGCCGCGCCCGCCATGCTCTGTGCCACGTGCCCGTGGGACCGCTTCTGTCTCACGCCACCGACCATGACCTCCGACGAGGTACGCGCAGCGATCGACAAGGCGAGCGCAGAGGACGAGAGGAAGGCGCACGCGGCCGAGGTCGCCGGCAAGACCCCCGGCATGCCCATCGGGATGCTGCTCACGGCAGTGACCGTCAGCGGTCGCGACACCTCGTCCACGTGCTGCCCCGTCTTCTCACTCCGACTGCGCACGAGCCGGGGTCGTGAAGCGGTCGACATGGTGAAGAACGCCATGCAGGCATGGGACGACGAGCGGTGAGCCGCGAGGTCCGCCGTGTTCCTGTCGACTGGAAGCATCCGGTCGAACCCAACCCCCACTGGCGCTTCCAGCAGGAGATGCGAGCACACCGTGGCGGTCCCGAGTCGCGGTTGCACGGGCCTGATGAGATGTTCCAGGCCCTCTTCGCGGGCCCGCTGTCCTCGCGGCAGGAGGAGTGGGACCAGGGGAAGCGACAGTGGGACGAGGGGACGCACGAGCACATCGCGTTCCTGCTGAACTACCACGGGCCTGACGGCTACCTCAACGGCGACGGCACTCGCGACGAGCCCGTCGCCTACCAGATCTACGCGGCGGACGGGAACACCTTCGAGCGCGCGGTCTTCCTCACCTCGGCGGCCGAGGTGCTCGAGCACTACCCCTACGAGAAGTACGCCGGCACCCGTCCCGACTCGGACCGGTACATGCCCGACTTCGACGTGCCGGCTGACGAGCTTGGCTGGTGCCTGTACGAGACCGTGAGCGAGGGCACCCCGGTCACCCCGGTGTTCGCGACTTCAGCTGAGCTCGTCGAGCACCTGGTCCAGCACGGCATCGACTGGGACCAGGATCCATGGCGCCGCGAGGCGGCCGAACGCATGGTCGCGTCGGGCTCGAGCTTCGGCACCTTCGTCACCTTCAGAGGTCAGCTCTTCGACGGAGCCAAGGACGCCGACCTCCTCGAGGAGGTCTTCAGTGACCGCACCTAGTTCCCCTTCGGTGCAGCCCACCTGTGGCGCGCAGGCGGACTACTGCGTGTGCTCGAAGCCAGCTGGCCATGCCGAGCTCGAGCACGCCTGCGCAGGTAGTGGATGCCAGGGCGTGTGGCGCGGCCTCCCCGACCAGCCTGACTTCGAGGTCCTGCGCTTCCCAACGGGCGAACGGACAGCGACCGCAGCCCTCCTCAGACTCCTGGGGCTTCGGTGACGTCGCCGACGCCGCCTTCGGTGCTCGAGGTCATCAGCGCGGCGCTGCGCGCAGGCCTCGACGCCCAGGACGCCAACGAGGGCCACGGGTCCGACGAAGGCCTCGCGCAGCTGGTGGTCGATGCGCTCGAGTCGCTGCAGCCTGAGCACTTCCTTACCTTCCAGGAGGATGGCTGGCAGATGCAGCACTCCATGGCGTGCCGGCTTCAGGGTCAGCTGCTGTCCTGCGCGACTCACCAGGCAGCCAAAGACCTAGTCGACAGCCTCGGACCTCGAGGAGCTGCAGCACAGGCCGGCCTGTCGTACGTGGTCGCACTCACACGCGAGGACGAGACACTGCTCGAGCTCGTGGAGCGGCGCTGTCGCGAGTGCGGCTGCACCGAGTCCCAAGCCTGCCTTGGCGGGTGCTGGTGGACCGCTGACCCAGGCATCTGCACCAGGTGCGCGGCATGACGGCACCGAACCTGCCTTCGGTGCGGAAGGAGACCTATCGTCCGATCCCCGAGGAGGTCCGTGAAGAGGTTCTTCGCCAGGTGGCGGACTACTTCATGCGGCGGGACGGCGCGACCTACGTCGTGGATGCCGTCCTATGCTTCCGCCAGACTGGGAGTTGGCCCAATGACTGACCCGCTCGCTGGGACGTCGCACGGCCCGCGCCTGGTGCTCGATCTGGCTGAGGACGACAGCGTGCTCACCGTCGAGGTCAGCGTTACGATCGACGGCGAAGAGACGGGACACGTCTACCTCACGATTGAGCGCCGCCCGGAGGACTGGGACGAGGGCGAGAAGGCCAAGCCGGTGGAGAGGCTGTCGGCCGACTTCGATGGCACGAACGCGACCAAGATCGCGGAGGCCCTCCTGGCTGCGGTTGCCTGGGGACAGGAGTACCTCTCATGACAGGCGCTGGGGCGGCACACCGCCTATCGCTGCTCCCTCGGTGGATGCACCGCGCCTGGGCGCGCTCGGGTGGCTACTTCTGGCTCCCCTGCAACCTCTGTGGGCGTGAGCACGGGGGGCATGAGTGGAACGGGGCGAGCATCCCGACCGACGTTCCAGGGGTCGGGAAGGGCATCTGCCGACTGTGCGCTAGCCACCCCGAGGTTGCCGGGAGCGGGGACGGTCCTCGCATCGTCAATACGCGACCGCTGTGACCGCGCAACCCTTCGACGGAAAGCCCGTCGAGGTCCTGACGGGCTCGGGCTACGGCCCGGGCTGGTGGTACTTCGCCGGCGTGCTGCAGGCGCGCAACGACGTTGAGCAGGCCCAAGGACGTCCAGCGTTGTACCGGAAGACGGCGGCCCACCTGGAGAACCCGTTGCACCCCGGTGTCTTCGGTGCGGTCTGGCAAGAGTGCAGCCGATGAGCCAGCTGTTCCTCGAGCGCCTCGCCGTGACCTGTGGGCGTGCTGGCTGTGGTGCCCGGATCTTCTTCGCGAGGACGGCAGCTGGGAAGGCGATGCCGCTCGACCTCGAGCAGGACGTCGCCGGCAACGTCGCTGTGCACGTCGACGGCGCCGGCCGCGCGCAGGCCCGCATCGTCAGCGCTGACTTGCCCTGCGCCACCCACGAGCACCTGCACCTTCCGCACTTCGCGACCTGCGGCAAGCCGGCGTCGACGAAGGGACAGGTCGTCGTGCCGATCTACAAGGCCCGGGCGAAGAGGCAGCGATGACCCAAGGAGCAACGCCAGGCGCTGACCCGTTCACCGCCCTGTCCGAGGCGTCGCTGTCGCTGCACGAGTGGTTCGTATCGCTGGTCGCGGCCGGCTTCACTGACCTGCAGGCCATGCAGCTGATGGCTGCGGTCATCACCGCCCAAGGCTCGTCGTGACTGCACAGAATCACCGTTCGGTGCGCGGGCCACCCGCTGCAGCCGTCACCGCGCGCCGTCGCACCGTCGACGCGCGCTTCTCACCCATGCCCGAGAGGCGGCGCATGACCACGTGAACCAACCCGCTCCCGAGCGCGGCCACCGTGCCGCGCCGATGAAGGCCGCCCAGATCCAGATGACAGGAGGTACCAGGTGAGCCAGCGCTGCACGACCTGGGTCCTCTACGAGAGCCCGATCACCGACAGGACGCAGCTGTGCGTCCTGTGGGCGATCGCCGACGCCGCCAACGACCAGGGCGTCCGCGCGTTCCCGGGCCGGCCCCGCATCGCCGAGCTTGCCCGGTGCGACAAGAAGACCGTCAGCGACGTCATCAAGGAGCTCGAGGCCGCGGGCCTCCTGCTCGTACGCCGGCCCACCGTGCCCGGCAGAGGAAGGCACAACGAGTACGCCGTCGTCATGGGCAGAGACCCTGACGTCGTGCGGGACCTGGCCTGGCCACCGAGCCAGCGCAAGCGCTCCACCGCGAGCGACGGGGACACCGAGCCCGCTGTGGACGACGATGTGGACACTCTTCCAGATAGGGGACGTAGCGCCCCCTATCTGCCCAAGAAAGCGGGGCGTAAAGGGGGAGGAAAGGAGGAGGAAAGGGGGAGAGCTACGCCCCCCTACCCAGAACCTGACCCAGAACCAGAACCGGCAGCGCTGCGCGCTAGCCGCGCGAAGCCGGCGCGCAGATCGACGGCTCCGGCTGTGGACAAGCGGCTGCTCGAGCTGAAGCACGCCGTCGACCGCCGTGCCGCCGCGGTGCCCTGGGACCTCGAGCCACCACAGGCCGCGATGATCGCCGCCCAGCTCGAGCTCTGCGGCCTCGAGGCGCTCGTCCAGGAGGCCATCGCCTGCGTGCTCGCCAAGGGCGCGCCACGCTCGGCTCGAGCGTGGATCACGCCCTGGGAGCTCCTGCTTCCGAAACGGTCGGCCGGGGCGACCATTCCCGCAGGCTCGGCCGGTTACAGCACCGGTTACACCAGCGCTCAGCGCGACGTCGACGGCGACGTGGAACGGTCGCCGTCGCCGACCATTCCGCCGCCATGCGGTGCCTGCGATGGGCACCGCGGGGGAGCGCGGTACGTCGTCGACGACGAGGACCGGCCGCTGCGCCCGTGCCCGGCCTGTCACCCATCGTCAGTCGTGGCGGCTCGCTTCTGACCGCTTCGACCCCGGTTGTCCTAGTCCGTTCGTACCAAGTCCTCACCCAGAGGAGACAGCGGGCCACACAGCGTGACACCGTGATCAGGCGGGGGATAACTGAACATTCGGGGTGGGACTTCCATGGGATCCGCTGAAGCAAGAGCAAGCCTGCAGGCCGTCAACGACGAGCACGACCGACGCGTGCAGCTGCTCGAGCAGCTGCTGGGTGACGCGTCGATCGACGACAACGGAGTGGAGCACCGCGGCCTCGCGTGGCTCTACCCGGAGGTCAAGCAGTGGCCGATGGTCCGGTCGATCGGCGGCGCCGGCGGCGGCAAGCCGGGGTCGGCTCTGCCGTTCAACGCCGAGGCCCTGGACTTCATCGGCGGCTCGTACTGGACGGGGGAGTCCAGCCAGGACCGCTGCACCGACGCCGAGCTCGACGACGTCGAGAACTACCAGCCCGGGTTCGAGCCCACCGTGCTCGGCATGGAGGACTCGGTCCGGCGCGCGCTCAAGGCCGGCCCGGTGTTCCGCGAGCGCCAGGCCCTCGACGACATCCTCGAGCCGATGCCCTCGGTCCTCGCCGCGATCGCGTTCCTGCGCAGCTCCATCGTCGCGATCGCCGGCGACGACTTCCTGTTCCGGTTCGTACGGGAAGAGGCCTCACGGCTGGCGACCCGGGCCGCCAGCATGATGCTCGGCTCGCGCTTCTCGGCCGGCCGCAGCCAGTGCCCGAAGTGCTACGAGCCGCAGAGCGTCATCAGCGACGAGGACCGGGCCGTCTGCGTCAACCCGTTCTGCCGCACCGCCGGCGGGATGCGGCACTGCTGGGAGTGGCTCACGACCAGGCCCGAGGGCGCCGCGGCCGACTGGCGCGCGCAGTGGATCGAGGTCGACGAGCCGGACGTACGGGGCCGCGGACAGGTGACCGACGAGAAGCTCAGCAGGTGGGCCGAAGCGGGCTAAGCGCACCCGAATACACGGACAAGTCGCCCACTTGGGCGGTTCTGCTTGACGCGGCCGCGCGCGGTGCCGCATCGTCTCAGGCAACGCGGCAGAGGTGTGTCCGCGACTCAAGGCCGGATCCCACAGGGTCCGGCCTTCGTCGTTTCAGGACTCACGCCGGCGTTGATCCGGCCATCCAGCCGGCGGGGCTCCGTTGCGACGAGAGCCGAACACCCCCTGCGTAGGGCTCCACGCGCTGACCGCGAACGGGCCACAAGCCACCTCGGGAGGTCCTTGCCGTGGAAGATCCCTCGAGCGTCCCCAGCTGCGGACCGGTCTGCGACCCGTGCCGGCAGACCGTCCACGAGGCCTGCAAGGGCTGCCCCGGCTGCGGCTGCTGCAAGTCCGCCCAGGCCCGAGCGCACGCCGGCCCGAAGCTCCCGGATCCGGCCAAGTACAAGGGCGCACCGTGAAGCACGCCTGGGCGATCGTCTCCACGCACCGCAGCGGCCGCTGGCACAACGCCCGCTGTGATTCCTGCGGAATCACCGTCACGCTCATCGGCGCTTCCGCGCCGGTGTCACAGCCTTCCTGCACAATCGCCTGTGCGGGGGCGCACACCGGGAGCACACGTTGAAGCTGTCCGAAGCGCTCGAGATCTTCCTGCGTGACCAGCCCGTCGTCGACGCCGTCAGCAAGCAGCTCGAAGAGGCCAAGAAGACCCTGAAGGCCCACTGCGCGAGCAAGCGCCTGACCACGTACCGCGGTTGTACGTACAGCGAGACGCCCTACGCGAAGTTCGACGTCGCGCTCGCGCGCACGGCCCTCGGGCCCAAGAAGACCGCCGCCTGCACCGTCGACGCTGTCCGGGCGTCGCTGGCGCTGCCTCCGCATCTGCGTCGAGGCGCTGTGGTGCTCGAGCGGTCTGCCTAGCTCATGCTCACCGACCGCCAGCTGGCTGACGCCGCGGCGGTCCACTTCGGCGGCCGTGCTCGAGCAGAGCACTGGCTGACCTGCACCAGGTGCCGCGTCGACGACGATGGCAAGCCGCTTCTCTGCACGTCCCACCCTGACCGCCGCAACCCACTGCGGGCGGTCTCCTAGACGGGGCGCCCCTCACCAGGACCCGCGCTGACGAGCAGCGGCGAGTGAGGGGTTAGCCCTGGAACTTCTGCGTTGGAGGCCTGCACATGAGGCCCTTCGACGTCTTCGTGCTCGGCCCTTGCACCCTGCTGATGGTGGCGGCCTGGTACGTGCACCGGTGGGCACGTGGCCTCGAGCACTAGCGCCACCGCCAAGGGCCTGGGCTACAAGCACCAGGCACGCAGGAAGCGCCTACTGCCAGGTGCGTACGGCAGGCCCTGCCCCATGTGTGGTGCGCCGATGTTGCAGGGACAGGCCCTGGATCTCGACCACACGATCCCACGCGCACTGGGTGGCACGGTCGGTGACCGCATCACCCACGCCAGCTGCAACCGCAGAGCAGGGGCAGTGCTCGGGGCCAAGCGCAGGTGGGGCAAGAAGGCAGCTGCAGCCCCCATGCCGACCTCCCAGGACTGGTGAGGGCACCCAGCAGATCGAACCGTTTTTCGGGGCGCACGGCTGCGGACCCGCAACGCAGGCCCGTTTCTCTCCCCGCACTCGTGCACAGACCGGAAGGACGGCCCGCCAGTGGCACCCCAGCCCTCCGTGACGGTCAGCCTGAAGGCTGACACCGCCGAGTTCACCCGCGACATCCGCGCCGCCCGCCGCGAGCTCGACCGGCTCTTCGTCCCGACATGGTGCCGCGACCCGCTCCAGCGCGCCGCCGTCACCGGACTCGCCATCGGCGGCGCCGCCCACGCGATCGTCCACGTCGCGAGCTGGCTGTCGTGAGGGTCGCCCGGGCGATCGCCGGCGCCGCCCTCGTCCTGACCAGCCTCATCGGCTGCCAGCCGGCCCGGCACTGCCTGCACTCGCATCTGGAGAACCGGATGCAGCCGATCACCACCTGCGCGAAGACGTGCACCACCAGCTGGCTGTGGCTGCCCTCAGCCGTCTGTGACCAGTACGCCACGCCGGCGCCGACGCCGCGGTGAAGCTCCGGATCCGCAACAACCACCTGCACGGCTGGGCCGCGCACGTCGAGGTCGACGGCATCGCCCGCACCGACGTCCTGTCGATCGACCTGCACGTCGACGCGGTAGGCATCACGACCGCGGCCCTGACCGTCGTCGTCGACGAGCTCGAAGTCGACCTGCCCGCCGAGGTCACATGCCAGCCCGCTCCCGCGCCCTAGGTCCCCGCGGCCGCAAGCTCTGGAGCCAGCTGCACGCCGGCGGGAAGGTCTTCGACCCGCTCGCCGACTTGCTCGCCGAGGAGGCCTGCCGGATCGCGGACCGCCTCGAGCAGCTCGACGCGATCCTGACCGGCCGGTCCGCGGAGTGGATCACCTTCCGCGAGGTCGACGACGGCGGCCGCGAGGTCCAGGTCGTCGTCGACGGCGCCCTGGCCGAGGCCCGGCAGCAGGCCACCGCGCTGAAGGGCCTCATCGCGCAGCTGGAGAAGGCGCGCCCGCCGGCCGAACCCGAGAAGCCGAAGGCGAGCGCCACGAATGACATTCAGCGCCGTCGAGCTGAGAGGCTCGCAGCTCGCCCGGGTTCGTAGCGTCCCGGCCTACGGCTACAGCAGCGGCACCGAAGCGATCGAGCTGTGCGAAGCCAACGGCGTCCACCTCGACCCTTGGCAGCAGCACTGCCTACTGGACTCCCTGGGCGAAGCCCCGAACGGCAAGTGGACCTCGTTCGAGGTCGGCCTGGTCGTCAGCCGGCAGAACGGCAAGGGCGAGATCCTCATGGCCCGCGAGCTCGCCGGGCTGTTCCTGTTCGGTGAGCGCCTCATCGTGCATACCGCCCACGAGTTCAAGACCGCCGCCGAGGCCTTCCTCCGCATCAAGAGCGTCGTCAAGAACAGCCCCGAGCTCATGGCCCAGGTCAAGGCCATCCGGGAGGCCAACGGCGAGCAGGGCATCGAGCTCCACAACGGCGCCCGCCTGCGCTTCCTCGCCCGGTCCAAGGGCTCCGGCCGCGGCTTCAGCGGCGACCTGATCATCCTCGACGAGGCCTACGAGCTCGGACCGGCCGCGATGGCCGCCCTCATGCCGACCATGGCCGCCCGCCCCAACCCGCAGATCTGGTACGCCAGCAGCGCCGGCATGGTCGACAGCGAGCAGCTCAACGCCGTCCGGGTCCGAGGCATCGCCGGCGATGCCAAGTCCCTGGCGTACCTGGAGTACTCCGCCGAGCCCGGCGAGTGCGACGACGACAAGTGCGACCACCACTTCAGCCGCACCGGCTGCTGGATGGACGACCGGCAGGCCTGGGCCGACGCCAACCCGGCCCTGGGCTACCGGCTCACCGAGGACTTCATCGAGAAGGAACGCCAGGCACTGCCGGCCGAGGAGTTCGCCCGCGAACGCCTCTCGGTCTGGAGCGACAGCCGGACCGAAGCCGTCATCCCCATGGACGACTGGGAAGCCTGCATCGACGAAGACTCCAAGGCCACCGGCCGGGTCGTGCCCGCCCTCGACATCCCGCCGGACCGGTCGATGGCCTCGATCGCGATCGCGGGCCTACGCACGGACGGCCGCACCCACCTCGAGGTCGCGCTACGCGAACCCGGCACCAGCTGGGTCGTCGAGCGGATGGTCGAGTTCCAGCGCAAGCACCGCAGTCACCCGCTGATGCTCGACCCCGCCGGCCCCGCCGGGTCCCTGATCACCGACCTCGAGCGCGCCGGCGTCCGCCTCACCCTCGTGAGCACCCGCGAGTACGGGCAGGCCTGCGGCGCCCTGTACGACGCCGTGAAGACCAAGCGCATCGCGCACCGCGGCAACCAGCAGCCCCTCACCGATGCCCTGCTCGCCGCGCGCAAGCGGACCCTCGGCGACGCCTGGGCCTGGGACCGCAAGGACAACACCGACATCTCGCCGCTCGTGGCGATCACCCTCGCCAAGAAGGGCCTCGACGCCATCGGCGGCGGGGCGCTCGGCCTCATCCTCTGAAGGAGGCCTCGTGCTCCGCCGACCCTCCCTGCTCGACGTCCTGCAGGCCGCAGGCATCGCCATCACCAGCATCAGCGTCGGCGCCTTCGACTGGCGCCTGGGCGGGATCCTGCTCGGCACCGTCACGACCGCCATCGGCATCATCCACGACGGCGGCGACGACCAGTGAGCCTGCTGCGTCGCACCAGCCCCACCCCCGAGAAGCGCTCCGTGTCCTACCAGGACGTCTGGGGCAGCGGCGGCGACTGGGAGAGCTACAAGACCCAGGCCTCCATGACGCACGTCGCCGTCTACGCCTGCGCGCGCCTGATCAGCAGCAAGGTCGCCGGCTGCCCCATCGAGGTGTTCCGCGAGCTCGGGGACGGCACCGCGGAGAAGGTCCGCAGCCAGCCCATCTTCCGCGCGCCCTTCCGCCGCGAGACGCCAGGGGAGTGGAAGTACCGCGCCGTCAACAGCCTCGTCCTGCGCGGCAACACCTACGGCTTGCCGCTGCGCGGACCGAACCTCACCGACGCGGCCCTCACCGCCTTCCCCAGCCAGGTCGCGTGGCTGCAGCCCGACCTGGTGACGGTCAACGACGCCCAGTACCCCGACGTCGGCGCGACCTACCACTACCGCGCGATGGGCCCGCTGTCGGACAGCGAGATCATCCACATGGCCACCTTCGTCGAGCCCGGCAGCGTCCGTGGCCTGTCGCCCATCGGCCAGTTCCGCAAGGTCTACGAGGCCGGCCTCGCCGCCCAGCAGTACGGCAGCGACTGGTTCGACACCGGTGGCCAGCCCAGCGGAGTACTCGAGACCGACCAGGCTCTCGACGACGTCGAGGCCAACACCCTGCGCAAGCGCTGGACCGAGCTGCGCCAAGGCGGCGGCATCGCCGTCCTGGGCCAGGGCGCGAAGTACAAGGGCATCCAGGTCAGCCCCAACGAGTCGCAGTTCCTCGAGACCCAGCGGTTCAGCATCAGCCAGGTCGCGCGGATCTTCGGCGTCCCCCCGGAGATGATCGGCGGAGACGCCGGCAACAGCCTCACCTACGCCAACCGTGAGCAGCGCGCGATCGACTTCGTGACCTTCACCCTCGCCCCGTACATCACGGCGCTCGAGGAGCACTTCACCCGGCTCATCCCGGCCCCCTACTTCGTGAAGCTCAACACCGAGCAGCTGCTCGCCGGCGACCTCAAGAGCCGGCTTGAGGCACGGGCCATCGGCATCGCCTCCCACCAGCTCACCCCGACCGAAGCCCGGTTCGAGGAGGGCAAGCGCCCCCTCACCCCCGAGCAGCTCACCGAGCTCGCCGCCGTCCCCATCACCATCACCCCCAACGGGAAGCTCAAGTCGACCTCCGCGTCGACGGGCGACACCGCCGAGCCCGGAGCAGCCGCATGACCAAGACCCTCGAGCGTCGCTTCTGGACGCAGCCCGTCGAGATCCGCGCCGGCGCCGACGGCACCGCGGACGCCATCGGCGGGTACGCCGCCGTCTTCAACAAGCTCAGCCAGAACCTCGGCGGCTTCGTCGAGGAGATCGACCCGGGCGCCTTCACCCGCGACCTCGAAGGCACCGACGTCGTCTGCCTGTTCAACCACGACGAGAACCTCGTCGTCGGCCGGACCGGCGTGAACCTCGTGCTGCAGGTCGACGACACCGGCCTGGACTACCGCTGCGTGCCCTACCTCGACGACCCGACCGCCGTGTCGCTGGTCTCCAAGGTCCGCAACGGCCTGGTCACCCAGTCCTCCTTCGGCTTCTACTGCGACGAGGACGACTGGGGCTGGACCGAGCAGGGCTTCCCCCTGCGCCGGGTCCTGCGCGCCCGCCTGGCCGACGTCAGCCCCGTCACCCGCCCCGCCTACCTCGACGCCACGACCGGCCTGCGGTCGCTGTCCGAGGCCCGCGGGCTCGATCTTGCGGCCGTGGTGGCCGCAGCTGGAACGAACACCCTCGGCGAGCTCCTCGGGGAGCAGCGCAGCGAGGCGCCGCCGGCGACACCGGACGTGCCTGCTCGTCGCCGCCTTGGGCTGACCGCTCTGTAGCGAGGGCCGCGGCGACACCGCGGTCCGCCACCACGACCCCACCCACCTCTCGAAGCCCGCCGGCGCCCGGCGGGCTTCTCCCGTTTCCAAGGAGAACCTGCATGTCTGCAGCACTCGCCAAGCGCCTGTTCGAGCAGCGCAACCGGCTCGTCGTCCAGGCCCGCGCCATCACCGACAAGGTCGACGCCGAGGAGCGCGACCTCACCGTCGAGGAGCGCACCGCCTGGGACCAGATCGACACCGAGCTGCGTTCCACCGACACCCGCCTCGCCGAGGTCCTCGAGGCCGACAAGCGCAGCGCCGACGCCGACGCGGCGTTCCGCGACCTGCGCATCGACCCCGAGGCCGAGGCCCCCGCCGACCAGAGCGCCCCGACCGTCCGGTCGCTGCTCGCGGCCGGCAAGCCGATCGACCTGCGCTCCGGCGGGCAGCTCAAGCCCGGCTGGCGCAACCGCGGCATGGACTTCGACGCCCGTGCCCTGTCCAAGGGCACCGCCACCGCCGGTGGCAACACCGTCAAGACGTCCTTCTACGACCGGCTCGTCGACCACCTCATCGAGGTCTCCGGTGTGATGATGGCCGGCCCGACGATGCTCAACACCGACAGCGGTGAGGTCATCCAGGTCAGCACCACCACGGCGCACTCCACCGCCACGATCATCGGTGAGGGCTCGGCCATCAGCGCCTCGGACCCGGCGTTCACGCAGCGCGCCCTCGGCGCCTACAAGTACGCCATCCTGCTGCAGCTGTCCAACGAGCTCATCACCGACACCTCCGTCGACCTCGAGGGCTACCTCGCGATGGAGCTCGGCCGGGCCCTGGGCAACGGCTTCGGCGGTCACGCCATCACCGGCACCGGCACCGGCCAGCCCACCGGCATCGTCACGTCAGCCTCCACCGGCGTCACGGGCGGCGCCGGCGTCGCTGGCGCGTTCACGGCCGACAACCTCATCGACCTGCACTTCTCGGTCATCGCGCCCTACCGCAACAGCAAGAGCTGCGCCTGGGTCATGAAGGACTCGAGCCTGGGCAACCTGCGCAAGCTCAAGGACTCGGCCGGCTACTACCTGTTCCAGCCGGCCATGACGATGGGCGCCCCGGACATGCTCCTGGGCAAGCCGATCGTCACCGACCCGTTCGTCGCCCCCGTCGGGCTGTCGGCGAAGTCGGTCATCTTCGGTGACTTCAGCCGCTACTTCGTCCGGATGGTCAACGGCATCCGCCTCGAGCGCAGCAACGAGTTCGCCTTCAACACCGACCAGGTCACCTGGCGCGCGATCCTGCGCGCCGACGGCATCACCGTCGACCAGACCGGCGCCCTGAAGGTCTTCACCGGCAACGCCGCCTAGCAGTCTCCGGCGCCCCACCCTGCCACCGCGGGTGGGGCGCCGGCACCAGGCGCGGTAGGGGAGCTCGGCCGTCCCCGTGGGCCTCATAAGCCCGAGACCGCAGGTTCGAATCCTGCCCGCGCTACCTCGACAAGACCACTCACAACGCAAGGGGACGAACACCGTGATCGCCGTGAAGATGAAGCTCGCCATGTCCGGCACCATCGACGGCCAGGACTGGCCCGAGACCGGCGGCCGGATCGTCCTGCAGGACGACGAGGCACTGCACCTGGTCAACGCCGGCCACGCCGAGCTGCACGAGGACCAGCCCGCCTTCGAGCTGCCCGACCCGCCCAAGGCGCCCGTGAAGGAGACCCGCCCGGCTCAGAAGCCTGAGACCAGGTAGGTGAGCGACGGCCTGTCCCAGCAGGCCGCGCAACCGCCGCTCGCAGGGGGCAGCGGGGGCGGCGCCCCTGCCGGCTCCGCTGTGACCGTCGACGCCGTCGGCACGCTCGACGTTGCCGTCACCGTCGACGAGACCGCCCTAGCCACGCCCACCGAAGCCCAGCTGTTCGCACTGGACGTCCAGCAGCCCGGCGACACAGCGGCCGCACCGGCCGACGCCAACCTGCTCGAGCTGCTTCAGCCCGGCGAGACCTCCACGACGCCGACCGAGGCGCAGACCATGCAGGTCTTCTACGCCACCGCCGGCAGCAGCAACTTCATCCCGCCCTACACCGGCAACTACACCGTCGAGTGCTACGGCGGCGGCAAGGGCGGCGCCACCGGCACCACCAACGGCGGCACCGGCGGCACCGGCGGGGACTACGCACGAGCAACCATCTCCGCCACCGCGGGGGAGACCCTCACCGCGGTCGTCGGCGCCGGCGGCGCAGCGAACGCAGGCGCTGGCGGCAACACCGCGTTGCTGCGTTCCGCCACCAACCTCGTCCTGGCCCGAGGCGGGGGACAAGCCACAGCCAACGTCGGCACCACCACCTTCGCCGGCGGTGCCGGAGCAGCCGGAGCAGCACTAGGCACCGGCGGCGGCGGAGGCGGCGGCGCAGGCCCCACCAGCAACGGCGGAGCAGCAGCCTCAGGCACCGCGGGCACAGCAGGCACCGGCGGCGGCGCCGGCGCGGGCGGCGCCGGCACAACCGCTGCAGGAGTCGCCGGTAACGCAGCCGGCGGCGGAGGCGGCGGAGGCGGCGGGTCCGCCACGTCCCCAGGCGCCGGCGCGGTCGGCGCGCGCGGCGAGCTCCGCATCACCTTCAACGCCTAACAGAGCGGACCACCGTGAGCACCGACGACGGCATCAGCCGCCTCGAGCAGGTCGACAGCGACACCGTCTGGGGTCCCTGCGGGCACCCCGACGCCGCCAAGCTGCTCCTGGCGACCGGCGAGACGCGCCCCGAGACCACCAAGCAGGTCGAGGTCGAGCCAGGCGTCTACGTCCCCGTCACCTACGTCGCCCCCGACGCCCCCGTGACGCACGTGGTCACGACCGTCTGCGCCGAGTGCGGCGGCCACGAGGTCTGGGAGTCCACCACCGCGGTGGTCATCCCTGCCGAGCCCGCCCTGCCGCCACCACCGCCACCCACGATCGACGTCACCGGCCTCACCGTGCAGCCCGCCCCGGACGCGACCTGATGAGCCTGCTCACCGACCTCGACACCCGCGGGCTCGCCCTGCAGCAGCTCGACGAGGCCATGGGCCAAGTCGTCGACGGCAAGGTCGTCGGCCGGCACCACTTCGCGGTCTACAGCGGGGACATCGTCCTGGGCCTGGACCCGCGCACCGGGCTGCAGGTCCCGCAGAACCCGCTCGTCTACGAGACGCCCGTCGTCACCAACCTCATCGTCGACGTCGGCAAGCAGGCCTACCTCGACCGGCTCGGGGGGATGCCGATCGGCTCCCCGATCGTGGCCTTCGCCGCCATCGGCGTCGGCACCGACTCCACCGCGGCCGCGGCCGGCCAGACCAAGCTCAACCCGACCGTCACCGGCTCCGTGCTGCTGCAGACCGTCGACGCCACCTACCCCTCCCGGTCAGCGTTCGTGGCCACCTGGAAGAGCACCTTCGGCACCGCCGTCGCGAACTTCACCTGGAACGAGGCCGGGATCTTCAACGGCACCGTCAACGGCACCAGCACCATGTTCAACCGGGTCATCATCGGACCCTTCGCCAAGACCTCCGCCGTGTCGATCGCCTACACCACCACGATCACCCAGAGCTGACCGTGGCCGAGCGATGGCAGACCAGCGAGGCCCGCACCGCTGCCGTCTTCTTCCGTGACACCAGCGGCGCACCCGTCACCGGCCTCACCCCGACCGGCACCGCCGCCTATAAGGACGGCAGCGCCGGCGCCCCCGCCGTCACGGTCACCGAGATCAGCCTGGGCTTCTACCGGGTCAGCTTCGCGTCCAACCCGACCAAGGACCTGATCGTCCGCGTCGACGGCGGCGGGTCGCTGACCACAACCCGGTACGTCGCCCTCGAGGTCCCCGTCGGCGGCTACGTCGACCAGGTCGACGCGACCACCAGCAGCCGCGCCTCGAGCACCGCCGTCGCCGGCGTCCAGACGGACACGACCAGCCTGCTCGGCCGGCTCACCGCGATCCGGGCCGGGCTGCTCGACAACCTCGACGCCGCGGTCTCCAGCCGCTCCTCGAGCGCCGCCGTCGCCGGCGTCCAGACGGACACAACCAG